>DIWH01000006.1 GCA_002423485.1 Candidatus Xenobium occultum | reverse complement strand
GTGGACTACGCCCACACGCCCGACGGGCTGGCCAGCCTCCTGAGGTCAGCTCGGGACATCACCTCCGGGCAGTTGACCGCCGTCTTCGGCTGCGGGGGGGACCGGGATCGCACCAAGCGTCCCCTCATGGGCGAGATCGGAGCCAGCCTGGCCGACCGCGTGGTCCTGACGACGGAC
This sequence comes from Candidatus Xenobium occultum, assembly GCA_002423485.1. Taxonomy (GTDB): domain Bacteria; phylum Vulcanimicrobiota; class Xenobia; order Xenobiales; family Xenobiaceae; genus Xenobium; species Xenobium occultum. The sequence continues at coordinate 11,484 of DIWH01000006.1, read as the reverse complement.
AATCCACGAACCGAGGATCCTCAGGCCATCCTGGCCCAGATCCTGGAGGGAGCCCGGCATGGAAAGGCCCAGGTCGAGGTCCTCGCAGACCGGGCCGAGGCCATCCGTGAGGCCATCCACGGGGCGCGCTCCGGAGATACCGTGGTGGTGGCCGGCAAAGGGCACGAGACCTCGCAGATTTTCCGGGACCGGACGATTCGCTTCGACGACGTCGAATGCGCCATCGAGGCCCTCCGCTCGCGCCCTTTCCGGCGGGCTGACCGGCCCCCGGGGATGCGTCCCGTGGTCCGTTGGGACCTGCATCGGGTCCGAAGCGAAGCCGAGATCGCCGTCGGCCTCCCAGGCTGAACCTCGTGTGCGCCTGGACTTCTGATGAGATCCTTCGGGCCACCGGAGGGGTCCCCGGTCATGGTTGGTCGGGGACTCCGCTCTTCTCTGCCATCTGCACCGACACCCGCGACGTCCTGCCGGGGGCGCTCTTCGTGCCCCTGCGCGGGGAGCGCTTCGACGGTCACGAGTTCGTCCATCAGGCCCTGGCCTCCGGAGCAGCCGCCTCGCTGTGGGCTCGCGACGAGATCCCGGAGGGGCTGTCGGCCGACCGTCTGATTCGGGTGCGCGACGGCCTGGAGGCCTACCAGGCGCTGGGCCGCGAGAACCTTCGGCGCCTGGGGATCCCGGTGGTGGCGGTCACAGGCTCGGTGGGCAAGACCACGACCAAGGATTTGCTGGCCTCCCTTCTGGGGGTCCGCTTTCAGGTCCACTGCACCCGTCTGAATTTCAACAACGAGGTCGGGGTGCCCCGGACCTTGCTGGAGCTGCAGCCGCAGCACGAACTGGTCGTCCTGGAGATGGCCATGCGGGGACCCGGGCAGATCCGCGAGCTGGCCCGCCTGGCCCCGGCTCGAGTGGGGATCATCACCCATATCGGGGAATCCCACCTGGAGTTCCTGGGGTCGCGCGACGCCATCGCCGACGCCAAGGCCGAACTGCTCGATGAGATGCCGGAGTCGGGCGTGGCCATCCTTCCCCGTCACAGCCTCTTCTTCCAGCGGATGGCGGCTCACGCCCGGGGGCGGGTGCTGACCTTCTCCGGCGAGGGCCCGGCGGACTGGACGGCCGTCCGGGTCCACCCCTTGGGCCTGGAAGGCAGCGACGTCGAGGTTCGCCATCCCGAGGGGATCTCAAAGGTCCGGTTCGGTCTGCCGGGACGACACAACGTTTCCAATCTCCTGGCGGCGCTGGCTGCTGCCCGCGAGCTCGGGTTGACCTGTGAGGAGGTGTCGGAGCCCCTGGCCGGCTTCCGGCCTTCCGGACTGCGAACCGAGGTTCTGCATCTGCCCGATGGGACCACGCTTCTCAATGATTCCTACAACGCGGCTCCTTCCTCGATGAAGGGGGCCCTGGAAGTCCTCTCGGGTGCCCAGGGCCGACGGGTTGCGGTTCTCGGCGACATGCTCGAACTGGGGTCGGCCGAGGAGGACTTTCATCGCGAGGTGGGGGAGGCCGTGGCGCGGACGGGAGTCACCGTCCTGGTGGCGGTGGGGGCCCGCAGCCGGGTTCTGGCGCGGGCCGCTCGCCTGGCCGGGGTTCCCACGGTCCACTGGACCCCAGGGCGCGAGGAAGCCTGGAGTGTTGTGCGGGCCGAGGTGCGCGCGGGGGACGCCGTGCTGATCAAGGCGTCCCGAGGAATCGGGCTGGACGTGATCGCCGAACGTCTGCGAGGAGTGCAAGAGCGATGACCGATCTTCCTTGGCGAGAGGCGGCCTGCGCCGGGCTTCTGGGGATTGGCTTGACGGTGGCGGGCATGCCCGTCTATCTGGGATGGGCTCGGAACCACGGCTGGGGTCAGGTGATCCGTGCGGAGGGCCCCCAGGAACACCAACTCAAGGCCGGCACGCCGACCATGGGCGGTCTGATCCTGCTCACGGCTGGTCTGGTGGCCGGCCTGTGGTGGCGTGAGCCTTCCTGGGATCTGCTGGTCTTCCGCCTGGTTGTGCTGGTCGGTGCCGCCCTGGGCATGGTGGACGACCTGAACAAGGTGCTCAAGAGGCGGAACCTGGGTCTGCGCGCACGGGACAAGCTGTTCGCGCAGGGCCTCCTGGGTTTGGGGCTGGGAGCGTGGCTGGTGGCCACCCGGCCCGAGCCGGGCCTCAGCGTGCCGCTCCTGGGGTTTGTGGCGGGGGCCTGGCTGGTCTGGCTGGCAGCCCTGCTGGTGACGACCAGCACCATGAACGCCGTGAACCTGACCGATGGCCTGGACGGGTTGGCGGCCGGCACCAGCGCGGTGGCCTTGTTGGCCTTCGGTGTGGTCTCGGCGTGCTCCGGGCACCCCGATCTGGCCGTGGCGGCCGTGGGCCTGGCCGGAGCCTGCCTCGGTTTCCTGTGGTTCAACGCTTTCCCGGCCCGGGTCTTCATGGGGGATACCGGATCGCTGGGTCTTGGTGCCGCCCTGGCGGCGCTGGCCCTGTTGACCGGCACCGAGTTCCTGCTGGTCATGATCGGGGGGGTCTTCGTGGCGGAGGCGGCTTCGGTGATCCTGCAGGTGGCCTGGTTCAAGTCGACCGGAGGGCGTCGGATCCTCCGCATGAGTCCCCTGCATCATCATTTTGAACTGGGGGGACTTCACGAGGTCCAGGTCACCGTCCGCTTCATCCTGGTGGGCCTGGTCCTGGCCGTGGCCGGTCTTCTGGCCCACCTGGGAGGGATTCCGTGAACTTCAACGACATGAGCGTTGCGGTTCTGGGAATGGGCCGCAGTGGGCTGGCGCTGGCCCGGGAGCTCTCCAGTCGGGGCGCCCGGGTCCTGCTCAGTGACAGCCGCACCCGCGAGGACCTGCGGTCGGTTCTGGACGAACTCGGCGACCTGCCCGTCGAGGTGGAAGTGGCGGGGCATTCCGACAAGGTCCTCCAAGCCGACCTGGTCGTCCTGAGCCCGGGCGTGTCGGTGCACCATCCTCTGGTGAAGCAGGCCCGCCAACAGGGGGTTCCCGTGATGGGCGAGGTGGAAATTGCCTGGAGACTGTCGGGGGTTCCCTTCATCGCGGTCACGGGGACCAACGGCAAGTCCACCACGGTCACCCTGATCGATCGGATGTTGGGAGAACGCTCGATTCTGGCGGGGAATATCGGCAACCCCCTGGTCGGAGAGGTGGCCCAGGCCCCGCCCGGAGGCTACGTGGTGGCCGAGGTCTCCAGCTTCCAGTTGGAGACGGTCCACGCCTTTCAGCCCCGGGTTGCCGTCCTGACCAACCTCACCCCGGACCACCTGGATCGTCACGCGGACCTGGAGGAGTATTTCGCGGCCAAGGCGCGCCTCTTCGCACGGCAGGGTCCTCAGGATGTCGCCGTGATCTCCGCGGATGATCCCCAGGCAGCGCGAGTGGCCGACCTTCTGGAATCTGGCCGGCTGCCCGGCTGGCTTCCTGGTTTTCCGACCCCCGATCGGCCAGCCTGCCCGGAGGTCCTGCGCTTTTCGGCCCGGGGTCCCGTCACGCAGGGAGCCTGGTATCAGGAAGGGGCCCTCTGGTATCGCGGTCGCTCTGGGGCCGAGCGCCTCTTCGACTGGGGGTTCCCCGGCCTTCCCGGCCCGCACAACCTGGCCAACAGCCTGGCCGCGGTGGCCGTGGCGCGTTGGTTGGGTGTTCCCACCGAGGCCATCCGCTCGGCCTTGGAGGTTCACACGCCGCTGCATCACCGGATGGAGGAGGTGGGCCGACCAGGCGGGGTGCTCTTCGTCGATGATTCGAAGGGGACCAATCCTGGCTCGGTGCAGGCGGCCCTGGAGTCCTATCAGGCCCCCGTCCTGTTGATTGCCGGGGGCAAGGACAAGGGAACCGACTTTTCGGAGCTCGGCCGCTGCATCGCACGGCATGCGCGCACCCTGCTGGTCCTGGGCGAGGCCGCGGGTCGCCTCGCCGACAGCGCCCGGGCCGCGGGCATGAGCAGCATCATCTCGTGTTCCTCCCTGCAGGAAGCAGTGGACGTCGCATGGAAAAATGCTCAACCCGGAGACGTGGTCTTGTTGTCGCCGGCCTGTGCGAGTTTCGACATGTTCCGCAATGCGGAGGAACGGGGAAGGCTCTTCGCCCAGGCTGTTCGACGACTGGGTGAGGTCCGTCCCGGCACTGCTGGCTGATCCTTTCAGGGACGAGACTCCGACTGCAAGGCCCATTCCAAGGGTCGGTCCGACGGAGGGTGCGACGACGTGAAACCCCTGCGCGATTCATTGGGGCGACCCATCTTCTGGGTCACCGTCATCCTGAGCATCCTGGGGGTGCTCTCGGTCTTTTCTGCCTCCGTCGTGATGACCGCTTCGACCAGCGACTTCAACCGCGATCCCTTCTTCTTCCTGAATCGCCAGTTGGGGGCCATGGTGGTGGGCCTGGTCGCCTTGTGCGCCGTGCGGCGGATCGATCTGCTGCGCTGGCGGACGTTCCTCAGCCTGCCCACGATGTTCCTGATGCTGCTGGTGCTGGCTGCCGTCCTGGTGCTGGGCACCGAGATCAACGGGGCCCGCCGTTGGTTCGTCCTGGGGCCATTTCAGTTCCAGGTTGCCGAGCTGGCCAAGCTGGCGGTGGTCTTCTATCTGGCAGACTACCTGGCTCGCCATCGAACCCGCGTCCACTCGATGCTGTCCATCGCCCCGTCCTGGATCCTGGTCCTCTTGGCGGCCCTCCTGATCGAACGGGAGCCGGACCTGAGCACGGCCCTGGTGGTCGTGGCCACCATGATGGCCATGCTGTTCGCCGCTGGGGCCAGTTGGCGCGACCTCCGCATCATGAGCCTTCTTGGGGTGCTCCTGATCGTCGGGATGACCATCGCCAAGCCCTACCGGATCGACCGCTGGAAGGTCTTCCTCGACCCCTTCGCCGACCCCCTGAAGGATGGATATCAGTTGTGCAACTCCCTGATGGCCGTGGCCTCGGGCGGGATCTGGGGGCGCGGGTTCGGGTTCTCTCATCAGAAGTTCAACTATCTGCCCGAGCAGCACACCGACTTCATCTTTGCGATCTACAGCGAGGAGATGGGCCTGGTCGGGGCGTTGGGGCTGTTCATGCTGTTTTGTGTCCTGGGCTATTGCGGTCTGCGTCTGGCCGTGAACTGTCGGCGCCCCTACCTGTCGCTGCTGGCGGTGGGAATCACCTTCCAGGTGGTCATCCAGGCTTTGATCAACATTGCGGTCGTCACCAGCAGCATCCCCAGCACGGGGATCCCGCTGCCCTTCCTCTCCTACGGCGGCAGCTCTCTGCTGGTCACCCTGCTGGGCATGGGCATCCTGCTCAACATCGCGGATCACACCAGTCGGCAATCCCAGTCCGCGCCTCGGGAGAACAAGTCGCGACGTCGGATGAGGCGTGGATCGACTCTGGCCACCTCTGACGAGGAGCAGGTCCGATCCGTATCAACGGGTGAATGGGAGGCCTCTGTGGCCCAGGCTCGTCCTGGGAGGTCCCGCTCAGGACTTCCCCAGCCCGTGGTGGAACCCCGCCTGACCGATCGCCTGCCCTTCCATCCGGCGGCCCGAGCCGAACGCGAGCGTCTGCGCCGCAACCTCAAGCGGGTGCGGACGCTGGATTCCTGATCGCCATGTCCTGGCTGTTGGATTGGCAACATCTGGTTCTCCTCCAGGCAAGTCGCTTTGGCTAGGAGCCTGTGTGAATACCGCGTCGGTCGCCTCGCCGGGTCTCTTGCACCCCCGCTGTGTTGCAAAAAGTCTCATTTGCCTCCAGCAAACCACGACTTTTTGCGCCTTGCGGGGTGCACAAGATCCCTCGGCGATGCTCGGTCCGGATACTCACACAGACTCCTAGCGTGGGGGCGGAGCGGAAGGAACGGGCCCGCAGGAGGATGAAAATTCTCCAATCCGGTCCTGGCCTGCTGTGACCGGCAGCTCCTGGGCCCTCCGAGAGGGCAGGATTTCGTAGGATTCAACCGAAGCCACGGCCTTCCCCGTGACGGCCCGGAGGTCGGCGAGGCGTTGTTGGAGAGTCGCGGTACCACCATGCAGGAAGCCAAAGAGCGCGCTGGTCGCCGCAAGCCGGAAGGGGGCCTGCGGGTGGTGCTGGCGGGAGGGGGAACCGGGGGGCACCTGTACCCGGCCCTGGCCGTGGCCGAGCGCTTTCGCGACGCCGGTGGGCGCGTGCTCTTCGTGGGGACTCCCGGCGGCCTGGGTGCGAAGGTGGTCCCGGACCACGGCTTCCCCATCACCTTCGTCCGCGCACGGGGTCTGGGAGGCGGACTGCTCGGAGCCCTGAAGGCGGCCTGCACGACAGCCTGTGGGTTGGTCGAGAGTCTGGTCCTGCTGCATCGGGAACGCCCTCACCTGGTCGTCGGCAGCGGTGGCTACGTCTGCGTTCCGGTGGTCCTGGCCGCAGCCCTGCTTCGGATTCCTTCGATCCTGATGGAGCAGAACGCGATCCCCGGGAAGGCCATTCGTCTTCTGGCGCGCTTCGCCAGGAAGGTGTGCGTGAGCTTTCCTGGATGTCGGTTCGGGCTTCCCGAGGAGCGGATCGAGGTGACCGGCAATCCGATTCGCCAGGACATCCTCACCCGGGACCGCACGCAGGCCCGCCACGCCCTGGGCCTCCCTGAAGGCCGCCTCTGCCTGCTGGTGACCGGCGCCAGCCAGGGGGCCGCCAGCCTGAACCGGGCAGTCATCCAGGCTTTGGCCGCTTGGCGCTCCAAGGATTGGACGGTTCTGCACCTGACGGGCCCCAAGCATCTGGAGGAGGTGGTCTGCCGGACGACGGGGCGGACCGGCGAAGGTCCTCTGGACTACCGGCCCATCGGGTACCAGGAGGACATCGCGGAGCTGTATGCGGCGGCCGACCTGGTCGTCTGCCGGGCCGGAGCGACCACCCTGGCCGAGATCACGGCGCGCGGCCTGCCCGCGATCCTGGTGCCCTATCCCTTCGCGGCCGAGCGTCACCAGGATCACAACGCAGCCCTCCTGGCCGAGCGCGGGGCTGCGGGGGTCCTGTCTGACGAACAGGTCGAGGAAGGCCTTCAGGGGGTGGTGGCGGAACTCTTCAGCCACCCCAAGCGACTGCAGGACATGGCTTTGGCAAGCGCTGCCCTGGGAAGGCCTGAGGCAGCGGCTCGCGTGGTCCAGGTCGCCCTGGAACAGTTGGGCGGACCGTGGGAAGAAGCCGCTGCAGCAGGTGGAAAGACAGGGGCGGGCAGCAAGGAAAGGGGACACGGATGATCGAGTTCAAGCAGGCTCATTTTGTGGGAATCGGGGGCATCGGGATGAGCGGGATCGCCCGTGTCCTCCTGCAGATGGGCTATTCCGTGTCCGGCTCCGATTTGAAGGCTTCGCGTATCACGCGAGATCTCGAGACCCTTGGGGCCCGGATCTGCCAGGGGCATTCACCCGAGAACATTCGCGGGGCCGACGTCCTGGTGGTCTCCTCTGCGGTCCCGGCCGACAACGCGGAACTCTTGGCTGCCCAGGAAGCCGGCCTGACCATCATGCAGCGCGGGCAGATGCTCAGCCACCTGATGCAGGAGCGGGTCGGGGTGGCCGTGGCGGGGACGCACGGCAAGACCACGACCACTTCGATGGTGGCCACGGTCCTGGAGCGCAACGGGCTCCAGCCCACCGTCATCATCGGTGGAGAACTCAACGACATCGGCTCGAATGCCAAGCTCGGCACGGGCCACCACCTGGTGGCCGAGGCCGACGAGTCGGATGCCTCCTTCCTGGATTTGTCACCCCGGATCGCCGTGGTGACGAGCGTTGACCCGGACGTGAACCTTTCGACCTCCGCCTTCTGTGGTTGCGGGTATGACTATGAGAGGACCCGGAAGCTGGTTGAAAAGCTCTTCGTCCAGTTCATGCACCGGGTCCCCGAGGATGGGCGGGTCATTTTGTGCCACGACCATCCGCGCATCCGAGCTTTGATTCCCGAGGTCCATCGCCCCATCCTGACCTACGGCCTGGAACCTGGTGCGGACCTGGTGGCCACCGGGATCGAGTTGGCCGACTATGGTTCGCGCAGTCGGGTGTTCTTGCGGGGGCAGGAACTCGGGGAACTCGTGCTGCGGGTCCCGGGCCGTCACAACGTGCAGAATGCCTTGGTGGCGGTCGCTATCGGACTGGAGGTGGGGCTGGACTTCCCCGCCGTGGCCCGTGTGCTGGCCTCCTTCCAGGGAGTGCGGCGTCGCTTCCAGGTCGTGGGCACCTATCACGGGATCACGGTCGTGGATGACTACGCGCACAACCCCAGCAAGGTTCGGGCAGCGATCCACGCCGCCCACACCGGAGGAGCCCGTCGGGTCTTTGCGGTCTTCCAGCCGCATCGCTACTCGCGGACCCGTTTCCTGGCACATGAGTTCTGCAGCGCTTTTGAGGAGGCGGATTTCCTCCTGATGACCGACATCTATTCCGCTGGAGAGAGCCCCCTCCCCGGGATCAGCGCTGAGGGGCTCATCGAGGGCATCCGTCGGCATGGTCGCCCGACAGAGGTCTTCCATACGCCTGGTCCCCCGGAGGTCTGCGAGTTCCTGGCGCGGGAATGCCGCCCCGGGGACGTGGTCGTGTGTCTCGGAGCCGGGGACATCTGGAAGTGCGCCCGGGACCTCAAAGAGCACCTGTCGGATCCGGCGCTGCGGTGAAGAGCTCCTTGGTGTCGAGGATGGCCCCCGCGGGAGGTGGCCGTTGAACCTCTCGCCGCCATTGGGGGCCTCGTCAGAAACCGCGGGACCTCGCAGGCGTCGTTTGATTCGACGCGGGGTCGCCCGGCCTGCTCAGGGCAGGGGACGCACGGTTCGCAGGATCTCCCTGGTCCTGCTCTTCCTCGTGGCTCAGGCGCTGTTTCTCTCCTCCCACCTCTTCCGGCTTCAGGAGGTGCAGGTCCGTGGGAACGTGCGATTGACGCGGACAGCCATCCTCCGCCAGGCAGCCCTGCCTCAAGGGTCCTATCTTTGGGCCCTGTCGCCCCGGCGGATCACTCGACGCCTGCAAGGATTGCGTGAGGTTCGCAGCGCGGAGGTCTCCCTGACGATTCCGGGCCGCGTCCTGCTGGAGGTGCAAGAGCGGCATCCGGTTCTGCTGGTGTCCGGAACTCAGGGAACCTGGTTCGAGGTGGATGCCGAGGGGGTCCTCCTGGGACCGTCCTCCGGTCGCCAATCGTTGCCCAGGCTCAAACTCGCAACCCTGGAAGCGACCCAAGGACGGATCGACCCCACCCCGATCCGACTGGTCCTGAAGGCTCAGCAGTGGTTGGAACCCAATCTTCCAGCTCCGGCGACGGCCTACATGTTGGATGAGACCCGTTCGATCTCCGTCGAGACCAGGTTCCTTGGGACGCCAGTCGTGATCAAGGTGGGGCCGGTTCAGGGAATGAACTACAAGATGCATGTCCTGCGCGCCCTGACCGACCGCCTGAAATCTGAGGCCCGGCCCGTGGTGGTGATCGACCTGCGCTATTCTTCGCCCGTGGTCCGGCCGCTCAAGCCCGAGCCGACACCCAGTCCGGCGGCCTGAGCCGCCAGGGGCAGACCGATGCCAACCCCCCGAGGGGGCAGGGTTGAAGGGTCAGTGTTCGCCAGGAACCTGGACGCTGCCCCAACCCCCGCCGGTCGAGCCTGCCGGAGTGGAGGGGGGGCTGGCCGCAGAGCCGGAGCCTCCAGCCGACGAACCGCCACCTCCCGAGCTGCTGGACGAACCCCCGCCACCAGAGTCTCCTCCACCGCTGTAGCTGCCCGAGCCGCCGCTGGAATAGCCCGATCCACCCTCAGACCAGGTCGGCTGAGGCAGAGGGGTCAGCGCCAGTGAGAGGGTGCTCTGGCCTGGGGTGGCCTTGACGGTGCGGGTCGCGGTCTTGAATCCGTCTCGAGAGGCCTTGACTTCGTATTGACGACCCAGCTCTTTGAGGTGCTTCTCGGTCAGGGTCAAGACTCCATCGGCGTCGGCCTGGCCGGCCTGGGCACCGCCGACCAGCACGGTGGCCCAGGGGACGGTGTCGATCTTCAGGCGTGGGGCCAGTTGAAGGGACAGCGTGACCTTGGAGCGGGGGGCCTCCGGAGTCAGTCGGGCGGAGGCCTGCCCCGGCAGATGCAGGTTTGTCGAGACCTTCACCGTCAGGTTCTTGCCCAGGGGCAGCTTCTGCAGCGCCTTGCTGGCGTCTGCAATGGACGCCTTGGCCAGTTCCCTAGTTCCATCCAGGACCCGGATGGTCCCCTTGGCGTTCGCGAGGCCCTGGCCTTGCAGGGCGACCTGGAGGGTGCCGTGATCCGGGACCATCTTCAGGTCCAGCGAGGCCGATCCCGTGGCGGGGTCGAGGGTCACGCGGGTGGGTTGGGAGACGTACCCCGGGGCCGTGGCCTGGACGGTCAGGCTACGTCCCGTCGGAACCTCCAGCTCCACCGTTCCGGTGCTGGTCTTGCCCGGGATCTTCCGGGAACCATCCTGGACCACCAGCGAGACCTCTCCCTGCAGTCCCGGCGCCTTGACGGTGATGGCCAGTTTGCCGGGCGCCCCTGTCATCTCGACGGGAACGGTCTTCTCGTCCTCTTCAGGAGACAGGCGGACGGGGATGGTTTTTGGGAGGTAGCCCAGTGCAGAGACGACCAGCTCCAGATCCTGGTCCTTGGGAAGCCGGACTCTGGCCTGTCCGTCCTGGAAGTCTACCTTGCGCCCCTCGCGACCGTCCTTCACGACGGTCACCGAGGCCTTGGCCACCCCGGGGAGATCCAGGACCACCGTGCCTCGAGGGACGCCCAGGACGAAATGCCAGAGCAGGCCAGCCCCGCCAGCCAGCAGCAGGACCAGCAGCGTGCCCACCAGCCAGCGGCGTCGGCTCCGGGTGCCTTGAGGATCCAGATCCCGGGTGGTCACGCGGATGGTGCCCCCATCTGCCGGGCCAGGAGTCCTGGGGGTCGATCGGGCCGATCGCTCGGATCGCTCCGGCTCGCGGCCTGGCGGCGGGATGGCAGAGACCCGGCTGGAAGAGCGCGAGGGCGGTGGGGCCGGCACCTGGTCCTTGGGTCGGCCCGAAGGGCGTGGCGCCTCCCTGGGTGGCTTGGACGGAGGAGAACCGGCGGTTCCGGCGCCTCCCAAGGCGGAAGAGACCCGGGGGGAGGCTGGGCCAACCGCGGGGCGAGGAGGTTCTGACCCCGGCGGAGCGGGACGAGGCGGGTCGCCCGGTCGCGATCCCTGCCAGGAGGTCTTCTGCGGGGCGCCGGGGGCTGGCCTGGGTGGAGCCGGTGCCGGGCGCTGAGCCTCGGTTTGCGGCGGGGCGCCGGGGGCTGGCCTGGGTGAAGCCGGTGCCGGGCGCTGAGCCTCGGTTTGCGGCGGGGCGCCGGGGGCTGGCCTGGGTGAAGCCGGTGCCGGGGGTAGTGCCTCAGGGCGTGGAGGTGCGCTGGCTGCTGGCCCTGGCGGAGCCGGTGCCGGGGGTGGTGCTTCAGGGCGTGGAGGTGCGCTGGCCGCGGGCCTGGGCGGAGCCGGTGCCGGGGGTGGTGCCTCAGGGCGTGGAGGTGCGCT
>DIWH01000024.1 GCA_002423485.1 Candidatus Xenobium occultum | reverse complement strand
AGACAGGCGGCGGATTCAGGGGAGGAGACCCATGTTGACAGGGTTTTCCCGGGGGCCTATACTTTCTGGGCTGCGAGAGCAAGCGCGGCTCAGTTTTTGTTTTTATTCCTGCCGGGGAGGATGCACGACCTGGCTGGAGACTTCTGGAGGAACCACTCATGAAGCGGACCTATCAGCCCAAGCGTCTGCGCCGGAAGCGCAACCATGGGTTCTTTGCGCGGATGTCCAGCCCGGGTGGGCGCGGAGTTCTGGCTCGTCGCCGTCGGAAGGGACGCAAGCGTCTTTCGGCTTAGCGTCGGTCTCTGATCGCCTTGAGGACCCTCACGAAACCCAGGGACTTCGATCGGGTCTTTCGTCAGGGGCGATCAGTGGCGGCGCAGCACCTGGTTCTGTATTTTCTCAAGCGCCCACGGCCCGGGCGTCGCGTGGCCTTCTGCGTCAGCAAGAAGCTCGGGTCGGCGGTTGTCCGCAACCGCGTGCGACGGCGTCTGCGAGAGGTTTATCGCTTGAACCAGGAGAAGCTTGCCACCCGATGGGACTTGATACTTCTGGCCCGTCCTGCGGCCCTGGGTGCGGCCTTCCAGGTTCTGGAGAAGACGTTTCTCAGCTTGGCGGAACGGGCAAACCTGATTCGGGAGGTCTCCGCCCCGGCTTGTTCAGTCGGGGAGCGGTCCTCCTGATCACGATGTACCAGGCTGTGTCCCGCTACACCCCGGCGGTCTGCCGGTTCACGCCGACGTGTTCAGAATATGCCCGACAGGCCATCCTCCGCCATGGATTCTTGAAGGGCGGATGGATGGCAGCGCGCCGGTTGGGTCGTTGTCACCCATTTCATCCTGGGGGTCACGATCCTGTCCCCTGATGGTTCCGGAGAGGAAGTTCCTGAATGTTCGACGCCCTGGCCCATGTGATGATCACGGTCCTCCGCAGCCTGGAGGGCTTCACCCATTCTTATGGCCTGGCGATCGTCTTGTTTGCTGTCTTGATGAAGCTGGTCCTGTACTATCCGACCAAGCAGCAGTACCAGGCGATGGCGGACATGCAGCGCATCCAGCCCGAGCTTCAGAAGATCCAGGAGCAGTACAAGTCCGACCCCCAGCTTTCCCAGCAGAAGCAGATGGAGATGATGCGGCAGCACAACGTCAACCCGATGGCGGGTTGCCTGCCGATGGTGATCCAGATGCCGATCCTCTTCGCGATCTGGCGCGCCATCATGATGGATCAGCATCTCTTCGAGAACGCCTACTTCATGTGGATCCACCCGGGACCCCTGCAGGCTCTTTTCCCGGACTACCTGGCATCAAGCCTGGCGGGCAGGGATCTGCCGATGATCCTCTTCTACGGGTTGACCATGTATCTGTCGCAGCGGTTGACCCCGACCCAGTCCAGTCAGCCCAACCAGCAGAAGCAACTGGCCGTGTGGATGACCGTGCTGTTCTCGTGGATGATGTGGACCTACAACTGGCCTTGCGCCCTGATCCTCTATTGGAGCGTCTTCTCGCTCCTGACGATCGTGCAGCAGTCGATGATTTTGCGGACCCCACAGGCGGCGGTGACCGCCTAGTCGGAGTCCAGTCGGGAGGAAGACATCATGCCTGAATCCGTGGAGCCCCGCAAGGACGAGTTTGCGGACGGTCCGGAGGAAGAGTTCGAAGACGATTTCGAGGGAGATCTGGAAGAAGACTTCGAGGACGAGTCGGACGACGACCTTGAGGAAGACCTCGAGGACGAGTCGGACGACGACCTTGAGGAGGGCCTCGAGGACGGGTCGGACGACGACCTTGAGGAAGACCTCGAGGACGAGTCGGACGACGACCTTGAGGAGGACCTCGAGGACGGGTCGGACGACGACCTTGAGGAGGACCTTGAGGACGAGTCGGACGACGACCTGGAAGGGGATCTCGAGGATGAGGCGCCGTCCGGAGACGAGGCTGAGGAAGCGGATGATCCCGTGGCCGACCTGCTGTACGAGGTCGTCACGAAGATGGGCTTCAAGGACGTCGAGATCGAGTGGGAGGAGCGCGAGGACCACGTCCGCTACTTCGTTGAGGGGGCCGAACTTGGGGCGTTGATCGGCCGCCATGGGAGCACCCTGGAAGCTTTGCAGTATCTGGTCGGGGTCATCAACTCACGGCGCGGCCTGGTTGAGCACAAGATCATCGTCGACATCGAGGGTTACCGCGAACGCCGCGAGTCCCGGTTGCGGCGTCTGGCCCAGAGGACTGCCAACGAAGCTCTGCGTGAAGGGCAGGAGATCGCCCTGGAGCCGATGACTGCGGGAGACCGGCGGGTGATTCACCTCGCTTTGTCGACCAATGCCTCCGTGACCACCTTCTCGGAGGGGGACGAGCCCGACCGTTGCGTGATTGTGGCTCCCCGTCGGGAGCGCCGTTGAGACATTGACTGGTCCCTGGGGTTCCTGCGACGAGACGATTGTCGCCGTGGCCACACCTCCCGGAGAGGGAGGGGTGGCCATTGTTCGTTTGAGCGGTCCTCGAGCCGAGGCCATCCTGGCCCAGGTCGTGCGGCGCGCTCGAGGCGAGGGGGTGTGGGAATCCCACAGGCTTTACGTGGGGCAGGCATTCTCGGCAACGGATCAGCTCCTGGATGAGGTCCTGGCGGTTCTGATGAAGGGCCCACGCTCCTACACCCGGGAGGACGTGGGGGAGATCCACTGCCACGGCGGCCTGGTGGTTCCTGGACTGGTGCTCGATTCTTGCGTGTCGCGCGGAGCACGCCTGGCCACGCCCGGGGAGTTCACCTTGAGGGCTTTCCTGTCCGGGAGGATCGACCTGGGGCAGGCGGAGTCTGTTCTGGCGTTGATCCAGGCGGGTTCGGCCGGGGCCGCGCGGCTTGCTGCCGAGGGGCTCCAAGGAGCCCTTTCCAAGCAGGTCGCCTCACTCCGGAAGGAACTTCTGGAGTGGATGGCCTTCTGGGAGGCCGAGTTTGACTTTGGCGACGAGGTGCCTCGAATGACGGGGGGGCAGGTGGCGGGTCGCCTAAGTCGGGCTCGCGACGCCTTGCAGTGCCTCCTGGCCGGGGCTCTGGAGGGAAGAGCCAGTGGGGAGGGTTTGCTGACAGTCCTGGTCGGACCACCGAATGCCGGGAAGTCGACGCTGTGGAATCTGCTGCTGGGCGAGGAGCGGGCCCTGGTGACCGCGCACCCGGGGACGACGCGGGATCTTCTGGAGCGCCCCGTCCACTTCGGAGGGCACTGTTTGCGTCTGGTCGATTCCGCTGGTCTTCGCCCGGGAGGTGGCCCCATCGAGCGTCTGGGGATGAACCGCTGCCGACAGGTCGTCGGTCAGGCCGAGATGCTGGTCGTCGTCCTCGACTCCAGCCTTCCGTGGCCCCGGGGTCTGGAACTCCTCTCGGAGGCATCGCGGCGGGTTCCGACCGTGGTGGTTCTGAACAAGCGGGATCTGCCTCAACGTCTGGGTGTTCGGGACCTGGAAGACAGACTTCATTGTGACGCTGTCGTTCCAACCTGTTTGTTGCGCCCGGAGGAAGCCACCTCTGTCCGGGCAGCCCTTCTCGAGGCTGCGACCCGCGCGGGCGCCGGGCGGGCGGCCGGTGCCCTGTCGGTGAACCACAGGCAGTGGCAGGCTCTGGTTCGGGCGAGGGAGCATCTCGAGTCCTTGGAGAACGGTCTGCAAGAGGGAATGCCCTGGGACTGCCTGGCCGTCGACCTGCGACTGGCTGTCTCGGTTTTGGGGGAGATCACGGGGGAGAACGTGACCGATGAGGTCCTAGAGCAGGTCTTCTCGACCTTCTGTCTTGGCAAGTAGGGTCGCGGTCGCTCCCTTTTTCCGTGAGTTGGCGGAATGGGGTGCTCGGTTCTGAACGAGAGGAATGTTTCACGTGAAACATGGGGTTCCACATGATCTCGGCTGACGTGGTGGTGGTTGGAGGGGGGCACGCGGGATGCGAGGCGGCCTTGGCGGCCGCGCGTGTTGGTTGCCGTGTCCTCTTGATCACGCCCAATCCCTCCCAGGTCGCGCGACTTCCCTGCAACCCTTCGATCGGGGGACCAGCCAAAGCCCACCTCGTGCGGGAAGTCGACGCCCTGGGTGGAGAGATGGCACGTGCGATCGACGCCACCCAGATTCACATCCGGAACCTGAACACGGGCAAGGGCCCAGCGGTGCAAGCCTTGCGAGCGCAGGCGGACAGCCCGGTCTACTCGAGTCGCTTGGCCACGGCCTTGTCAGCTCAGCCCGGTCTGGAGGTCCTGGCGGACCTGGTCGAGGGTCTCGAGGCCAATGCCAGAGGGGGCTTGTCGCTGCGCTGTCGCTCCGGTCGGGTTCTTCGGGCCGGGGCCTGCGTTCTGGCCACTGGGACCTTTTTGGGAGCCACGCTGTACATGGGCCGGCTCCGAATGCCGGGAGGTCGCTCCGGGGAGCCACCCGCCAACGGCCTGGGCCGCTCCCTGAGGGCGCTTGGCTTGAGGGTCGGCCGCCTCAAGACGGGGACCTGCCCTCGGATTCACCGGGACTCGATTGATTTCGGGAGTCTCGATGTCCTGCCGAGCAGTTGCGATGGACTGGCCTTCTCCGACCTCTCGCCGCTTCAGGTCCCCCTGAGGCACGTGGAGTGCCATCTGACGCGCACGACCGAGAGGACTCGGACCGTGGTGCTGGACAACCTGGATCGGTCGCCGCTGTATGGGGGGCGCATTTCCGGGGCTGGCCCCCGCTATTGTCCGTCGCTTGAGGACAAGTTTGTCCGCTTTCCCGATCGGGAGACCCACCTGGTGTTCCTGGAGCCCGAGGGTCTGCAGACTCCGGAAGTGTATCTTCAAGGGGTGTCCACAAGCATGCCCTTGGAGGTCCAGGTGGCGATGGTCCGCAGTCTTCCTGGGCTTCACCGAGCCAATCTGCTGCGTCCGGGCTACGCCGTCGAGTATGATTTCGTCGACCCGACGCAACTGGACCGCAGTCTTCAGGTGCGGGGTCTTCCTGGCTTGTTTCTGGCCGGGCAGATCAACGGGACTTCGGGATATGAGGAGGCTGCGGCCCAAGGGGTCCTGGCCGGTCTCAATGCGGCTCATCACGTGGGTGGCCTGGACCCGGTCTTCTTGGACCGGGATCAGGCATATCTGGGAGTCCTGGTGGATGATCTGGTGTGCCGCGGGACCCGGGAACCCTACCGGATGCACACCAGCCGCGCGGAGTATCGCCTTCTCCTGCGCCAGGAGAACGCTGATGAGCGTCTGACTCCTTTGGGCCGAAGACTGGGTCTGGTCTGCGCGGAGCGTTGGCAGACCTACCAGGAGCGAAGCCTGGCCAGCGAGGGCGAGGTCCGACGCCTTCTGGAGCGCAGGGTGGGGGAGGCGGAAGCACAGTCTCTGGCGCTTCGGCTGGAGGCAACCGTCGCACCCGGGTGCGTCCTGGCGGACCTGGTGCGCAGACCCGAGACCTCACTGGCTGTCCTCCGCGAATGGGAGGGTCTGGCTCCGTTGGACCCCCGCGTTCAGGCCAAGGTCGAGGTCCGCCTGAAGTATGAAGGCTATATCGCCCGACAGGTGCGCGAAGTCGCCAAGGTGCGTCGTCTGGAAGGAATGCCGATTCCGGACGGTCTGTGCTTCTCGGGGTTGGCCGGGGTTTCCACCGAGGCGGCGGAGAAGTGGGGGCGCGTTCGCCCGGTGTGCGTGGGTCAGGCGGGGCGCATTCCAGGGGTCTCGCCGTCCGATGTCTCTGCCTTGTTGGTGCATTTGCGCCGCCTTCAAGCGGCTCGGGAAGAAATCTGCGGAGGTGCGGCTTGAACGTGGTGGAGGAGATCGAGAAGTGGGCTGGCAGGGCTGGCCTGAGGTTGCCCTGCGGGTCTGCCGCCGGGCTGGCGGCGTTTCATGCAGCCCTGGTCGAGAAGGGCCGGGACCGCGGTGTCACAGCCCTGCGGGACCCGGGGGACGTCCTTCGAGAGCTCATCTTGGACTCGTTGGGCGCGGCGGCCCACCTCCCGGTCGGGGGAAGGGTTGCGGATCTTGGCTCCGGCGGCGGGGCGCCGGGCCTGCCTCTGGCCCTGGTGCGCCCGGACTGCAAGATGTTCCTGGTAGAATCCGTGGGGCGCAAGGTGACCTGGATTGAAGAACAGGTCCAGGCTCTCGGGCTGGCCGACCGGGTGGAGGTCCTGTCGAGCAGGTGCGAGGATGTCGCGCGGGAACCGGCCTTCCGCGCGACTCTTGACGCCGTCGTGGCCAAGGCACTGGCCAGTCTGCCAGTCCTGGTCGAGTTCGCCCTGCCGCTGCTGCGCGTGGGCGGGCGCCTCTACGCCTATAAGGGGCCGGCCTTGGCTGAGGAGATCGAGTCGGCCAGGCGCGCGCTGGGCCAACTGGGGGGGCGTCTGGAGACGTCGATTCCCTATCAGGTCCTGGACCGCGAACGGGTTCTCTGCGTGGTCGAGAAGGTTCGTCCGACAGCCGATCGCTTTCCCCGACGAGCCGGGGTGCCCGAGCGCAAGCCTTTGTAACCAGGCTGCCTGTGACTCGCCGTGGAGCCCTGACGGCGAGGGGTGGTGTCCATGCCGGGCCTGACCCGGTGCATGGCGGTGGGGCCACATGCATGGGGGTGGGGAACCTTGCATGATTCTTGAGCTCGAGTTCTCGGCTGCGCTGCTTTCTGAGGCGGGCTTCGAGATGCATGATCGTGGGTGGGCATGCACCCATGTGGGGGAAGGTGCATGTCCGGAGCGGTTTTGGGAGGGAAGGGGATTCAAGTCCCTACCAGAATGTTTCACGTGAAACATCTCCTGGGGCGTTGGAGTCAGACCCTTCGCCCGGGGGTCCGGAGGCGTCCATGGCCCGTATCCTGGCCATCACCAACCAGAAGGGCGGAGTGGGGAAGACCACGACCGCGGTCAACCTTGGCGCAGCGCTGGCCAGGCGGGGACGTCGGGTCCTGCTGGTCGATGTGGATCCGCAGGGGAATACGACCTCGGGGCTGGGCATCGAGAAGTCAGACCTGGAGTGCTGCATCTACGACGCGGTTCTGGGCTCGAAGCCGGTGACCTCGGTCCTGGTGGGGACCTCCATTCAAGGTCTAGACCTGGTCCCCGCCACCCTGCGTCTGGCCGGAGCGGAGGTCGAACTTGTGTCGGCGCTGGCCCGCGAGAGGCGCCTGGCCAAGGCCCTGGCTCCCCTTCTGGAGTCCTACGACTTCATCCTGATCGATTGCCCTCCCAGCCTGGGCCTCCTGACCATGAACGCCCTGGCCGCCGCGCAGGGCGTCCTGGTCCCCATCCAGTGTGAGTTCTACGCCCTGGAGGGCTTGGGGCAGTTGATGCAGGTGGTCGAAATGGTCCGTGAGCATCTCAACCCGGACCTGGCCGTGCAAGGGGTGCTCTTGACCCTATATGACAGCCGCCTGAATCTGTCTGAGCAGGTGGCTGAGGAGGTTCGCAGGCACTTTGGACCACTGGTCTACCGCACGGTCATCCCTCGCAACGTCAAACTGGCCGAGGCGCCCAGCTTCGGCAAGCCGGTCATCGAGTATGATTCCGGGTCGCGGGGGGCCCGGGCCTATCTGGAACTCGCTCGGGAGGTGGATGAGAATGAAGAAGCGCGCCTTGGGACGAGGTCTGTCCGCACTCCTGCCAGATAGTCCATCTGCCCTGGCGGGGTCCTCCGGGGAACTGGGAGTGCTCGAGATTCCTTTGGAGGATCTGCGGGAGAATCCGCTGCAACCGCGTCGTCACTTCGACGAAGTGCGCCTGGCGGAGCTGGCCGAGTCGGTACGGGTGCACGGGGTGGTCCAACCCGTGGTGGTGACCCGTGCCGCCGAGGGCTTCCGACTGGTCGTCGGCGAGCGCCGCTGTCGCGCGGCCCGGCTGGCCGGCCTGGAGAGGATTCCGGCACTGGTCCGGGAGCTTGCAGACCAGCAGGTGCTGGAGATCGCCCTGATCGAGAATCTTCAACGCGAGGATCTCAACCCGATCGAGGAAGCCCAGGCCTTCTCCTATCTGCTGCGCGAGCATGGTCTGACCCACGAGCAGTTGGCCGAGCGTCTGGGTTGCAGCCGGCCGGCGATCTCCAACGCGCTTCGACTGCTCAGCCTTCCTGAGGAGGTGCGCGCGGATCTTCAGGCAGGAGTCTTGAGCACTGGTCATGCGCGGACGGTCCTGGCCTTGGAAGGGGAGCCTGCACGCCTGGCGGCCTGGCGGCAGATTCGCGAGCGTGGGCTCTCGGTTCGTCAGGCCGAGGAGCTGGTGGCCCGGTTGCAGGAGGGGACGCCCAAGGGGGTCAAGGCGCCGCGTCAGTTGACCGGGTTGGATCCCAACTGGCAGGAAGTGGTGGATCAACTCCGACGGGACCTGGGGGCGGAAGTGCGGATCCTGAGCAAGCCGAATGGTCGGGGCCGCCTGGAGCTGCATTATCGGGACCAGGAGGAGCTGGAGCGCCTGGTCGAGGTGCTGGTCTACCTGGGGGAACGGGAAGCGTCCCGGCCCTCCTCGGTGGACTGACTCTCAGAGGTTTCCCAGGTCGGAGCAGACTCCCAGGCAGACACCTCCTGGAAGAGTCTCTGACCGGCACGAAGCAATTCCATCCGTCGGCGCTCGAACAGGACGCCGAGCCCAACCAGCAGGAGGCCCGCAGCCAAGGCCACATACCACCAGGGCATGCGGGCGGCCAGTTGCAAGGCCTGGATTGCGATCTCGGCCAGCAGGGCGAAGCTGCTGCCGACGGTGTGGACCCGGACCCGGCGTCCCACTCCCAACAGGAGCAAGGCCAGGGCCCCGGCAACCAGGAAGAGCGCGTGCCAGGTCGGGCCGGCCCAGGCCGTGGCCAGAAGGCTGGGCCCCAGGCCCAGGAGCAGGCCTGAACCGGCCAGGAAGTCGGCCACGGTGCGCTGGCCTTCAGCCCGGTGACGCTCTCCCCAGAAGAGAAGCCAGAGGGCAGGCAAGGTCAACCAGGCTTCCCCGGTGGTGATGTCCGCGTGTTGAAGTTGCGTCGCCCAGGCGCCCCAGGCGGCCAGGAACCCCAGGTGCCAGTCCAACCGGGAGGGCTTCCGGGCGGCCTGGATCCACAAGCCAATTGCGGTAGCGACCAGGCCTGTCGTGGCCCAATCCGGATTCGTCTCGGTCAGCGACAGGACGCCGGCGCCCAGGGCCGTCACTCGCGCCAGGGGCGCCAGGGTTTCGGCCAACAGACCACGTCCGGCTCGGAGGGCCGCGGGGCCCAGCATGGCAGCGGCAGCCACCAGTACGGCCAGCCCGATTCCTGCCCGACCTGGGAGGGGTCCATCGCTCAAGACGGCAACTTCTGCCTGCACGGGGGCCAGGGCAAGCAGGCCCCAACCCAGGATGAAGGAGGCGGGTTGAGGCCGGTACCATCCGACCGACAGCAGGACGGAGGCCACCAGCAGGTCGGCCTGCAGGAAGGATGCTCCGGGAGCCAGGGTCGCCCGGGCCAGGTAGAGCAGGGCCGACACCCACGCGCAGGCCTCCAGGATCTGCCCCTCCTGCAGGTTTCGAGAGCGGCGAAGGAGGGCCAGTGCGCACAGCAGCAGCCAGAACAGGCCCCAGAGGTGGATGCGGGTCTCTTCGGGGCAACGCATGGAGAAGAGAATTCCGTCCCAGGCGGCGCCCGCAAAGAGCCAGGCGGGGACCAGGCCGAGCTTCAGATTCGGGCTGCGGTCCTGTCCCAGGGCGGGCTCTGTCGCGGAGGGCTCCGTCTGTCCGCCGGCTCGGAGAGCCAGTCCCAGGGTCATCAGGATCATGCCCACGAGTCCTGGCAGGGTGTGTCCCAACGCGGGGTGACCGTGGTGAATCTGGAGGGTGGCGCTCAAGAGGACCTGCAGGACTGAACCTGCCACCAACCATCCCGGGGTGCGGGTGTGCCAGGACCATGCCAGCCAGGCCAGTCCCGGGCCGTTGGCGAGCAGGGCCTGCACCAGGGGGGCTGGTCCGGCAGCCTCGGGGCCGGCCAGGCAGATCAGGGGGCCGCAGGCCAGGCCCACGTGCGCCAGGGCTTCGCGGGCGCTGTCCGGCAGGGGTGTCCGGGTCAGGAGGAGGGCGACCGTCGAGAAGGCCAGCAAGGCCAGGTGGCTGGCGGCGTCGCCGTCACCTCCGAGCACCCACAGAGAGCCTGCCAGGGCCATGGCCGCCAGGTGCGCCAGCAGGCGCGTGCCGGAAAGGTGCAGGAATGCCCAGTTTCGGAATGGCTGCGCCAGGGCGGCGAAGCCCACGCCGTAGAGAAAGAGGGCGGTCGCCGCCAGAGGACGAGTCGCACAATCCGGGTCCAGTTGCCAGCAACCCAATCCGACGGCCAGGAGCAGGGTGCTGCGGGCGACGGGGACGGCGAACTCTGGGCCGTTTCTTCGGTGCAGCAGCAGTGCCAGACCGGCCAGGGCGGCCAGCAAGGGGAGGAAATCCAGCGCCAGGTTTTCGGTTGCCGAGGCTCCCATGGCGCGGAGGACCCGGTGCCATCCCAGGTCGTAGGCCAGGAATCCCCAGAGGCTGGCCAGGTAGAGGATTCTGCCGGAGCGCAGCAAGGGAGTCGCCAGCACCAGGGCCAGGGTTGTGAGCAGCAAGGTTGCGGGAGCAGAGGCCTCCGCTCCAGGGAGGTGCAGGGCCTTCATCGCCAGGTTCAAAGGAGCCGGCAGGAGTGACAGGAGCAGGGCGCTGTGGATCAGCGCCTTGAGGCCGGGGGCGGGCAGGGTGCGGCGCAGGAGCATGGCCAGCAGGACCCACGCCAGGGGCAGCCACGACATGTCCAGTCCGTACAGGCCCGGTTGCTGTCGGTGGACGAGCACCGAGCCCAGGAACCAGGCGTAGGCCAGGGCAGCGGTGGAGGCATAGAAGAGACGCGGCATGGCGCAGGCAGCGCCGGCCAGGGCATGGAGGGCGGCCGCAGCCAACGCGACGCCCACGGCGGTGCGCAGTTCTGAGGCGGGCGTCGAACCAAAGTTCCCGCCGACGCCATCCACCAGGAAGGCCGTCAGCAGAAGGGCCAGGGGGACTCCCATCAGGACGGTTCCCACGAACAGGGCCGCCTCGGCAGCCCCGGCTTGGGTGTCGTGATGGCGCAGGAAGTGGCCGACTCCGGAATACAGTCCGCCCAGGGCGACCAGGGCGTATCCGAGGAGGATGGGAGGGTGCCCGGAGTGGAGCCCGAGGAGCAGGATGGCAGCCAGTGCTGCCGGGGCGGACCACAGCACCGCGGCTCGACTCCGTTGCAGGAAGCCGGCGCCGGCCATGAAGGTGGCGCCCAGGACCAGAAGAGAGAGGTCTCCCAGAGGGGGGCCGGGGGACCTGGTGATGAAGGCTGGGAAGGTCGACAACAGGCCCAGTCCGGTCAGCGCCTGGCTGAGGCCGAAGAGATGGCTTCTGAAAGGCGCGAGTCGAAGTCCACCCCTCAGGGCCGCGATCAGGAAGACGACCGCCACCGCCAGGCATCCCAGCCCAAAGGCCGGAGGGTGCTTGATCCAGGAAGCCAGGGCGGCGCTGGAAGCGGCCAGGCCGACGCTGGCAAGATACAGGCAGAGGGGTTCGCTCAAACTCCAACCCAGGGCCAGCAAGACCGACGAACTGAAGGCGAAGACGGCAAAGTTCCAGGGCGACCACGCAACGCTCAGGCCGCCCAGTTCGAAGAGACGGACCGAGACCAATCCGATCGGCAGAAGGAGTCCCCCCAGCAGCGCCAGCACCCTGCTGGAATAGGGAAGACTGGCGCGCAACCTGCGGGCTGCCAGGAAGCATCCCAACGGGGCCGCCAGCAGGGCCAGGGGCACGAAGGTTCGCCCATGGGCACTCCACTGGCTGGACAAGAGCCCGATCCCGGCCGAGGCCAGCAGCAAACCTCCCAAGACCAGTAGCCAGCGGATGTTGGCCTCTTCGAGAAAGGCAGAGAGCCAGCCGAGGACCTTCCTGTTGGAAGGGCCTCTCTGGGAGGGGGGCAGGAGTGCCGCTCGGCCCGCGTCGGCTTCGTGGGGCGGAGGGGCCGGTGTTGTCCTGGCTTGGGGTGGCGCAGGGAGTGGCGCCGTCTTGACTGGCGGCGTGGGTGAAATCAGGCTGTGGCGTTTCCGCGTGTATTCGCCGTGGAGGGTGGTTCGTCTGGAAGGTTCCAGCCAGTCCCATCTGGCCGTTTCCCGAAGCAGGTACTCGATCCCCTGGGCCAGACACCGACGCTCGGCAGGGGAGGGCCTCAAGACCTGCCCGCACCTGGCGCAGAAGCGATGGGTTTCAGCTTGGTGAATGCCGCAGTTCCAGCAGTCTGGCAAGGTGCCTCCAGATGGTCCTCTCGTGGCGACCAGCCGTGGAATTCCAGTTTGTTGCGGAACGAATCGCCCAGCCACGAGCTCCCCAAGAACGGGGCACCGTCGCCAGACTCATGGCGGGTTCCTTCTTGCCTCAGTCCTTTCCTTCGGGACGACCCGGGAAGGGGATGCCTGGGGCATGTTGAAACCAGGGATCCCCGGATTTGCGGGCATCTGCTCGACCTGGGCGGCGACTCCAAAGCGCAGGTTTCCAGAAATGGGCGTGTCGACAACTTCTCTTTTCAGAAAATGGCGGTCCCAGTCTTTCGAGGACCTGGTCGGGCAGCAGGCGGTGGTTCGCACGTTGCGGAACGCCTTGACTTCGGGTTCTCCGGCGCGGGCCTACCTGTTCTGTGGCCCGCGGGGCACCGGCAAGACCAGCACGGCGCGGATCTTTGCCAAGGCCCTGAACTGTGCCCAGGGCCCGACTGCCGAGCCCTGCAACCAGTGCAGCCTGTGCCGGCGGATCGCCGACGGCTCGTGCATGGACGTCTTGGAGATCGATGCCGCCTCGCACACCCAGGTGGACAAGATCCGCGAGTTCATCGTGGACAAGGTCCACTTCGCGCCTGCCGAGGCTCGGTTCAAGGTCTATATCATCGACGAGGTCCACAAGCTCTCGACCTCCTCGTTCAACGCCCTGCTCAAGACGTTGGAAGAACCTCCGGCCCACGTCGTCTTCATCCTGGCCACGACCCACCCTCAGGACCTGCTCCCAACCATCCTCTCCCGCTGTCAACGCCATGATTTTCATCGGCTGACGCCGTTGGAGATTCGGGACCGCCTGACTCTTGTGGCCCGCGAGGAGGGCTTCGATCTGGAGGAAGGGGCGGCCGATATCCTGGCGCGCTCGGCAGAAGGGTCTCTGCGGGACGCCCTGGTGCAACTCGAGCAGGTGGCGACCTTTGCAGGCGCGTCGGTGGGCGAGGAGGACGTCCGCACGCTCCTGGGGCTGGCGGGCAGAGCGGCCATGAGCAGCCTGGTCGCAGCCATGGCCGAGCGGGACGCGCCGAGGGCCATGGAGAGGCTGAACGAGCTGGTGCAGTCCGGCCGCGACCTGGGGCGGTTGTCCAACGAGCTGGTCGAGCATCTCAGGTGCCTGCTCTTGATCTCGGTCAAGGCGGTCGAGGGGGATCTTCTGGGAATTCCGCCGGAAGAGATGGCGGACCTGCATGCGCAGGCCTCCAGTCTATCTCCGGCCCGGATCATGAGCTGGTTGAAGGCGGCCATGGAACTGCAGGGGGCGGCGCGGGATGCCCAGAGGGCCAGGCTCCTCTGGGAGATGATGCTGATTCGCATGACGGTTCCCGAGGTCGATTTGGACCCGCTGGAGGATCTCAGGAGGCGGGTAGCCCGGCTGGAGGCTGGCCTGGGAGGGGGTTCAGGGCCGCTCCGGCAAGGGCCACCACCGACTCCGGACAGGACCGCTGGCTTCCCGTCTGCGCCGGCGCGCCCCGTCCCGACATCGCCTGGGGCGTCCCCTCGCACTGACAGGGGAGGTTCGCCGGGACCTTCACGCCCGACTGCGCCTGCAGCGCACCCTCGGACTGACCGGGGAGATTCGCCTGGACCGCCACGCCCGGCTGCGCCAGCAGCGCCTCCTCGGACCGAGCGGGGAGGGTCGCCGGATTCACCCCCGCCTCCACGGACCGTCGTCCAGTCGTCGACGGGACCCCAGGGCGCCAAGGACCAATCGAGCACCGGCGCCAAGGATCTGGGCTGGGGCGAACCGTCGGGGCCCTCGCCCCGGCCTGCGCCCGGGAAGTCGGTGTCGTCTGCTCCGCCGCAGCCCGGTCCAGAGACTCCTGCCCCGTCCCCAACGCCTCGGCTGCCGGCCAGTGGCGGGCTTTCGGGCAAGGAGTCCTGGCAACGCCTTCTGGCTTTTGTGAAAGAGAGGGATCGGCGTCTGCATGCCGTCTTGATGGAGGCCCGGCTCGACAGTCTGGAGTCGGGAAGTCTGGTGATCAGCTTTCCCAGCACCTATTCCTGGCACTTCGAGAAGTTCCAGAAGGAGACGGGCGTCTTGGAGGCCATGGCCCAGGAAGCCTTGGGGGTGCCGCTCCGCCTGGTCGCCACCCTGGAGGCGGCTACCGCCAACGCCCCCTCGCCGGGGCAGGAGCATCGCTCGTTCGTCCACCGGGCCGAGAGCCTCTTTAGCGGTCGTGTGGTCGACGATTCTCCAGGTTGAGGTTTCCAACGTATCCAGGAGGTGAGAGATTTGAGCGAAGAGGAAAAGGTCATCCGGCACAGGATTCTGGTGGTGGATGACGACGAGCATATCCAGAAGTCCTTGTCTCAGTATCTGGAGATGGAGGACTTCGAGGTGGATGTGGCCTCGAGTGGCCAGGAAGCCCTGGAGCGGGCGGCACTCCAGACTTTCGACCTGATTCTTCTGGACATCATGATGCCTGAGATGGACGGCTTCGAGGTGGTCGAGACCTTGCGGACCCACGCGAAGACCTCCCAGGTTCCCATCATCCTCTTGACCGCACGGGGCCAGGACACGGATGTGCTCAAGGGCTATCATCTGGGCGTCAGTTCCTACCTGACCAAGCCCTTCAACCTCGATGAGCT
Source organism: Candidatus Xenobium occultum (assembly GCA_002423485.1). GTDB lineage: Bacteria > Vulcanimicrobiota > Xenobia > Xenobiales > Xenobiaceae > Xenobium > Xenobium occultum. Next base: position 20,594 of record DIWH01000024.1, on the reverse strand, counting down.
CGTGGAGACGATCCGCGAGGTCCTGGAGGCAGACGGCGCTCCTCGACAGGATTGACAAGCGAATCGGAGGCGGACATGCAGAGACAGTTCATGCGGCAGATGCAGAAGATGAAGAAGACCGGGGGCAGTGCCAATCCGGTTCAGATGATGCAGCAGAAGATGCAGGCGGACCTGGCGGCCGTCCAGGAGGAATTGGAAGAGGCGACGGTCGAGGGGGTCGCAGGGGGGGGAGCGGTTCAGGTCGTGATGACGGGCGGGCAGGAGATCTCATCGGTCAAGATCTCCAAGGACGCGGTGGATCCCGAGGACGTCGAGATTTTGGAGGACCTGGTGCTGGTCGCGGTCAAGGATGCCCTGGAGAAGTCCCGGGCGCTGTCGGCGGAGCGCATGGGGCGGATTACTGCCGGCCTGAATCTGCCGCCGGGTCTGTTCTGATCCTTTCAGGGTGACTCTTCCCGAGCCTCTCGAACGACTGGTCGAGGAACTCCAGCGCTTGCCGACGGTCGGTCCCAAGACCGCGTTGCGCCTGGCCTTTCACCTGCTTTCCGCGCCGGACTCGCAGGTCCGGGCGCTGGCGCAATCCCTGCTGGATATCAAGAGCAAGCTGACAACCTGCGAACGTTGTGGAAATCTCAGTGACGCGGGGCTCTGTGCCGTGTGCCGGGATCCTCGGCGTGATCCCTCGGTCCTGTGCGTGGTAGCCACCACCAGGGACCTGATGGCCGTCGAGAGGACTCGCGAGTTCCGAGGGCTCTACCATGTTCTGGGGGGGCTGATCTCGCCGTTGGATGGCATCGGGCCGGCGCAACTTCGGATTCAACCCCTCGTGGATCGTCTGGAGACGGAATCTCCGAGTGAGCTGGTCCTGGCCACCAATCCGACGGTGTCAGGCGAGGCGACGGCGCTGTACTTGTCTCGTCTGTTGTCCGCCAAGAGCTTTCGGGTGACCCGCCTGGCGCTCGGACTGCCCGTGGGATCGGACCTGGAGTATGCCGACGAGGTCACCTTGGGCCGCGCGTTCGCTGGACGCCGGGAGATGTCCTAGGGGTTTCCGTCTGGGTTCCTAGGGGTTTCCGACCGGGCCCCCAGATACTCGGCTCCAAGTGGGACATGAAGAAAGGCGCTGCCTTCTGGACAGCGCCTTTCTTCATGTCAGCGGATGGGGAGTTCAGAAGCTGGCGGAGGCGCCGATCTGGAACCCGTCGTAGCGCAACTGGATGTTCTGGGCCTGGTGGGATTCGAAGTGATACCCGACCTTGGCTTGGACCGGGCTGTCCCCGAAGTTGGAGCGCAGGCCCAGGTCCCACTCGTAGACGCGCAGGAAGCCGTCGTTGGTGTTCGCGCCCGACACACCGACGGTCTTGGTGAACATGGTCGGATAGTAGACGAACTGGCCGTACACGCCGACGGGGTCGAACTCCACGTCGGCGCCCAGTCCGAAGCCGATGCCGGAGGCCGATTCGATGTTCAGGCGGCCCACGGTCGGAGCGGTGGTGGGAGCCGTGGCGTTGAGCTGGGTGTTCTTGTAGCCCACGTATCCGTAGAACGGAGAGAACGCCGGGGCTGGGCCCATGGTGCGGTCGGAGTCGGAGAAGGCTTCCCAGTTGAACGGGATCTTGGCGTAGATCTTGAGGTCGCCGTACTCGACATCCGAGAATCCAACGTTGGTCAGCGTCTGGTTTCCGGCAATGCCGGTGATGGTCAGGTCGTTGCTGTTCGCCCAGGTGTAGCTTCCACCAAACATCAGGCCACGGAAGACCCGGCCCTCACCTCCGACGGTGATCGCGCTCATGTTCGAACTGACCACCCCGGACGGATTGCTCGTGGAGACCCGCAGGGGAGAGTAGGTGAGGTCAAATCTCATGTCGTGGTCCGTTCCGGTTTGAGCGGCTGCCGGACCGGCACCCAACCACATCAGGCCTGCCAGGAGGACCGGGATCAATTTCTTCACGAAGCTCAACTCCTTCCGCATTTCTTGCGTTAAAAAGTGAATCTGATTCCAGAATTCAGCTCAGGTTCCACGGGTGCAGCGGGAATCCTTCTCGGTCTGCACGGGAAAAGATTCAGGGCGGCTGATGGCCGCCCTGAATCTTTTCCCGTCGAGGAAGGGTCGGTCGGGCGCGTCAGTCCTCTTCGCCGCGGGCCTTCTTGAGCTTGATCTCGACGTATCGGCTCTCCGGGCGGATCTTCTCCGCCGCTTCAAAGGCCTCGATGGCCTCCTGGTTCCGGCCCAGATGCAGGAAGGTGTCTCCCAGCAGGGTGGCGGCGTCGAAGCCCTGGGTAAAACCGTTGGGGTCCAGTTCAAGCGACCGTTGGAGGTAGGGGATGGCCTCTTCAAAGCTCTTCAGGTCGAAGAGGGCCGATCCCATGAAGTAGTAGCCATCCGGGTAGGTCGGCAACTCTGCGATGATGCGCTCGAAGAGATGGCGGGCTTCCTGGGGCTTGTGCTCGTCCACCAGCAGGATGTTCCCCAGGCGGTCCATGGCCATGACGTCATGGGGATTCAAGCGCAAGGCGCGGATGAAGTATCCCTTGGCACGCGGCATCATGCGCTTCTGGAAGTAGACCAGGCCGATGCCGGTGTAGGGCATGGCCAACTGGGGGTCGCCTTGGGAGGCAGCGCGGAACTCGGTGAGGGCCTCATCCAGGACGTTCGGCATGATCATGCCGCGCAGAAAGTAGGCCATGCCCAGGTGGGCCTGCATCTGGGGGTCCTCACCCCGGGCGACGGCCTTGCGCTCGATTTCTGAGATCGCGCCGTCGATGTTGTGCATCTTGTAGTTGGCATGAAGGATGTAGGAGATGGCCAGGGTGTTTTCAGGATCCTGTTCCAGGACCTTCTCAAACGCCGTATTGGCCTCGGTCCACTGGCCCGCGTAGAAGTGGGCCAGGCCCTCACGCATGTCAGGGCTGTCGGCGGTGCTCTTCTCGGCATGGGCCGGGGCCAGCAAGACCAGCAGCAGGGCCAGAACCAGGCCCAGGCTCGGAAGCGATCTTTTCACGTGTTACTCCTCGCGGCGGATGGTGTCGGGGGAACGCGCAGCCCGCCGGAACTAGCGCCTGTTCTGTTCGAACCCCGGAAGTCCTTCCCCGGTTTCTCTGGGTCAGCGCCCGCACAGGGTGCGGTACTCAGCCAGGACCCGGCTCACGTAGTCGAGCGTTTCGGGATAGGGAGGGATGCCTCCGTAGCGCTCGACCGCTCCCGGACCGGCGTTGTAGGCAGCCAGGGCCAGTTCGAGCTGGCCCGGGCCACTTCGGTCCGCATAGCGGTCCAGGTGGCGGCGCAAGACCCGGCAAGCGCCGTGGATGTTGGAAGGGATGGGCCCCGGGTCGATGCCTTCCTCGCGGGCGGTTCCCGGCATCAACTGCCCCAGCCCGCGGGCGCCGGCCGACGAGACTGCTTCGGGTCGGAAGCCCGATTCACAGGCCACCAACGCCGTCACCAGGCGGGGGTCGAGACGATAGTGGTGGGCGTAGTGCAGCAAAGCCCTCACGACGGTCTCCAACTGTTGGGCGTCCAGACCGGGATTGTAGTAGCGGACTGCCTGGCGATAGGCATTCAGGTAGGCTTCGTCCCGATAATAGGCTTGCGCGAAGCGCGTCGGTTCTGCTGGGGTCGGCCCGCTGAGAAGCAGGAAGGCCAGCAGGAGTTGCATCCCCAGTCGGAGGGAGTGTCTCCAGGACACTGTTTGACTAGCCTTTCAGAGCGCCGCGGGTCAGGCCCTCGACCAGGAATCTCTGCAGGGCGAAGAAGAGCACCAGGATGGGGATGGCGCCCAGGATCGAGGCAGCGGCGAAGAGCGTCCAGTTGGTCGAGAAGTTCCCCGAGATGAAGCTCTGCATTCCGACGGCCAGGGTGTACTTGCTCTCTTCAAACATCACGACCGAAGGGAAGATGAAGTCGCTGTAGGGGGCGATGAAGTTGAAGATGGCCACGACGGCCAGGATCGGTCCCATCAGGGGAAGCACCACCTGGAGGAAGGTCTGGGTCGGCGTGGCACCGTCGATGGTTGCAGACTCCTCCAGCTCACGGGGAAGTGCGTCCACGTATCCCTTGATCATCCAGGTATTGAAGGGAATTCCGGCCCCGATGTAGACCAGCGACAGCCCCAGCAGGGAGTTCAGGCCCAGGACCCCGCCGGTTACGGCGCCCAGGTATTGCAGGAGGCGGAAGACCGCAACCATCGCCATGGCTGCCGGGAACATCTGCAGGAGCATCATGGCCATCAAGCCGTTCTTGCGGCCCAGGAAGCGGAAACGCGAGAAGGCGTACCCAGCCAGGGCCGTCACCACCAGGGCGATCAGTGAAGCCACGACCGAGACGATCACCGTGTTGAGCATCCAGGTCAGGAACGGGGTCTGGGTGAGCAACTCGTGGTATTTGGCCAGCGAGAGCTCGTCCAGGCCAGGGAAGAGCCGGGTCGAGATCAGGGTTGAACCCTTGCGCAGGGAGGCTGCCAGGACCAGCACGACGGGCATCACCGTCAACCCGGCGCAGGCCAGGAGGACCAGGTGGGTCAAAGCCAATCGGATGGGGTTTGGACGAGTGGGCATCTAGTTGGCGTCCTCGAAGGCCCCGGTGAGCTTGAAGTTCACACCGGAGAGCGTGGCGACCAGGATGAAGATGAAGATCGCGTAGGCGCAGGCCATGCCGTACTGGAACAGGTTGAAGGCCAGTTTGTAGGAGTAGGTGATCAGGATGTCGGTGGCACCTGCCTCGCTGCCGGGGACTGCGGGGCCACCCGCCGTCAACAGGTAGATGGCGGCGAACTGGTTGAAGTTGAAGGCGAAACTGGAAAGCAGCACCGGGAGCAGGGCCGAGCGCAGCAGGGGCACCGTGATCCGGCGGAACTGCAGGCCCGCGGTCGCGCCGTCCACCGAGGCTGCCTCATACACATCCGAGGGCACCGACTGGAGGGCTCCCAGGCAGGTGGTCAGTTGGAACGGGAAGGCCAGCCAGACGTTCACGGCCAGAACAGCGATGTGGGACCAGCCCGGGGTGTTGAGCCAGGCGATGGGGGTGGCCACCGGGTCCTTGGTGAAGAGCCCCACCACAGCGGCCAGCGCCTGGTCGAGGCCCAGGTTGGCCAGGAGCAGGTTGATGGCGCCGAACTCGGTGTTGAGAAGACCCTGCCACATCATCACCGAGATGAAGGCTGGAATGGCCCAGGGAAGGATGAAGATGGTGCGGTAGAAGGTCCGGCCCTTCAGGTGGGAGTTGTTGAGGAGGATGGCCAGGAACAGGCCCAGGCCCAGGCTCAGGAGGACCGAGGCGCCAGCCCAGACCACCGTCCAGGCGAAGACTCGTGCGAAGGTTGCAGCCTCGGGACCCTGGAGGATCCGGGCAAAGTTCCGCAGGCCGACGAAGCTGTAGTCCGAGTAGTGGTTCAGCGAGTAGTTGGTGAACGCCAGCCACACGGAGTAGAGGTTGGGCAGCAGACTCAGGAACGCCAGCAGCAGCAGCGCAGGCGCCAGGTACAGGTAGGGGAGTCCGCCAGAGTCTCGTTCTCGCATGCCTACTCCAACATCAACTGGATCTTCTGCCGGATCCGTTCGTCGGTGGCGCTGAGCTCGACGTCTGCGGGCGACTTGCCGGTCGTGATGAGCTCCAGGGCGCTTTTCAGGGGAACCCAGATGGCGTTGACGGCCGGATGGCTGGGCATGGGGGTTCCCTGTTCGGCGATCATGGCAAAGGTGGCGATATCGGGGTCATTCTGGATCCGCTCCAGAGCGCCCCGACGCACGGGAGGCCGGCCCGAGGCCTGGCTGATGGCCACGGTGCTGTCCACCGAGGCCAGGTGGTCAATCAGCTTCAGGGCTTCCGTCCGATGTGCCGCCCGTCGATTGAGCATGATCCCCTGGACCCCGACCAGGGGACGGGGCTGACCTCCGCTGGCGGTGGGGGGAAAGGGGTCCACCGCGTAGGGCACGCCAGCCGCCTTGGCATCCTTGAGCATCCAAGGCCCGTTGATGATCACGGCGGCCCGCCCTTCCTGGAAGAGCGTCCTGGAGATGTTCTCGGAGGCCCCAGGGGGAATCAGGTGATGCTCCATGCGCAGTGATCGCAGGAACTCGGCCGCGCGGACGCTTCCCGGGTTGTTGATCCCGACGTCGAAGGGGTCGGTCCGTCCGTCCTTTTCGCCCAGCAACCACGCTCCCTCGGCTGAGAAGAACGGCCAGGCGAAATACGGCTCTTGAAGATCGAAGTAGAAGCCCTTGATCGAGGGGTCAGCCTGCTGAATGGCCGTAGCCCGGGCTACCAGGTCGGGGATCGAGCGGGGCCGCTCGGGCATGAGCGTGGTGTTGCGGAACAGGGCGTTGCATTCCATGAACAAGGGCACCGAGTAGACTTGCCCTTGGAAGGTCACGGCCTGAACCGACACCGGGACGAAGTCCTCACCAGGGAGAACCTCCTGGGGGATGGGCTCGAGCTGGCCCGCGGTGGCCAGGACGCCGACCCAGTCCTGGGGACCGATCACCAGGTCCGGGCCCAGGTCGGCCGGGGCGGCGATCAGGAACTTGTTGCGGAGCTGTTCGAAGGGGACCTTGAGCATGCGGACCTGGATTCCGGTCCGCTGCTGGAAGTCGGCAACCACCTTTTCGATGACCGGGTATTCGGCATCCAACCCGGTCCACAAACGCACGGCGTCGGCTTGGCCGGTGGTCGAACTGCAGCCCACAGAGGCGCAGAGCAGAAGAGCGAACACAAGTAGGAGCCGACGCATGGCGAGCCAACGTTCGGCCCGGTGGGGTCGCTTCCTCCTGCGGACCCGGCCGGGCAGACGCCAGGGGTGGGTCGGACGCGTCGAGTGGGGAGGGTCCGTCCCCAGGTCCGACCTTCAGACACGGGTCGGACCTGGCGCGGAAAGGCGTTGCGAGGGCGCTGAAAGTCCTGCCTGACAGGGATTGGCGCGGACGTGGCGCATCATGTCCGGGCGGGTCGCAGAGTGCGCCCGGTAGTTCAGACTGGTCGAGGAGGCCTTTGAATGGCACGCTTCATGTGCCGCTGCGATTGTGACGTCTTCGCCCTACCCAGCAACGCGAACCGGGACCTGGGCTTCTTCCTGGTCTTCACCGGGGTCGTCGGGGGGATTCCGCTGTACTATCTGTACCGAGCGCTGGTCCTGCACACCCCGCTGTGGGATTGGCGCAAGGGCGCAGCCCTCGGCTTGCTGCTGGTTGCCGCCGGCTTGGCCCTGCTGGTTTGGACTCGTCGGACCTTCCGGGTTCGGGACGGGTTCATCGAGGTCCGCGACGGGCTGATCCGTCGTTCGATCCGCTACGCCTATCGCGAGCAACCGATCATCCGTCTCCAGGTCCTGGAGGTCGAGGGTCGGGGCCGGGCGGTCGAGCTCTGGCAAGTCATGCTGGTGGACGGGAAGTATGAGTTCCTTCTGGATTCGCGTCCCGACCACATGCAGGAGAGCCGCTGTCTGGCCGAGTTCCTGGCCAAGAGGATCGGCTGCCCCCTGCGAGTCCGGCGCGAGGCCGGGGTGCATCTGGACATCGAGGTCGCAGACCTGGATCTGCCTCTCAGCGAGAGGGCCCATCGGGATCCCTCCTTGCTTGGGGCTCGCGTCCCTCGCCCGGAGGTCTTCCCGATCCGGGAGGAGGGGGAGGGCTCGAGTCGGACCTTTCGCTGGGGAGTTCGGACTTCCAGCCTGGTTTCCGAGATGTCCGGACTCTTCCTGGCGGCTTTGGCGATCAGCTTCATCCCGATGTCGGGCTCTCAGGACCAGCCGTCCTCCCTGTGGGAGATGGCTCGATGGCAGGGGGACTACCTGTACTTCCAGGTGGTCGGGGGACTCTTTGCGCTGGCTCTGTTCCTGCAGTTCGGTTACCAGGTGAGGGTGGCCCTGACCCCGGAGCGGATCCAGGCGCGGACGAGCCTGTGGGGAATCCCATTGTGGTCCAGGGCGATCCCGGTCGGCGATCTGGAGGAGATCCTGGTCCGCAGCTTTTCGCAGTCGACCTTGTTGCAGTTCGTCTCGGATGAGCAGATCTTCAGCCTGCGAGTCCTGCGTCGGGACCTGGCCGAGTATCTGGCCTCCGAGTTGCGCCACGCCATCGCGGGTTCTTGTGCGGGTGCATCGGACGGGCCAACGTGAAGGAGGGCCCGGTGGGGCACAGGTCTGGGGGAACGTGAAGGAGGTGCCCGGTGAGGCACCTCCTTCACGTTGGCCGTTGGGTCTTGATCTCTGGTTTCCGGTCTGCGGTTGGGCGTCCGACGCTCGATGGGCTGAGCCGGGTTCTTATTGGAGGGAGCCGAAGGTTCCCTTGGCCGGGCTCTCGACAACCAGGTTGGTGGCGGTCGTGCCGGGGGTGCCGAGGGTCAGGTCCAAGGGGGAGCCGTCTCCTCCGCTGTAGCGGGAGTAGAGGTTGGCCCAGGGCTTCAATGTGACGGTGTCGTCCGCGATGGGCGGGTTGGCCGAACGTGCGGGCGTCGCCGAGGGCAGGTTCACGGCTCCCAGTCCGCGGATGTTGTAGGTGCTGTCCAGGTTCAGTCCGGAGTAGGTGTGCTTGACCGGGGCGCCGGCGACCGGGTCAAGCAGGTTGGCCAGGGCCCAGTCCTGGAACAGGGTTCCGAAGGGGACGCCTGTCTGGTTGGCGATGTTGTTCCTTCCAACGGCCGGGGAGGTGGCGATCCGGGTGAGCGTGTCCACCCCGAACCTGTCGTGGACGTACTTCATCAACAGGTAGCCCTTGCCGTAGTCTGCGTTGTAGTTGTCGAAGGTAAAGAACGCGTAGTTGTGCGGAGCCTGCAGGTAGGCCCTGGCTGAGCCAAAGACGAACGAGTTGCCTCCGCCGGGGGCGACCAGCCCGAATCCAGTCTTCTCCTCCGCCAGGACGGACTGCCCCTCATTGATGGTGTCGTCCTCGTCTGTGCCGTTGAAGGCACCCTCGCGCACGTATTTCTGGTTGAAGTTGCACATGTGCTGGAACTCGTGGGCCACCGTGGCCAACCCATCGAACATGTCGCCGCTGAAGTAGTTGGCGTTCATGTAGAGGATTTCGCCTTCGTTGCTGGTGGAGACCTGGGCTTTGGAGAAGGCATCGTTGGGGCGGAAGAAGCCATACAGGTTGGACCCGCCAATCCCGTTCGACGACAACAAGACGAACACGATTTTGGTCTCGCCGTCCCTCCCGCCTCCGGTACTCCACTCGCTTCCGAAGACACTGCGGACACGGGGGCCGATTCCCATCCCTGTTGGATCATACATGTTCGAGGCGCCGAATCGGCCGTCGACCTCCAGGGCCGTCGCCTTGGAGGCCACGGGGAGCCCGCTCACGACTTCGGCGAAGACCAGGGTGGAGGTGGTCTCGGAGTTGTCGTGCATCTTTTGGACGGTGACCGTCCTGCCGGTCGTGGCGATGTAGAGCGTGGTGGTCTCACCCTCCGGGATTTCGGAGTAGCGAGCCCGGACCGAGTCCAGTCGCGGGCCTTCGGAGAGCAGGCGGGGGGTGGCCCGAGCCCGCAACTCGTCCTCGACAGCCTGCACCTCTGGGGGCATGTCGCGGGACATCAAGGGGTCCCGGTCGGCAGCAGAGGTTCTCAGATCGGCTGCCGGCCCGCTTTGCCCCAGCGTCCCGGTCAGCCGATTCGTGGCCTCGAGGGTGATTTCAGCGTCGGCTTCGGAGGTGCTGGACGGTTGGTAGCCCAGCACTGCGGTGGCCACCTGCGCGCCTCCAAAGGCCGGAACCCGATAGGTCACGATTCCGGTGTCGCCGCCTCCTCCTCCTCCACCCGGAGGGGCAACCCCGCCACTGGAACTGCCGCCACCCCCGCAGCCTGCTGTGAACAGGGCCAGAGCCAGGGTGAGGATAAGCCATCTGCCGTGGCGCAACGTGATCCTCCTTGCCTGCCGAGCAGGCGCTGCAAGCCCCGACGGGGGCCTGGTCAAAGACCCCCGGCCGAGAGGCGTGGGGGGGGGGAACCGGAGCGGGTCTGTAAGCCGGGTTCTGTCCCGAGGACCTCACGGCCCTCGGGGGTGACCATCTCTCTGGGAGACGTGTCGCCACGCCCCTCTTGCGACCTTTCTAGAAGGGGGTCCGGCGGGCCACCGGCGGGCTCGCCCGCCCGAGGGCGAACGAACCCGACCCCTCGTGGGTCTTGCTCCAGACGGGGTTTACCTAGCCAGCGCGTCACCGCGCTGCTGGTGGGCTCTTACCCCACCGTTGCACCCTTGCCGGCCTCCCGAAGGCGACCGGCGGTCTTCATTTCTGTGGCACTATCCTGAGGGTCGCCCCTACTGGGGATTATCCAGCGCCTTGCCCTGTGGAGCCCGGACTTTCCTCAGGCGTCCTTGCAGAACGCCCGCGGTCACCCGACCCACTCCGGTTCCCGAAGCTGTCTCCTTCTGCATGAACCCTTTCGAAACCTGTCTGGTTCCCCTGGGGCCGGAGTCTCGGGACTCGGGCTCAGGGAGCCTGGATGTGCAGGTTGTGGCGCTCGCCCGAGTTGTTGACGTAGCCCGAAATCATGTAGCGACCAGGTCGGACCTGGCGTCCTGAGTTGTCCACCTGTTTCCAGCTCGCCCGGAAAATCCGCTCTTCGCCCGGCATGATCATCAGCGAATGGGGCTGAGGCCGGGAAGGGCGACCAGCGGAATGGCGCCACACTTCCAGGGGGAGGCGGACGAAGAACAGGTTCAACTGGCGCTGGACCACGAAATCGAACTCCTGGTCCGTGTCAAAGGGCAGCGAGACCGGTTGCCCGGAGGTGTTGCGCACCGAGAGCTTCAGTCCGATCGGCTGGCCCTTGGCGAAACTCCTGTCTTCGATCCGAAGAGTGAAGTACAGATCTTCGGTTCGCGCCGCGTCGCTCTCGGCCAGGTTGGCCTGGGTGCCTGCAAAGAGGGATCGCAGCAGGATCAGGAAGGCCACGAAGGCCAGGGCCAGCACCAGCGCGAAGAGGCGCATGTCGGCCTGGCGGTCCCGGACCACCCTCTTGCGCAGGCGAACCTGCCGCTTTTCAGCGCCTTGGGCGCCTCCCTCGACTTCGGCCATCTCTTCCCCTCCGATCGGTGTTGAGAACTTTTTTTCACGGGCTGCGTTGCCCCCTCCGCCGGGTGGGTACATAATAGGAGGGAGCAGAGCCTGCGGGCAAGCAAATCTGCGCGAGGCGCCCGGCGTCCTCGCACGAGAGGATCCTCGATGCGTCAGGCCCCTTTGATTCTCCTTCTCCTCGGAGTCCTCACCCTCTCAGCGATGGCTTCGCCTGGGGCCATGGTCACCCGCCTGACCGATTCCGGCGAGGTCGTGGTCAATCGAGGGGTGGAGGACCAGGTCACCCCGGGAACCCGCTGGTACGTCTACCGGGAGGGCAAGCCGCTGGCCGAACTCGAGGTTCAGTTGGTGGACAACTATTCGTCCCGGTCCCGGGTGGTCCAGGGCGGGGGCGTGCGCGTGGGCGATCGCATTTCCAGCGAGCCCTTCAACGCGCCGCCGCCGGAGGTGGCGGCCGAGGAGCCTCCCGGGCCCGATCAGGAAGTGGAGGCCGCCATGGCGCGTGCCCAGGCCGCCGGTTCCCGCCCGGCAGCCACCGACCGGAAGCCGGCTTCATCCCGAAGTTCTGCTGCCACGGGTCCTGCCCAGGATCCTGAGAAAGCTTGGCAGACCTTGCTGAGCGCATCCACGCAGACCGCGGACTTTGCCGGCGGGGCCAAGGCCAACCGTCAAGTCCGGGTGGACCCCCTCAACACGATCAACATGTTCACCACCATCGGGTACGGGGGTCAGTACTGGCCCAACATCTGGAACATGGTTTCCGTCGGGGGGGCGGAGATCAACCGTAACGTTTCCAATTCCGAGTTGTACAAGAACAACAGACTTGAGGTGCAGGTGACTCATTGGAGCGAGGCTCTGCTTGAAGGCTATGCCGACGTCATGGCGGCCCGCGAGAATCGCTCCTCCGTCGAGGACAAACTGGCCATGCGGGCCAGCTTGTATGCCCAGAAGGGCCTGGATCGCTACGTCGTCTTCAACGTCAAGCTGATCAACAAGGGACCGGGCACCGTGCAGTTGTCGCCCTTCCACTGGCACATGTACGTCCTGGACGCCCAGGGCAACCGGGTCAAGGCGGAGCGCTACGACCAGGTCCTGGATCGCACGCTCAACCCCGACCAGTCCGTCGAGGGCAACATCTACTTCATGAAGGTCGATGTGGCGGGTCGACCTCTCCTGCCGCCCGGAAAGGTGAAGGTTGCCTTGGAGGATGTCCTCGGGGATCGGGGGGAGATGAACTTCTAGGGGCCCGCCCGGGTGGGAAGGCTGGGGGGGCTTTTTCGGCAGGGTCTGCTCCGTCGGGAGGCGAAGGGCGGCCCTGTTTTCTTTGCAAGTCTGTTCGTTCCGGGTCATTCAGGGATGTCCCGGCTTAGAACCAACACCAGGTGAGTCCACCTGACACAGGAGTGTTCCGATGATGGATGGGGATTCGATGGTTCCGCCCGCAGCGGCGACTCTGGACGAGACGGCGCCGGCCGAGGGTTCCCCGGAAGAGTTGTTGGGTCAGAAGGGCGCCGAGATCGCGCGTCTTCAGGAGCAGGTCAAGCGGGTCGCGGCCGAGTTCGAGAACTTCCGGCGTCGCCAGGAGTCCGAACAGCACCGTCGCCTGGATCTGGTCAAGAGCGATTTCTTTCGGGAGATCCTGCCGATTCTCGACAACCTGGAGCGAGCCGTCACGGCAGGTCGTGAGGCCGGCGGCTCCGAGTCCCTGGTCCAGGGTGTGGAACTGGTTCTGCGCAACACTCTTCAGATTCTGGACAATCAGGGTGTCCAGCCCATCCAGGCGCTGGGTCAGCCCTTCGACCCGAGCCTGCACGAGGCCGTGATGGTCGAGGAGCGACGGGACGTTCCCGATGAGACGGTGGTCGAAGAGCTTCTGCGAGGCTACCGGATCGGCGAGCGGTTGCTGCGGGCCAGCATGGTGAAGGTGGCCCGTCATCCGGCTGAAGCGGAGATGTAGGCACGATGGATTTCAAGGACTATTACCAGGTCCTGGGCGTTCCGCGGACGGCGACAGCCCGCGAAATCAAGTCGGCCTATCGCAAGATGGCCCGAAAGTTTCATCCGGATGTCAATCCCGGGGACGCCGAAGCGGAGAAACGCTTCCGCGAGATCAACGAGGCCCACGAGGTCCTGGGGGATGAGGAGAACCGCAAGAAGTATGATCAGCTCGGGGCGCGCTGGAAGCAGGGCGCGGTGCCGGGGTGGCCACCTGGAGGCGGTCAGGGCGTCGAATTCGATCTTGAGGACCTTTTTTCGCAGGTGGGTGGCGCCGGCCCCACCGGCCGGTCTTCGTTCTTCGACGTGTTCTTCGGAGGAATGGGAGGACCCGGGGCGGGGGGCTTCCCTGGGGGAGGCCGGTCCGTGTCCAGACCCGGGTCGGACGTCGAGGCCACCGTCGAGATCACGCTGGAGGAGGCCTTCCACGGCGGAACTCGGCAATTGACCCTGGAGAGGACCAGCGTGTGTCCGACCTGTTCTGGACGAGGTCGGATGGAGACGGGTCCGTGTCGGACCTGCCACGGGCGGGGTCAGACGTCGCACCCTCGAGTCCTGGAAGTCCGGATTCCGGCCGGGGTGACCGATGGCTCGAAGGTTCGGGTCCGCGGAGAGGGCCAGGCAGGCGCAGGGGGGGGGCCGAGTGGGGATGTCTATCTTCAGGTTCACCTGCGCAGACACCCGGTCTTCGAGGTGAAGGGGCGTGACGTCCACCGGGAGCTCCGGATTCCCCTCTATGACGCGGTGCTGGGGGGCGAGATCAGTTTTCAGGGCCCCAGCGGCAGCACCCTGACCTTGAAGATCCCGCCGGAGGCTCAGGGCGGCTCCCAACTGCGCCTGGTTGGCCAGGGCCTTCCGCGTGCAGGCGGGCAGGCCGGTGACCTCTACGTCCGACTTCAGGTCGAGGTCCCGACCGGCCTGACCGATCAGGAGCGCTCTTTGTTCCGGCAACTGGCCGACCTTCGGGCACCTCGCCACCCCGGAGCCTGAGTCGCGCCGCAGACTCTGTCGGGGCTCCGACCCCACGTCGAACAGGAGATCCCCTGAGCCGGTAGAACGAGTGGCGGATGCTCGCACTGTTCGAGTCTGTTGGTCTTGCCGTCCTGAAGTTGCTGGAGTACGTCGGCTCCCTGCTGATGCTCCTCTGGGAGACGTTGGGCTGGATTGCGCGCGGGTCGGTCCGGCCGGGTTTGACGATCCAGCAGATGGCCTATCTTGGGGTCGATTCCCTGTTGATCGTAATCCTGACCACCACCACGGCAGGCATGGTCATGTCCCTGCAACTGGCCCACATCGCCGTCCAGTATGGCGTGACCAACGTGGTCGGAGGGGGCGTGGCCATCGCGATGTCTCGGGAGCTGGGCCCGATGTTGACCGCCGTCGTGGTGGCTGGCCGGGCGGGATCGGCCATCGCCGCAGAGCTTGGGACCATGAAGGTGACCGAGCAGATTTCGGCCCTGCAGACCATGGCGGTCAGCCCGGTCCGTTACCTGGTGGTGCCGAGGTTCCTGGCCCTGGTGGCCATGATGCCGATCCTGGTGCTCTTCGCGGACGTCGCCGGAACTCTTGGGGGCGCCCTGGTCGCCTTCCAGTCGGCCAGCATCCCGTATGCCGCCTTTTACGATTCGATTCAGCGACTGCTGGAGCTTTCGGATATCCTCAACGGCATGTTCAAGGCCGGGGTCTTTGGGGTCGAGGTGGCCATGGTGGCCTGTCTGCAAGGTTTGACGACGGGACGTGGAGCAGCCGGGGTCGGGGTGGCGACCACATCCAGCGTTGTCTTTGCAACCATCATCATTTTTGTCACGAATTACCTGATGTCTTCGTGGCTCTTCCCGGTGACTTGAGGTGACCCGAAGCCAATCCATCCTGGGTGTTCGGCAGCCTATGTCGGATCCGGCGATCGTGGTCCGGAACCTGACGGTTTCCTTGAGCGGTCGGGCCATCCTCAGCGGGGTCGACTTCGAGGTGCCTCGAGGCACCACGTTGGCCATCATGGGGCTCTCCGGGGTTGGCAAGAGCACCACCCTGCGCTGTCTGGTCGGCTTGCAGCGCCCGGACGGCGGGGAGGTCCTGATGGACAACCGCGACATCCTGGCCATGAATCGGAAGGAACTCGATGAGTTGCGCAAGAGGGTGGGGATGGTCTTTCAGATGCCAGCTCTCTTTGACTCGCTGACGATCGGCGAGAACGTGGCCTTCGGCCTGCGGGAGCACGCCCGACTTCCCGAGGAGGAGATCCAGCGAATCGTCGCCGAGAAGCTGGCCATCGTCGACCTCGAAGGCATGGGGCATCTCTTCCCGAACCAGTTGTCCGGAGGCATGCAGAAACGTGCCAGTCTGGCACGCACAATCGCCACGGATCCGGATGTCATCCTGTATGATGAACCCACCACGGGGCTCGATCCGATCCTCTCGCGGGTCATCAACGAGCTGATCCTGGACCTGCAGAAGAGGTTGCACGCGACTTCGGTCGTGGTCACGCATGACGTGGCCGGGGCGATGCTGGTGGCGCATCGGATCGCGATGCTCCACCGAGGCCAGATTGTGTGGATCGGTCCCTCCGAGGAGTTCCAGACCACGGACAACGAGTTCGTGGCCCAGTTTCGCGAGGGGCGGGTCCAAGGCCCGATCCGGGTCTAGGAGGAGAAATGGAGCTCAATCCGGCAGCCAGGGTCGGGATGTTGGTGGTGGTCGCCGCCATCCTGTTGGGCCTCGTGATCATCCAGGTCGGTCAGATCGGGCCGGAGGGTGGGGTTCGCTACTACGTCTTGTTCGAGGATGTCGCGGGCCTGCAGACCCGTGCGCCGGTCCATCTCTCCGGGGTCCGCATCGGGTATGTCGCCGAACTGCAGCTCAATCCAGAGAATCGGGTCCGGGCCACGATCCAGATCACCCGCCCGGATGTTCAACTCTTCAGCGCCGACTACTACATCTACACCATCACTGGCAACCTCCTGGGGGACAAGTGGATGGAGATCCGCCCCGGTCCGGTGCCGGCGGATGTCCGCCCGGTGGCCGTGGGCGATCAGGTCACGGGCACCTCGCCGGTCACTCTGGATGATCTGGCCCGCGAGGGGAACAAGGTCATGCTCGAGTTCCAGGATTCGGTGGCGGCCTTGAATGACCTGATCGGGGACTCCAAGTTCCAGAGCGACATCAAGCTGACCATGACCAACTTCCGGGACATCTCGGGGAACCTCAAGGGGGCCAGCCAGGATGCCCGGACCCTGGTCAAGGGTCTGAACACGCGGGTCGAGAACCTGGCCAGTTCCTTGGACCGGGTTGTTTCGCACGTCGACAGTACGGTTCTGGCCTTCCAGGACGACGCCCGGGCCGTGGGGGCCAACCTCCGGGGCGCCACGGGTACCGTCAACCAGGTCGTGGCCCGCAACTCGGCGCACGTCGACACCATCGTGATGAACCTGCGCCAGATGTCTTCCAGCCTGCAGAGGACGGCCAGCGCCCTGGAGGGCCTGGCCAGCGACGAGACCCTCCGCGACGACGTGATGGCGGCCGTTCACAACATTCGCAAGACCAGCGAGGAGGTCCAGGCCATCGCGGGCGACATCCGCTCGTTGACCGGGGATCCCCAGGTCCAGGACGACCTGCGGCAGACCGTGGCGAACGCCCGGGAGGCCAGTGAGTCGGCCAAGAGGGTGGCGGGCAAGGTGGAGGGGATCGTTTCTGGCGACGGAGGCCCCCTCTTCCAGGCGGACATCTCGCACGAATGGAACACGCGCACAGGCGAGCCCGCAGCCAACCTCAACGCCTTCCTGTTACCCCGGGGCCCGTTCACGGCCAAGGTCGGGGTCGACTCTTTGGGGCAGAACAACCTGGTCAACCTCCAGGCTGGCCGCACATGGGATTCCTTCCGGCTGCGCGGTGGGGTGGTCCGATCGCAGTTCGGGGTGGGAGCCGACGCCTGGCTTTTCAACCGGCGCTTCGAGGCCAACGTGGACGTCTACGACACGCGTGACGTCAAGGTCGACGTTCTCGGGAAGGTCCTGTTCCCCAGCGAGTTCTATCTCTACGGCGGAGTTCGCGACGCCACCGATGCACGCAACAGCTACCCCATCGTCGGTGCTGGAAAGAGATTCTGACGGCACCCGCAGCCTGGTTGACCGGCCAGGATTCCTGGCAGGAGGGCCCGGGGCATGGAGGATCCCGAAGCCCGGTCATCGGGCGCCCGGGCTGAGCCTGAGCCCGCCGCCAAATGCCACGGTGGGTGGCGGATTCAGGCGGAGCGGGCCTGTTTGCCCCCCCCTCCGCTCTGTGTTAGAATCGGAAAACACTACCATCTGCCGATGGGATCGATGATCGAGAGCTGGAATCTGCCTCCCGGCACAGTGGCCGACAGCCGCTATGAAGTCTTGCGGCTGATCAAGGCGGGCGGGATGGGCGCCGTCTATGCCGTGGCCGACCGGGTCCTCAAGGACCGGGTGTACGCGCTCAAGCAGATGATCGATCCCTCCGCCAGCCTGGGCGAGCGGCAGGCCGCGATCGACCGCTTCCTCTCCGAGATTCAGGTCATGCAGACGCTGAATCATCCCAGCATTCCAAGGGTCTACAGTTCCTTTGTCCACGAGAATTCATTCTGTTTCGTCATGGATCTGGTGGAGGGAGACGACCTGGCCCAGGTCTTGAAGAGCTCTGGCACTCCGGGCCTGGATCCCCACTCCGTGGTGGGATGGAGCCTGCAGGTCCTGGACGCTTTGGAGTATCTGCACGGTCGACAGACGCCGGTGACCCATCGGGACATCAAACCGTCCAACCTCCTCCTGCGCAATCGGGATGGCCGGATCGTCCTGATTGACTTTGGAATCGCACGGGTCACCAATCCTGCTGAAGGCTTCTGGATCGGCACCCCGGGCTATGCACCCGCAGAGCAGCAGCAAGGCAACCCCGAGCCTCGTTCAGATCTCTATGCACTGGGTGCGACGATGCACGAGCTGCTCACGGGACGCAAGCCGGTCGATTTCGATTTCCCGACCTTCGACGACCTGGGGGCTTCCGTTCCGCGGCCCCTGGCCCAGCTCGTCTTTCGAGCCCTGGGGACCTGGCCCGAAGAACGCTTCCCTGACGCCCGGACCATGAGCCGGCGGCTGCGGGAGCTGCCCGGGTTTGACATCAGTCTTCCGGCCGTGGACCGCGAGCACGATTTCGAGACGGCGGTCTTGGACCTCAAGCAGAGGATCCTGGACCCCATCCTGCAGAACCTCATGCACTACTACAGCAACGAGTGCCACACCCCGTATCTGCCTCGGAACCTCGATTTTCTCGAATTCACCCTGGCGGCGCCGACCCCCTTCGTGCTTCAGGTGGTCAAGGATCCCGCGCTGGAGGCCCTGCACTTCTATGAGAAGCAGGGCCTTCTCGAGCCGGTTCCGATCGGAGACGTGCGCCCCCTGGACGCGGCCTCGGCTGCCGCGGTTCCCAAGATCGTGCAGCGCTTCGTCGAGGATTACGAGGGATTCAAGGGAGCTAGTTGGCAACTGATGTGAGGGCGCGCTCTCCCGCGGGGCTGCCTCGGATTTTCAATCGATGCCCGCCCACCCTGCCATTTCCTGGCAGTTTACCCGGCTTGACTTCCGT
Source organism: Candidatus Xenobium occultum (assembly GCA_002423485.1). Taxonomy (GTDB): domain Bacteria; phylum Vulcanimicrobiota; class Xenobia; order Xenobiales; family Xenobiaceae; genus Xenobium; species Xenobium occultum. Next base: position 1,997 of record DIWH01000024.1, on the reverse strand, counting down.
GATAGAATCTTGCGAGTCTGCCCGGGACCGCCTGCGCGGTCGGCGGCACGGAGGACCTCGCCGAGGGTCCAACACCATGAATCCTCCCTCGTGGCGCGGCGGATGCTTTGGCGCCCGGGCCGGAGAAGAGGCAAGCGATGTCCGGTCTGGTCTTCGTGGTGGCTTTCTCGCTGGGGATTCTGACCACCTTGCTCCTGGTGCCTGTGGTCAAGCGCCTCGCCATCTTCGCCGGCGCCCTGGACAAACCGAATGCCCGCAAGGTCCACCAGGTTCCCATGCCTTTGTGGGGCGGCTTGGGGGTCTTCTTCGGTTTCCTGATCACCCTGGGCACCATGCTGGCAGCGTATGAGCCCCTTCGCGCCGCCCTGACGCCCCGTCTGTCCCAGCACCTGATGGGGATGCTCCTGGCCGGAGGGCTGATCGTCGTCGTGGGCCTTGTGGACGACCGCTTCGGGATGCCCGCGAAGGTCAAGTTGCTCTGTCAGATTGCCATCGGCAGTCTGATGGTCTGGTTTGGCATCCGGATCGACTATCTCAGCCTCCCCTTTCTCGGAGTGGTCTTCCTGGAACCCTGGCAGGGCGTCCTGCTGACCCTGTTCTGGATCGTCGGGATCACCAATGCCCTGAACCTGCTGGATGGCCTGGATGGTCTTCTGGCCGGGGTCGCGCTGACGACGGCCCTGGTCTTCCTGGGGGTCAGCCTCCTCAAAGGTCAGGTTGTGGTGGCGCTGGTCATGGCCACCCTGGCCGGCTGCGCCTTGGGCTTCCTGCGCTACAACTTCAACCCCGCGCAGATCTTCATGGGCGATACCGGCAGCCTCTTCTTCGGGATCATGTTTGCGGGATGGTCGGTGGTCGGCCTGCTCAAGAGCACGGCGACCCTGGCCCTGATCGTGCCCGTCTGCCTGATGGGGGTGCCCATCCTCGACACCTCCATGGCCATCGTTCGTCGCAGCCTTTCGGGCCGGCCGATCTTCCAACCGGACAAAGAGCATCTTCACCACCGCCTGCTGGGCCTGGGACTGACCCAGCGCCAGGTCGTGGCGGTCATCTACTTCATCAACATCCTGTTCGGCCTGGCCGGTTTGGCCCTGGCCCTGGCAGTGAAGTGACGGGGTCTACCGAGATGAGTTCGAAATTGCACGTGATGGCCGTGTTCGGCACTCGGCCGGAGGCCATCAAGATGGCCCCCGTGGTCCGCGCCTTGGGCGAGAATCCGGGGATCCGGGCCACGTGTGTGGTCACCGCCCAGCACCGCGAGATGCTGGACCAGGTCCTGGACCTCTTCGGGCTGCAGCCTCAGGTCGACCTGGACATCATGCGGGCCAATCAGAGCCTGGCGGGGATCACCAGCCGGGTCCTGGAGGGCCTTTCGCCAGTCCTGGAGCGTGACCGCCCCGATGCCCTGCTGGTCCAGGGCGACACCTCCACGGCCTTTGCGGCTGGGCTTGCGGCCTACTATCACAAGGTTCCGGTCGGGCACATCGAGGCTGGCCTGCGCACCTCAGACCGCTATGATCCCTTCCCAGAGGAGATGAACCGGCGCCTGCTGACCCGGATTGCCGAGATGCAGTTCGCCCCCACCGCGTGGGCCCGCCAGAACCTGCTGGACGAGGGGGTGCCTGCCGAGGATATCTACCTGACGGGTAACACCGTCACCGATGCCCTGCGCTTGATCCTCGAGAAACTGCCAGCAGCCCCACCCCAGGACCTGGTTCGTCTGGAACCCGGACAGCGGATGCTGTTGGTGGAGACCCATCGACGCGAGAATCTCGGGGCGCCGATGCATGAGATCTGCCTGGCCCTGGCCAGCCTGGTGCGCGACTTCCCCGACGTGGCCCTGGTCTTCAGCGTGCACCGGAATCCCCGCGTCCGCGAGGTGGTGATTCCGGCATTGCAGGGGCGCGAGCGCATCCACCTGCTGGATCCCGTCAGCTACCCGGACCTGGTCCGCCTGATGCGTCACTCCTATCTGATCCTGACCGATTCGGGCGGCA
>DIWH01000044.1 GCA_002423485.1 Candidatus Xenobium occultum | reverse complement strand
TCCCTTCGCACTGCCACCACGAGGCCTTCCAACTGCCCTACACCCCCCCGTTCCTGCGCAAGGAAGGGGGGCTGGTGCTTTCCCTGGGGCAGTTCATGCAATGGGTGGGCTCGGGCCTGATGGCCTCCGGGACGGTGCAGGTGTGGCCGGGAACGCCCGTGTCCGGGGCGCTCATCGAGGATGGGCGGGTCGTGGGCATCCGCCTGGTGGACCAGGGGACCGACCGCCAGGGCCAGCCCGAGGCCGGGTTCATGCCGGGCATGGACATCCGGGCCGCCCTGACCGTGGTGGGCGACGGGCCGGTGGGGCCGGTGAGCCGGCAACTCGACGAGCAATTCGGCATGCCTCGGGGGAACCACCGGCGGGACTGGGCCGTGGGCATGAAGATGGTGGTGGACCTCCCCGCGGGCTGCGACCTCAAGCCTGGGACCGTGTTCCACACTTTCGGCTTTCCAGAGCCCGAAATCTTCGGATTCCTCTACGTCCATCCCGGCGGGGTGGCCTCGTGCGGCATCTTCGTGCCGTCCTGGCTCGACTCTCCCGTGCGCACCTCCTATCGCTACCTGCAGCACTGGATGATGCACCCCTACCTGTGGCGCTACCTCGAGGGCGGCACGCTGCGCTCGTGGGGAGCCAAGAGTCTGCAGGAGTCGGGACGCCGGGGCGAGCCGCTGCTGGTGGGAGAGGGCTACGCCCGGGTGGGCGAGGGCTCCGGCAGCACCAACGTGCTGACCGGCTCAGGAATGGACGAGGCTTGGAAGACGGGCACGTTGCTGGCTGAGGGCGTGCTGCAGCTCCTCGAGGAGAAGTTGCCCTTCACCCGCGAGAACCTGACCCGGGCCTACGTCGAGCGGCGGCGGCAAAGCTGGCTGGACCAGGAATCGCGCCAGGCCGAGAAGGCCCGGGACGGCTTCAGCCGGGGGCTGGTGACGGGCCTGATCGGCATGGCCCTCAGCGGCCTGTCTGGCGGAAAGCTCTCCGTGCCGGGGCGTTCGGTGCCGCCCTGGAAGCGGCTGCCCACGTTGGAGGAATACTACCAGGGCCGCGTCTCCGCCGAAGAACTGCGGCAGATCCGGAAGGGCGGGGGGCCGTTGCACTCCGCCCTGATGGAGCGTTGCGGCTGGCCCGCCATCCCCTATGACGGCAAGCTGCTGGTTTCGCACCAGGACGCCCTCTTGATGGGAGGCAAGGTCTGTGCCCCGGCCGGGTACGCCGACCACGTGGTGGCGGTCAACCCGGAGCTTTGCCAGCAATGCGACCGCAAAGTGTGCGTCGAGATCTGCTCGGGGCAGGCCCTGTCTGCAGGCCCCGAGGGTGCGCTCATTCTGGACCGCGAGAAGTGCGTCCACTGCGGAGCCTGCGTCTGGAGTTGCTCCCAACCGCATCCGCACGACCCGGAGCGGTCCAACATCGAATTGCGAGCCGGTGCCGGCGGACTGCACTCGGCTGAGAATTGAAAGGAACAAGACAGTGAGTTATTCCATCGTGGTGTGCGCCGGCCTGGTGCCTGACCCCCTGCAGACCCTGGAGCCGATCGAGACTCCCCAGGGCCCCGCCCTGAAGAACGAGATGATGCTGCCGGCGGTGCTGGACAACTGGGCCTTCTGTGCCCTGGTCGAAGCGGGCCGGCTGGCGAAGAGCGCGCCGGGGAGCAAGGTCTACCTGGTGAGCATGGCTCCCAAGGCCAAGCTGCAGCAAGTCATGATGACGGTGGCCCAGAAGGTCCCCTTCGAACTCGTCTCTCTGGACGGCCCCGCCAGCGGGTTCGCCGACGCCTCTCACGTCGCTGTCTCCCTGGCCGAAGCCATCGAGGCCATCCCCGACCTGGCACGCGACCGGCTCCTGCTCTTCGGGGGCTGGGAATCGGCCTCGCGCAGCGCCGGCGTGACCCTCGCCATGGTGGGCGAGCGCCTGGGCATCCGCGACCAGTTCCAGGGGGTGGACGAACTGAGCCTCCAGCCGGACGGACGGCTTCGCATCCTGGAGAGGGTGGAAGGCGGCATGCACCAGGTGTCGCTGTGCGTCGGCCCGCCAGCGGTGCTGGGCTGGGCGACCGGTAGCCTTCCCGAGCCCCCCAACAACCCCCAGATCGGCATGACCAACATGCGGCTGCTGATGCCCGCCCTGCAGAAGGCTCGGCAGGTCCCCAAGGAGCCGGACGGGGCGAGCTTCGCCCGGGTGAGCCTGCCGGCTGCCCGACGCGCCACCCGGGTGGTGAAGGACCTGACCCCGGAACAGATCGCCCAGGAGCTGGTTTCCTGGATTGGAGGGGAGGCCCCGCTCCAGGTGACGGAACAGCCTGTTTCGGCCGCTCCGCCGACTTCCGGGTCGGAGACGCTGCTGTTCCTGACTCCCACCCAAAGCGACGGAACCCTGGCCCGCGCCTCCTTGGAGACGCTCGCGGTCGCCCGGAACGTGGCACGGGCCCAGGGCGCCCGCCTTGTCGCCGGCCTCTATGGCGAGAAGGTGGAGGCGGCCGTCCACCAGATCGCCGGGTGCGGGGCCGCTGCCATCCTGGGGGTTGCCAGCCCTGAACTGGCGCAGCCGCGCTACGGGACGGACACCGCCGCCGCCGAAGCTTTGGCACGCCAGGCGAAAGCCAGCCTGATCCTGGTCCCCGACACCAGCCGGACGCACCGGGTGATGGCCGGCGTGGCCCACCGGCTGGGCGGGCGCGCGGACACGCACGTTACCGGGATCTCCGATTCCCTGGAGATCACCCGCTGGTACTACCGGCAGCGCATGGAGGCAACCCTGAGCCGCACC
>DIWH01000059.1 GCA_002423485.1 Candidatus Xenobium occultum | reverse complement strand
CCGGACACTCAGCCCCGACAATGAGGGGATGGAAACTTGGCTCTCTGCTTCTTGGACAGGAGATCATCAATCGCCGGACACTCAGCCCCGACAATGAGGGGATGGAAACTGGTATTTCTTGAAGTCTTCTGGGTCTGCGTATGGCAGCCGGACACTCAGCCCCGACAATGAGGGGATGGAAACCTTCTCGGCCGCCGTCCTCGTATTGACCCTGTCCAGGCCGGACACTCAGCCCCGACAATGAGGGGATGGGGTTGACTACCGTCGCGCGTCCTGGCTGGTGTCCGAACGGCTTCGGGCCCGCCCGGGGGCCAGTCCGAAGAGGCCGAACAGTTCCTCTTCCGTCAGCGTCTGGGCCAGGTCCAGGCTGACGTCGTCCACAACCTCCTGGAACAACTGGCGCTTGGTCCTCAGAATGTCGTCGATGCGTTCTTCGATGGTGTCGACGCAGATGTAGCGGAAGACGTGGACCGGAAACTCCTGGCCCATCCGGTGCGCCCGGCTGTCGGCCTGCTCCTCGATGGCGGGATTCCACCAGCGATCCAGATGGAACACGTAGGAGGCGCTCTGCAGGTTCAGGCCGACCCCCCCTGCACGCAGCGAGAGCGCCAGCACCTTGTGTTGCACATCGCGCGTGAAGAGGTCGACGATGGCGCAGCGCTGGCCGGGCGAGAGGGCGCCGGTGTATTCCAGGGGCTGGAACCGCCTCAGGGCGTGGCGGACGACTCCCGTCCCGAAGAGCTGGTCGGTGAATTGGGAGAAGACCAACGCTCGGTGCCCCTGCTCTACCAGCGTGTCGATGCGGGCGCCGAGGTCGTCCATCTTGGCCGACTCGCCGCTGACGGGGTCCCGGTTGCACAGTTGCTTCAGCCGGGTGATGAGCTCCAGGACGTGGGTGACACGAAGCGCGTCACCCTTGGCTCGCAGGTGGACCACCCCGGTCTGCTCGGCCTTGTCGTAGGCCGCGCGCTGCCGGGGGTTGAGCTCCAGGTCCAACTCGATGACGCGCCGCGGCGGGAGTTCGGGGAGGACCTCGGCCTTCCGGCGCCGCAACTGGACCTCCCGCAGGCGCTCCAGGACTGCCGGCCGCCCCCCGTAACAGCACCGCCCGTCCCCATCCAGGAACTCCAGGATCGACAGGACATCCTCCAGGCAGTTCTCCAGGGGCGTTCCGGTCAACGCCCAGCGCCTGGCCGCCGGCACCTTCTTGCAGGCCCGTGCCACGCCGGTCTCCCGATTCTTGATGCGGGATGCCTCGTCCAGGATGACGACCCCCCAGGGCCTGCGCAAGACCGGGGAGTCTCGCAGTTCAAGGGTGTCCCCACGAAGGGTCTCGTAGCTGACCAGCTTGACTTGGGCCGGCGCCTGCCAGAGCGCCGCCCGGTCCTGAGCGGGGCCGGCAACCACGGTCGCGCGCAGCTCGGGAGCCCAGAGCCGCAGTTCTCGAGCCCACTGCCGGGTCAGGGAGGCCGGGCAGGCGATGAGCGCACTCCGAATCTCCCCCTGCGCAAACAGGACCCGGAGCGCCCCGATGGCCTGGATGGTCTTGCCCAGGCCCATGTCGTCCGCCAGCAACAGTTCGTCGCGCTGGACGAGGGCCGCCAGGCCGACCTTCTGGTAGGGCAGCAAGGGAGCATGCCAGTCGAGGACGCCTCCGGGTTCCCATAGGAGCCTCGGGGGTGGTTGCAGGACCGCTGAGAGCCGGCGCAAGAGGGCGAGTTCTGCGCTGACCTCCGGCGCAGGCTCCTGGCGCGGACCCGCCGGGCGGGCCTGCAATTCGGTCGACCTGGCGTGGAGAGGGGCCTCCAGCCAGCGGACGGGGAGGCTCGTCGCCCGGCCGCCTCTCGGGAGCGCGGGCGCGACGCAGCAGGCTGCTCCCGGCACCCACGGACGTTCCAGGATGGAACGGGCGGGTCCGGGGGGCGGCACGTCGACGCCGCGACTGCTGGGAGCCGGTGGCCGCGGGTTCCAAGGGTGGACGAGCGGCAAGCGCGCTCGAAGGAAGCTGCGCAGGGGACGCCGGCCCCGGATCAAGCCTGCAAGTCCCAGGGTGCTTCGGGATAGACCTCCCGAAGTCCAGCCCGCAGGCGCGCGCAGGGCTCAGTCGCCAATCCCCTGTGCTGCAGAGCCTGCGCCAGTCGGTGGGCGCGCATGGCTGGCCCCGGAGGGTCGTTGACCCACGTCCACTGCAGCTCCTCCGGCCCGGAACCAGCGGCAACCCGGGCGAACGGAATCGAGGGTGCAAGCTCGGCCCGACAGAATTCGCTGCTGCCGAGCCAGGCCGGGCAGACCAGGAGGTCGGGATCTCGTCGGCAGGCCTCGAAGAGGGAGTGGGCGAGACTCGCAACCCCAAGCTGGTGCACCTGGGAAGCAGACCACAGGAATCCGGCCGGGGCCGCCAGCGAGTTGTGGACGAACTCCAGGGGGCGCCCCCAGGCGTCGATCAGCAGAAGGGCTCCGTAGAAGGTCCCTGACGCCGGAAACCAGACCACGTCCAGAAATGCGGCCGCTCCGTCCTCCTGGGCTGACGTGACCTTGCGGTAGGGGACCGGCATGCCTACTCGTCGTCGCCGTTGGTGGCCAACTCGTCGTCGCCGATCTCGTGCTGGTCGAAGACCACGTCCTCGACCTCGACATCCGGGGCTTCCTCCGGGTAGAACCTGTGGAGGTCCCACTGGGTGATCCAGCGACGAATGCGCTGCCGGATGGGGGTCGTCCGCTCGTAGTGATCGTCCGGGTAGTCGGGGACCGCCAATCGGTAGGCCTCCTGGTAGAGGGACTTGATGCGGTAGCGCATCGCCTCCACCTCGGCCTCGGTGGGCTCGGTCAGCGGCAGGCCGTCCTTGAGCAACTGGATCCCCTCGCGGGCCAACTCGTCCCTCTCGTCTCCGCCGAACAGGCCTTGCTGAAGCCCGACCAGCTTCAGCTCGTCCTCATACACGACCGAGGTGGCGAAGGTGCTGGTCATGGCCAGCACCGGGATGATCCCACTGCCCGGTTGCCTCGCAACGCGGGCCCACCACCCCAGCTCCTCGTAGGCCGCCAGCCGCTGCTTCTTCGAGAAGTGCGCGATGCGCTCGACCTCGTCGATGAGGACGACCAGCCCGTGGCAGCCGCACGCCCGGACCATCTGCGTGAAGACCTGGATGCGATCGTGGGCCAAGGCGTGGTTCCGCGGGCCGCCCTTCAGGTCGTAGGCCGCCGCGGCGTTGAGCTCTTTGAGCTTCTGGTTGAGCACCGTCTTGGCGATGGGCTTGCCCTCGAAGTCACCGAGGATTTGGACGAGGAGCTCCGGGTCCGAAGTGAACTCCTCATAGAGATGGAGCATCGCCCGGAAGCGGTCGTTGAGGCCTTCCAGACCATCCGCCCAGGAACGCAGTTCCGCGAACTGCGACGAGTGGGGCCGCAGCTCGCCGGCCAGGGCGCGCAGGGCCTTCCCGGTGCGTCTGGGGGCCCGGGCATTCTCAGCCAGGCTCTTGAGCACGACGTGCCCATTCCCGAGAGGCATCTCCGGGCTGGCGACGATGTAGCTGGCGGCGAAGTCCCTGGATTCAGCAACCGACTCCAGGTATTCCAGGAGGTGCGTCTTCCCGAAGCCGAAGTTCGCGCGCACGACCAGGGCGCGCCCCGGATCGCCCTGCTCGACCGCAGCCAGGGCCAACTCGAAGGCTTCCCGGATTGCTGCCTGGGTCGTCCCGAGTTGGGCCACGGCGTGTCGACTGGGGACCCCCGAGCGGAGGCCCTCGATGGCAGCGCGCGAGAAGTTGGACCCGATCATGCGTCACCTCCGAGGTGAACCAGAGAGGCAGCGGGGTTGGCGCGGGCCGCCCCTCGAACCTCCAGACCGATTCTGGTCTGCAGGGCATCGTAGTTGAAGTAATTGCGCGGGCTGGAGGCATCGTAGAAGTCGGGACTGGTCAGGATGACCAGCACGAGGCGCTCGAACCAGTCGATCTCGTCGATGAACCGGCGGATCGTCGAGAGCATCTGGTGGTAGGCGTTGTCGCTGTAATGGACGGCGTAGGGTTCAGGGGCCTCGATCAAGTTCAGAAGCTCCCGATTGTCCGCCCCACTGCGGATCGCCTCCTCCAGGCGCTTCAGCATCTCGTCCTTGCGCACGGTCTTGCTGAGCTTCTTGTACTCGTAGGGGCGGAAGTCCAGGGTCACCACCAGGCCGGTCTTCCCGATTCGGGGCAGCCAGCGGCAGAAGGACTCCAGCATCGTGCGGGCGTTGGCCTGGGTGATGCGGTCGTAGATCTGGACCTTCTTCAGCGCTGCCGCCCCTCCGGGGAGTGCCCGGCCGGCAAACCACCCCAGCAGCACCTCTTCAGTCGTGGGAGGCGCAGAGTCCGGCATCAGTTGGGCGCGCCCGAGCGCGGTGACCGCCGTCCGAAACTCGACAGCCATCCCCAGGTCCCGGAGTTGGGGCGTCGCCAACTCCAATTGGTACTGGTTCATCAGGTCGGCAGGGTCCCGACCGTTGTCGGCCGCGATGCCTTCGAGGTCGTTCAGGGCCCGGTGGGAGGAGATCCGGATGCCGCGCGACTCCAGGTGCCTGCGCGCCTGCTCGGCGGCCCGGGCGCGAAAGTCGACCTCGCGGGTGACCTCGAAGAAGAAGCGGTCGATCCGGTGCACGTCCTTCTTCTTGCCGTCCTCGTCCGTGGCCGCCGGGTCCAGGTGCGCGTAACAGTAGTTGCCCTCCCGGGCCATGGCCTCCACGGACTGGCGTACGCGATCCAACTCGGCGGCAGGCCCGGTCGCGACCTTGACGACAGACCCCCCGGCTGGGACGAAGTCGTCGAGATACTCCTCCCGCAGGACCTTCAGCCATCGCTCAGTCGGCAGCGGTCGGGCCAGGCTCAACAAGCTCATGACCTTCCTCCTAGTGGAACTCGATCCCGTAGTAGCGGACCGGCGATCCATCCTCGCGGTAGACGGTGAAGATGTCGGATTCCCTGGCCTTGGCCGAGGGGTATTCGAAGCTGAAGCGCTTGCCGTCGCGGGTCAACCTGACTTCCGAGCGGGCCAATGCGTGGATCTGCAGGCCGAAGTCGGCCCGTGGGTTGTCCTTCTTCCAGCCGGGCGCCTGGGCGAAGCGGTCCCAGATCTCGCGGAAGGTCACCATCGGCGCGCCCCTCCGAGGCAGATCCTTCCATGCCTGGTAGAGATGCTCGAGGAACTCCTGGGCTCCCCCACTGGCCTTCTTGTCGCGCAGCCGCTTCAACTCCGCCACGACCACCTTGGGGCGCAGCTTCGGCCAGGCCTTCTTGCCGATCTGCAGCGTAGTCCGACCCGGGACCGAGCGGACCAGGACCGGGGGGGCCACGAGGTGCGAGGCATCCTGGAGCACCAGGAGTTGCGCCTTCTCACCAGCCGAGACGAGCTCCTGGCGCCAGCGGTCGCTCTCAAGGTACTCGCGGGCATCGAACTCCCAGGAGTCCTTGGCGTCCTGCGCCTTCTGTGCAACCTGGGGCAACAACTCCTCGACCAAGGCCTGTGCCTTGTCCCTGGTGAGCAGGTCCCCTTCGGCAGTGGCCTTCCTCCAGGCCTTGGCGGCGGCAGCCAGGCGGTTGCACGCCTTGTGCAGGTCCTCCAGCCAGACCTCGTGCTCGTGCAGAGTCTCTTCGAGCGATTTGAGGGCAGTTTCGATCGTCACGGGCTTCGTCCCCTCGGTCCTGATGGTGGCGGTGCTCTTCGGCTGGAACGGACCCGCCCCTGCCAAAGGCCTTCGCTGAGGACCTGAAGCGACCATACCAGGGCGCGGTGTCACAGGTTGTCAGGGGTGCGCGGTTTCCATGAATCCGTCAGCGGGCGCTTCGGAGCGACCTGGAGACCACGAAGGGCATGAAGGGCCCTCTCGAGACGGGTCCAGGTGAATGCCGCTGGACGAGGACTTGATCCGCGAGGCCCTGCCCACGGACTGCCGCCGCAGGCTTGATCACAAGTCCACAGTTCCCAGAGGCCCTTGGCCACCGCGCGACCTGAACGTCCTCTGGGGCGCCGGGTCCCCGCGATCACAGAGCCGTCCACGGGGGCCATCTTGGCCACCGCGCGACCTGAACGTCCTCTGGGGCGCCTGGGTTCCCAATCGGTAAGCACTGGCCGGAGGCGTCGTGCCTCTGGAGATTCGAAGGCGTGCTGATCCGGTGGGTGGCCTCCTCCGCACTCCTGGTCAGGCCCCTGGACCTGCCCAAGCCCTCTCCCACGCACCTCGAGCAGGGCCGTGGCACCCCCCAAAATGGGATCAATTGAAGCAACCCAGGTCGCCCTCCTGGAGCCGGGGAGGCCGCGCCCACCAGACCGGGCGGGAGGGAGGCGATCTTTCCTCCATGATTCTGCGGCAATGCCACAGATTCATGGAGGAAACCTGCTGGGAGCTGAAGGCGGGCGTCACACTGGGGTCCTGGAGAACCGGAGCAACGCCCTGGCCCACACGGGTGACCACGAAGGAGTGCGGGCCGTGGTGTTGGCGAGCGCTTCAGGCCCGCGGGTGCCTCGGCATCCGATCCTCAACGACTGCTGGCAGGTCCACCAACAGGAGGTCCGGCCCCGGCTCGAGCCCCCGGAACCCCGACCGGGAGAAGAGGGCATAGCGGGCCCTTCGATCCGCCAGTTCGAGCACGCGAGTGGCTTTCGATTGCAGGTCCCGCAACACCGCGGGCCCGACCGGAGCGCTCGACCATTTGCACTCGCCGAAGAGGGCATCCTGGCGATCGAAGGCCACCAGGTCGATCTCCTGATCCCGGGTCCACCATCGACCGATCGCGTCCGGGCGGAAGCCGATCTCCCCCGTCAGGGATCGATGTCGTAGCCACTCGCGGCAGAGTTCCTCGAAGACCGGCGCCACGAAATGGGCCATCTGGGGCATGATGCGGCGCTCGAGGACCTTGGCGCCCTGCCCGGCGTGCAATTCCGTGATGTGCGGCTGCACGAAGCGGAACCAGAAGCGGAAGAAGGTGAGTTTCCGGCAAGCGTGCCTGGATCGGCTCGCGGCCTCCTGGTAGCCTCGTGAGGGGCAAAGGAGGCCCCTCGCATGCTGGTTTGGGAAGACAGTCGGTTCCCCCAAGACGTTCAGGATCTTGCGCGCCGCGTGGACCGTTGGCGGCGCAAGCGGGTGGGGCGGGCCCGGATGCCGGAGAGTCTCTGGACTGAGGCGCTTGAAGTGGCCTCGGAGTGGGGGCCCTACCAGGCCGCGCAGGTTCTGGGGCTCTGTTACTCCACCGTGAAGCGGAGGCTGGAGGCCCAGGGCCCGCTACCTGCTGATCTCACCGAAGCATCTGCCGCCCCCGCCTTCATCGAGATCCTGAATCCGATGAAGGGAGGCCAGGTGGCTGGGTGCGTCCTGGAGGTCCAGACCTCCAGCGGGAATCACCTGCGGCTGGAGATGAAGGAAGTCTCCGCCCCCGACTTGTTGACACTCCTTCGGGGGCTGGCGGCCTGAGATGCTCCAGATCACAACCCAGATGCGGGTCCTCGTGGCGGTGAAGTCCATCGACGGCCGCAAGGGTATCGACTCGCTGGCGCGCCTCTGCCGCCAGGAGTTGGACGCCGACCCCTTCTCCGGCTGCGTCTTCGTCTTCAGGAACCGCAGCGGGACGGCCATCAAAGTGCTGGTCTATGACGGCCAAGGCTTCTGGCTGGCTCAGAAGCGGCTGTCCCAGGGGAAGTTCCGCTCCTGGCCGACAGGCACAGGCGCCTCGGAGTCCCTGGAGGCGCACCAGGTCCAGGTCCTGCTTGCGGCTGGTGATCCGAGCGTGGCTGGGGCCCCGGTGTGGCGAAAGGTGGGCCTCCCTGCAGCCTGAGGCAGGGCGACTCCTGGCAGGAAAGCCTCAAGATTCCCCAAGATTCCTGGTCCGTCTTGCATGATTTTCCATGCGGACCCCGAAGTGGCCGGGGTGAGCAAGAATCCCCGACGCCGCCGGGTCGACGTCAACATCAATCAGCTCGACGAGATCATCGAGTCGACGCGCGAGAAGACTCTGGATGACCAGGAACGTCAGACCCTGCGAGACGCCATCCACGCCCTTGCGGCGCAGCTTGGGCCTTGGCGCAACAGCGAGAAAGTCTCCAAAGTCCTCAAAGCGCTCTCGGGCGAAGCCTCGGAGATGGGTCCGGAGCGGCCTCGCCCAG
>DIWH01000048.1 GCA_002423485.1 Candidatus Xenobium occultum | reverse complement strand
GTCGCTCGGGGCGACCCGGTTCGGTACCGCGCTCGTCGGCGGGGCGAGGCCGAGGCTCGGGACGGGCCGCTTCGGCGGTGCGCTCCTCGGCGGGGCGAGCCCGGTCCTCGCTTCCCCTCAGGCGGCGGTCGCCGCGGTTGAAGCGCAGTTCCTCACGGTCTTCGCGGTCTTCAGGCTCTTCGGAGAGTTCCTGGATGGGTCGCTCCGGGCGGGGGGGGCGCTCGGAGCGCTCACGCCGACCCGATCGGCCTTCCCGTTCACCGCGCGGGGCGCGCTCAGGACGGGCCGCGCGCTCTGGCCGCGGTGGATGTTCGGCTCGCAGGTCCAGCGGGGCGGTCTGCGGCTCGGCGCTGGCGTCGGCCAGCTCGATGCGGGCAGGTCGCCCGCGGCGGCCAACGGGACGGAGTGGGTCGGCCGGGGCGCTTGGGGGGGCGACAGTTTCGCTCGGCGCAGAGGCGGCCACGGAGATCACCGGTTCCTCGGGCTCGACCTTCGGGGCGGCTTTGCGACGACCACGGGTGCGCGCGCGAGATTCAGGGGGTTGCGCAGCCTCGGGAGTCTCCGCAACCGGGGCGGGAACCTCCGCAGCCGGAGCGGCGGGAGGAGCCTGGGCGGCTCGGGCTTCCAGAAGGGCGACGATCTGGTCCTTACGCAACTTCTGGAAGCCTTCCAACCCGTTCTGCCGGGCCAGATCCAGAAGTTGGAACCGGCTGAGCGAGATGAGGTCTCCCTTGATCTTTGTGTCCATTCGATCTTCTCCTTAGGCCTTTGCCGCACCACGCGGCCGATTCATTCGACTTGCATCTTGACGGAGGCACCTGGCCTCCCAGGAAATTTTCAACCATCCACCCGTTGACGGCGCAAACCCCACAAACCCAGAGGAATCAGCATCAACAAGGAAGCCATCAATCCAGCCAGATCCAGGCGCAGGCTTTCCAGGGAAGACCCGGAGAGCAGGGCGCGGTTGATTCCGTCATACATGTACCAGGTGGGAAGCCACTCCGAGACCGCCCTCATGGTGGCGCTGAGGTCGGCCAGGGCGACCGGAACGAACAGGACCATGTAGAGGACCGACGCGGCGGCGTTGGCCGCCGCCTGCCCCCGGGCAAAGAGTCCGAGCACCAGGCCGGCAGCCGAAAAGACCAGAGAACCCAGGGCCAGAAGGACCCCCAGCGCAGCCAGGTTGCCTTGGCCCCACGCGTTCAGGGCCAGGACCAGCGCCGAGGACACCAAGGCCAACAGGAACCCTGCTCCCAGTTTGCCGAGCAGCACGGTTGTCAGCGAGACCGGGGCCAGGAGCACGGCGGCCAGCGTCCTTTTCTCCATCTCCTCCACGAGGGTCGACGAGGTGACCATCAATCCCCCCAGACAGGTGAAGACCACCCAAATCGGCAAGAGAATCAGGCGGACCTCCCCCTGGAAGCGGTTCAGACCGGTGACCCGGACGTCGGCCGGCATCTCCTGTCCTGCCTGCTGCCTGAGGGCACCGCGCAGCCCCTCCCGGACGATCGCCACCTGGGTTCGAGCGTTCTCGTCCAGGACCAGATCCACTCGCGGGAATCGGTCCTGGCGAAGCTGCAGATCGAACCCGGCAGGAATCTGAAGTGCCGCTGCCACCTGACCGTTGCGAACCTTTTCGAGGCAATCCTCCCAATCGCCGGATTCCTGCAATCGGAACAAACCGCAAGAGTGCAGGGCCTGGACCAGGCCGCTGCGCCCTGCGTCGCAGACCACCATGGCGGGCCGGCGAACATCCTCCCCCGTGAAGGAACGGGCAAAAAAGACCGAGAGCAGGACCGGCCCCACCAGGACCAGCACCAGAGAATGACTGCGGACCGCATCCTCTAGATCCTTGCAGAGTATGGCGGCCATCGTCCTGAGGCTGCACACCTGAGGACCTCCAGGTTGGGGGAAAGTGTGGGAACCCGCGAGGGCCTTCCGCCCCGTGCCAACGGAGCGGATCCCAGCTATTCCGGATCTTCAGGTTTCTCTGAAGCGGCGGGTTGGACCTCGACTTCGAGCCCCTTGCCCTCGAAAAACTCAGTCACTTCCTGGGCTGAGCCGGAATCCAGATCCAGAAGCACCAACTGAAGGGCCTGGATCTTTTTGTCGCGATGGTTTTCGACCACCGTGAACTGTGTCCCATCGGCCTTGAGCACCCGTTGAACCTCTGACTCGGCTTTGGAACGCTCGGAGAAGACCCCGCCATAATGGATTTCGTTCTTGTCTTCCGAAAGTTTGACGGGGCGCTTCTTGAACTTCAATGCTTCAAAGATGGCCTGGACCGTGGTCGGCTCGTTCTTCAGGACCAGGCGATAGCCGTCCGGAACCTGAATGGTGCGTTCCCCCTCTGAGAGCGTGACCTTCCGGCCCGCGTCCCTCTGGGCTGCAGCCATCTGCTCGGCCAAGACCGGGTCGTCCACCCAGACGACGAGGGTGCTGAAGGTCTCCGGCCCCTGGGTTTTCCCGGCACCAGACCAGGCCAGACCCAGGAGGGCCAGATCGACGAGAAGGAGGAATCCGACGGCTGCGATGAGGTAACGGCGGATCTTGGAAAGAGCCAACGAAACAGACTCTCCTGGGATGCACTGATTCTAGTCAGGGCCGTGGGGGCTGTCAACCCGAGGACAACGCCTGACAACGGGTCTTTGCGGGTGGAATCCAGAACTCGTCTCTGCCTGCCCCGGCCAACGAAGCCCGATGGCCGAGCCCGTCTGGAAAACTCGTTCGACGGGTCAATCCAGGCTCCTTCCAGTCAGATGGATGAAGAGTTCCTCCAATCCAGGAGGGCGCAAAACCCGTCGTCCGCCCCGGATGGACTCGACCTGTTCGGGGAGGAATTCGCGGCACAGATCCTGGGGATTCCCCAGGGCGACCAGGCGGCCCTGGTCCAGGATGCCGACCTGATGACACAGCTCCTCGGCTTCTTCCATGAAATGGGTGGTCAGGAAGATCGTGCCCTGCCGTCGACAGAATTCCTCGATCAGGCGTCGGACCCCACGCGCCGCGTGAGGGTCCAACCCCGCGGTCGGCTCGTCCAGGAAGAGGACCTGCGGTGAGCCCACCAGGGCCCGAGCCAGGGCCAGCCTCTGGCGCATGCCTCGAGAGAGCCTGGCCACCGGTTCACCCGCCTTGTCTTGAAGGCCCACCAGCTCAAGCAACTCCTCAACCCGCCCGGGCCCCGCGCCGTACAGCCGGGCGAAGAAAGCCAGATTGGAGCGCAGCGGCAAGCGTTCGTAGTGGCCCGGTTCCTCCAACATGACCCCGATCTTCCTGCTCAGGTCCCGAGAAGAAGCCGCCGGATCCACCCCCAGGACACGGACCTGGCCTCCAGAAGGGCGCAACTGCCCGGTCAACACGCGGATGGCCGTGGTCTTCCCGGCGCCGTTGGGGCCCAGGAGACCAAAGACCTCGCCCTCCGGAACCGCGAAACTCACCCCGCGCAGCGCGGGGAGGCTGCCATAGGAGCGGTGGACGTCGTGCATCTCGAGGGCGGGGATTTCGCTCACACTCCTGGAGTTCTAGCCGTCCTCCTAAAGTCCCACCACCTGCAGGGCCCACCAGGCTGCTCCCGACACCCCCAGGGTCAGCGGGAACAACAACCTTCGGAGAAGGGGAAACGAGCGGCGCAGGGTTCCGGATTGCCGGAGGGTGCCGACCAGGATTTCGGGTTTTCCCGGACGCATCCAGCCGGTGATTTCAACCGTCCCTTCGCCCCGCGGGGCCTCGAGCAGCATGACCCGTCCGCCGTCGACTTCAAGCCAGGTTCCGTCCGGCACCGCCAGGTCAGCCGGCGCCTCGACGATCTCTCCGTGCAGTCGCACCGGCAGGCCCCGGCCCGACTCCCGGGCCTGTTCCCACAGCGGCCCGAGCCCATCCGGCTCGGGCCTTCTCAGCGGCAGGTCCCGGCTGAGGCGGATCAGCAGGCCGAGGGCCGTCAAGACCACCGGGGCTGCCAGGGCTCCCCCAGGAAGCCAGGCCAGGACCAGGCCTGCCACCAGCCCCAACCAGGGGGCCAACCGCCCCAGGTGATCGGGACAGGAGGGTCTGGCGCCCTGTTGTTCCAGGCCACCCTCCCCAAGCAGGGCGACGACCCTGGCCTCCCGGCGAACCTGAGCCAGGGAGACCGGAGCCAGAAGATCCAAGGCTTCCATCCAGGCTGGGAAGCGCCGGGTCGCGACCAGGGCCACCTGGAGTCTGCGCCGAGCCGAAGGCTCGGACTCGGGAGGGGGACACTCCAGGAGGCGCAAGGGAGCTTCCAGCAGACCCGCCACGATTGCAAGCCCCCGGCCCAGGAACCACAAGGGGCCGGCGCCGCCCCTCAGGCGTCCATACTCCAGGACGGCCGCTTCGAAGGCACGGAAGAGGCACGGCAAGGCCAGGGTGCTGGTCAGAAGTGCGCCCGCCAGTCCCGAGCGCGCCTGCTTCAACTCCGAGACCAGGTCGCCGAGAGCCTCAGGGAAGCGTTCCAGGAGACCTCGCGTGGCCACCAGGTCAGGGCCTGGACCCAGGGCCAGGAGGAAGGGACGGTCTTCGTCGATCCAAGCCACCAGACCCTTCCCCTCGGGAGGATCGGAGCGCAACCGCAAGAGCCCACGCAACAGCCGTTCTCCCATGACGAATTGGAGGAGGAGGGCTGCGACCCCGGCCAGGGCGCCCCACAGCGGAGGGAAGCCCGAGACCACCGGGCCCAACAGGAAGACCAGGATGCCTCCCCCCCCCCACAAGGCCGTCAGGGCGACCCCGGCCAGGGCCCCCCGCACGCCGGGTCCCCTCAAGGGGCGATCACATCCAGCCCCATTCATCCTCGAGTTTCTTGCGCTCGGCCCGGTTGATCCTCATGGCATCGTTGAGTCGCTCATTGCCCTGCCAGATCAGGTCCAGGCCCTGGTCCAGGTGCGAAAGCTCGCCGTCCTCCAGGAACAGAGACATCTCCTGCATCCCCATCTCGAAGTGATCCATGCCGTCGCGTCCCTGACGGACCTCGTCGTCGGCGTACTCTTCATAACCGGACTCCTGGATCAACTGCTCGGCGCCCATGCGCTTCTCGGCCAGGAGGGTGTAGATGTTCTGCAGGAACTCGAGGAAGTCATCGGAGGTCCATTGCCCGAACTTGACCCGCTCCACGGCATCCTTGAATTGCTGAAAGCGGCCGGCAACCTTGTCAACCACCACCATCGAGGTGGTGTCCATGCGCGGCAGCGTCGCCCCACATCCAGCGCAGAGTTTCAGGCCCTTTTCGTTCTGGAAACCGCATTGCATGCAGATAATCAAGCGGAACCTCCACAGCCCCGAGCCGCCTTTCGCCTCGTCACGAACAGGCGATTCGGGTCTTCAAGCGCCTTCGAGAAAGAAACTCCTGGCCCTTCCTGGGGTGTCCGGGACCGAGTCATCGGGTCAATTCCTGCAGTCTTCCGCCCTCCAGATGGAAGGTCCGCCGGGCGTAGGCAGCCACCTTGGGGTCATGGGTGACCAGGACGGTGGTGATCTGCTGGTGGTCGTTGATCGACCTCAGGACATCCACCACCTCCTTGCTGGAGCGGCCATCCAGGTTTCCGGTCGGTTCGTCGGCCAGGATCAGCCCGGGAAGATTGGACAGGGCCCGGGCGATGGCCACTCTCTGCTGCTGCCCTCCAGACAGACGGGTGACCGGGTCGTGGGCCCGGTCACCCAGGTCGACCAGTCGCAGCAGGCTCTGGGCCCGGGTGATCTGCTCGGCGGTCTTGACGTTGGCCAACTGCATGGGCAACAGGACGTTCTCGATGACCGTCAGGGTCGGCAGCAGGTTGTAGTTCTGGAAGACGAAGCCGATGTGGTGCAGGCGGATCCGCTCGCGGACCGTCTCCTCGGCGTCGGTGACCTCGGTGTCTTCCAGGAAGACCTTGCCGAAGCTGGGCTGTTCCAGGCACCCCAGCAGGTGAAGCAGGGTGGTCTTCCCCGAGCCGGAGGGGCCCATGACCGAGATGAACCCGCCCTGGGCCACCTGGAGGTTGACGTTCTCCAGGATCTTGATCGGGCCGGACGGAGTGTCGAAGTACTTGTGGACCCCCTGAAGCTCCAGTTTCACGTCAGTTCCACCTCAAACCGCGCACGATGTCGACCCGCCAGACCAGGACGGACGGGATGGCCGCTCCCACCAGGCCGACGAACAGGGACAGGAGGATGGCCTGGACGATCAGGCCTGGGGTGATGGCTGCCAGGGGGAACGAGAGTTGAAGCAGGGTGACCATGGCCCGGTCCAGCAGGACCGAACCGATCCACCCGAAGGCAAGGCCCAGGATGCCTCCAAGCAGGGAGAGCAGGACCGATTCGGTCACCACCATGGTCACCACCGTCCCGCGTGGCGCCCCGATGGCGCGCAAGGTCCCGAATTCGCGCATCCTCTCGTAGGTGGACATCAGCATGGTGTTCATGGCAGCGGTGATCGCGATCAGGACCCCGATGGCCGAGATGGCGAACTGCAGAAGCCAGGCATACTCGATGTAGTCGCTGGCGGCTCCCAGATAGTCCTTCCGGGTCATCACCTTGACGTCGGGGATCCCCAACGACTTGATGGCCTGGACCACCTCGGCCACGCGATGGGGATCCTCAACCTTGACCCAGACCTCCTGGACGCCCTTGCGGGCGTTGGTCTCCAGGGCTGTCGCCAGGGGGAGGTACACGAAGTAGTCCTGGAACCCGGACCCTGACGAGACCAGCCCCGAGATGGGATAACGGGTCTCTCCCGGTCCGAAACGGTTCTTCAATCCGGTGTCGGCGCTCTGCGAGGAGCCCGGAGTCAGGCCCTCCGAGGCTGCCAGGCCCACTCCGACCAGGATCTGGCCGGCCTCGAAGACCCGCCCCTCGACGATCTCCAGTGAGGGTAGGAACTCCCGAAGGCTCGTGGGCTCGATGCCGACCACCATGACGGTGCCGTGTTCGCTGGTCCACTGATCCCGCGTGATGGGGGCCACGCGGCGGACGTTCTTCAGGGCCGCGATCTTCTCGATCCAGGTCAGGGCCACCGTGTCGGTGGTCAGGCCCACCGTCCCCACCGGTCCTGTGGGGAGTGGTGCCGCAGTTCGGGGGACGACGTAGATGTCGACGGCTCGCCCGTCGAGTTCCAGGGAAACCCGTCGATACAGACCTTCGGCCAACGAGACCATGGCCACGAAGGCGCCGACGGCCAGCAGAACCCCGACCAGGGTCAAGAGACTGCGTTCTCGGCGGCGCAGAACGTTGCGAAAAGCGAGGGTCAAGGCGATCATGGCACTTCAGACACCGCGCGAGGACCGCGGCTGACATGGGGATTCCCCTCCAAGAAAAAACGCAGTGGCTCATGCCTGGCCCGCGTGAGGCCCACGCGGGGACCCCGGCAGGGTCGGCCGGTCGGTGCCGGCTGACCCCAGGGGAGCGGGCTGCACCTCAGGTCCCCTCCGGCCAGGCAGACCCCGTTCAACGCGCGGTCGATTCCCAGGGCCTGGCACAATCGACCCGGCCCTCTGGTCAGATCCCGCAGGGAGCAGGGACCCCGGCGGGCCTTCATGAGGTCCAGACCCAGACGTGGTTCCAGTGCGCGGATCAGGACGGCTCCGGCTCGCCCCGGTGGATGCGCGACGACGTTGAAACAGTGGTGGTTTCCGTAGATGAAGTAGACGTAGACGCGGCCAGGCTCACCGAACATCACGCGGGAACGCGGGGTCGGCCCCCGGAAGGCGTGCGAGGCCGGGTCTTCAGAACCCAGATAGGCCTCGGTCTCGACCACGACCCCGCCGGCCTGCCCGTGAGTCAACCAGGCTCCCAAAAGGTCCCGGGCCACCTGGGCAGTCTCGCGCAGGTAGAACGGCAACGGGAATTCCCTTGATGGTCCCCAGGGCACGCATGCGTGGCCTGGCCTCCCCGGGAGGGGCGGCAGCAGCCCGGGCTCCGGGGCATCGGGTCGGGTCTGGAGACGACTCACAAGCCTCCTTGCTTCGGGGCGGTCTGAACCCGTTCCTTCGATTGCATGAAGCTGCAAAGGCCGCCGGGTCGCCCCGACGGCCTTTGCAGGCCCGGAAGGGTGCTCAGGAACCGAAGCTGGTGCCTCGGCGGCGGGTGATGGCCGGTTCCAGGAAGTCGTCGGAAGCGCGGGAGGCCCCGCCGTGTCCGAAGCTGATGGCTTCTTCGGGCATGGTCCCTGTCAGGAAAGCCCCCGGGTCCTCATGCTCGAGCGGAGCCGACGCAGCGCCGGTGAATCCGGTCGCCACCACCGTGATGCGGACCTCTCCGTCCATGCGCTCGTCGCGCACCGAACCGAAGATGATCTGGGCGTCCGGATCGACCGCATCGTAGATGATCTTGGCCGCTTCGTTCAGCTCCACCAGGGTCAGGTCCGACCCGCCGGTGATGTTGAAAAGCACACCCGTGGCCCCGTCGATGGAGGCCTCCAGCAAGGGGCTGGAAATGGCTGCCCGGGCGGCCTCGATGGCCCGGTTCTCGCCCGAGGCCACGCCGATCCCCAACAGGGCTGAGCCGGCGTCGGCCATGATGGCCTGCACGTCGGCGAAGTCCACGTTGATCTCGCCGGGGACGGTGATGATCTCGGAGATCCCCTGGACACCGTTGCGCAGGACGTCATCGGCCAGGCGGAAGGCATCCGAGATGCTCTCCTTCTCGGTGATGATCTTCAAGAGCCGGTCGTTGGGAATCGTGATGATCGTGTCGACCTTGGACTTGAGTTGGGTGATGCCCTCCTCGGCCAGCTTCATCCTCCGTCTTCCCTCGAAGACGAAGGGCTTGGTCACCACGGCCACGGTCAAGGCGCCAGCCGAGCGGGCCAGTTCGGCCACGACGGGCGAGGCTCCGGTCCCGGTCCCACCGCCCATTCCGGCGGTGATGAAGACCATGTCGGCCCCTTCCAGGGCTTTGAGGACCTCTTCGGAGTTCTCCTCCACGGCCCGGCGTCCCACCTCGGGGTTGGAACCGGCGCCCAGACCCTTGGTCACCGAAGACCCGATATGGATCCGCTCGTCGGCGTCACACAGGAAGAGTGACTGTGCATCGGTGTTGATGGCGATGAACTGGACTCCGCGCAAGCCTTCCTGGATCATCCGGCTCACGGCGTTGCATCCCGCGCCACCCACGCCGACGACCTTGATTCCGGCGAGGTTTTCCAACTTGTCGCGGGACTCGGCAGGCCGGGTCTCAATCCGGCCCGGAGCCCGGGGGGCTGCCTCCGACCGCGGAGCAGCGGGGGGCGGAGGCACCAGGGCCTCGGAACTGGCCTCGAACTCGAGGCGGGAGGGTGCGGAGTTCTTTTTCAACTTGTCCTTGGGGTCCACGGCAAAGCCCCCTGATATCTGGGAATTGGAGAAAAAAGGCCGGACGCAGCAGCACGCCCCGGCAGTTTCCGTCCTCTTTCTCCTGTGCCAGGGGATTCCTGCCGAACAGGACCCGAAAACAACTTCGAATCCGAGGGGCCCGGTCGGAAACCTCGACCGAGCATCGCCGAGGGATTTTTTGTCCCCGCCAGGAGCAAAAAGTTGCGGTTTGCTTGAGGCAAATGAGACTTTTTGCGACACAGCGGGGGCGGAAAAGACCCGGCGAGGCGACCGAGGGGTTTCCGTCTGGGTTCCTAGGGGCCCGGTCGAGGGGTTTCCGTCTGGGGTCCTAGGACGAGGGAGCCCGGTCCCAATCTTTCACCGGGCGGACCGGAGCGAGACTCTTCTCGGCCTGGATCGCCTTCCACTCACGCACGACCTCAGCGGCCACCGGGGCCGCCAGTTCCCCGCCATACCCCCCTGATTTCTCGAGGAAGACCGTCACCACCAGGTCCGGGGCGGAAGCCGGGTAGTAGGAGGTAAACCAGGTGTGGTTCCTCCCCTCGGGGTTGTCCGAGGTCGGCGAGTTCTCGACCGTCCCGGTCTTCCCAGCCAGTTCCTCCAGTTCTGAACCCACCCCGGCCGCAGTCCCCCGATCGACGGCGCCCTCCATCCCCTTGCGGACGAGGTCCAGATGGGCTCGGGCCACGGGCACCCGGCCTACGACCAGGGGAGCGACCCGGTGGGTGGCCGAGGTCCCATCGCGCACCCATTCGACGAGTTGAGGGCGCCACAGGGTCCCGCCGTTGGCCACCGCTGCGGTCGCCAGCGCCATCTGGATCGGCGTGACGGCCAGGAATCCCTGACCGATGGCCATGTTGGCATTGTCCCCGGCGAACCACTGTTCCTGGAGATTCTTCTCCTTCCAGCCCGGCTCTGGAAGGTTGCCGGGGTCCTCTCCGGGCAGGTCGATTCCGGTCAGGGCCCCCAGGCCGAAGCTCCTGGAATAGCGCTCCATCCGAGCCAGCCCCAGCTCGGTCCCCAACCGGTAATAGACCACATCGCAGGAGTGGGCCAGGCAGTCGATCAGATCCAGATGGCCGTGCCCGCTGCGCACGAAGCAGTGGAACGGCATGTCGCCGACCATGTAGACCCCCGAGCAGTAGAAGGTCGAGTTCGAGTGGATCAGGCCTTCGGACAGGGCGGCTGAGGTGGTGATGATCTTGTAGGTCGAGCCGGGGGGATAGGCCCCGGAGACCGCCCGGTCCAGCAAGGGGGAACGGGGATCCTGCAAGAGCTTCTGGAACTGCCGGACGCTGATGCCTCGTGCAAACCAGTTGGGGTCGTATTCCGGAAGGCTGACCAGGGCTCGCACCCGGCCGGTGTGGGCCTCCAGGGCCACCAACGCCCCTCCCCCTCCCCCTCCCCCTCCATGCCCGTTCTCGGCCTGCAACCGCCGCAGGGTGGCGGCCAGGGCTTCCTCGGCCCGACGCTGGAGTCGGGCGTCCAGGGTCAAGAACAGGTCAGTGCCAGGACGCGAAGCCCGCTCTCCCAGGAGGCGCACCGGCTGGCCAGCGACATCGACCTGGATCACGCGAGCCCCGGCGTGGCCGTGCAGCAGACTCTCGAAGGAGAGCTCCACGCCGTCCTTGCCGATCCACTCTCCTCGGAAGTAACCTCGACCTTGCCGCCTCCTCAGGGTCTCCTCGTCGATCTCCCCGACGTGGCCCAGCACGTGGGCCGCCAACTGGCCCAGGGGATACTCGCGCAGCGGGTGGACGTCCAACTGGATCCCGGGAAAGTCCCCTTGGATCTCCGCAAAACGGGCCAAGGCGGTGGCATCCAGCGCCTCCTTGATCACCACCGGCTCGGAGGGGGTCTCGGCCATCTGGCGGACCAGCGCTTGCAGCCTGGAATGCGGGATCTTCAGAAGGCGGACGATCTGTTCCAGAGCCCGGGTCGGATTCGAGAGCTGCCTGGGGTCCAGCCGAATCGTGAAGCGCGCCGTGTTCCGGGCAAGAACCCGTCCCGAACGGTCCAGGATCAAACCTCGAGGGGCCGAGATCGGCGTCTCTCGGACCATGTTCCGGTGCGATTCCTCGAGGAGTTCCTGGCCTCGAACGACCTGGAGGAAGGCGATCCGGGCCAGGAGGATCCCCAGGCCCAGCAAGATGGCGCCGAGGAGTCTGCGGAGCCTGGCGTTGCGCTCCCTCACAAACCCAGTCCTCGACCCTGGAAGGACCGGCTTCCGGCGACGCGGTGGAAGACGGCCCGCGCGGGCCAGGCCAGGACGGCGTTGACCACCAGGACACGGGGCAGCCAGAGCTTCAGGACCGATCCCTCAGGAGTCCCAAAGTTCGGAAATTGGGTGGCTATCCCCCCCAATGCCAGGGCGACCAGACTGGTGCCGCTCAGCACTGCCAGCAGATGCATGAACAACCCCGGAGGCTCGCCCTCCTCGCCCAGTATCCCCAGAATCAGACCCGTCAGGCCGTAGACTCCGGCCAGGATGCCGGGATTCCCCGTCCCCAGGACGCCCAACAGGATCCCACCGCCCACCCCATACCAGGCTCCTGCCATTCGTCCACGGGCCAGAGAGGTGGGCGCCATCAAGAGCACAACCAGATCCGGGCGTGGCCACGAAGCAGGCAGGGCCGCCAGGGCGACGAGGCCCGCGGAAGTCAGCAGGAAGAGTCGCAGAAGCAGACCCGGCATGCCCTCAGCCTCCCCGGGGCCTGCCCAGCAGGAGGGCCTGACGCAAGGACCCGAAGTCCACTTGGGGCAAGACCTGCACGGACTGGAAGAGGGCCTCGGTGCGACCCAGGCGTCGGGTGACCCGCCCCAGCGGAATGCCTCTGGGGTAGACCTCTCCCAGGCCAGAGGTCATGACCATCTCGCCCTCCCGGATGGGGACATCGTGCTCGATGAACTTCATCGTGCACGTCTGGGCATCGTGTCCATAGACGATCCCCAGGGCCCCGCTGTCCGCCAGCACGGCCGGGACCGCCGTGCGAGGGTCCAGGACCAGGCGGACCCGGCAGGCCCTGGGCCCCACATTGAAGACGCGTCCGACCAGGCCTTCGGGTGCGACGACCACCATGTCCCGGTGCACCCCGTCCAGGCTCCCACGATCCAAGATCACCTGGGAATTCCACAGGTTGGGGTCTCGGGCGGTCACCTGGGCCGTCAGGGCCTTCGGGTGGTGTTCCCGACGCAACTTCAGCAGTGCGCCCAACCGCTGGTTTTCGCGGTGGAGGGAGGCCAGGCGCTCGTTCTCCAGGCGCAGTCGGGCGTTCTCCGCCTCCAGGGCTCGGGTCCGGTCCGAGAGGCTTCGGAGCCTCTTGAGATCCGCGAACCAGTCGGTCCAGGAAGCGCTGGCACGCGCCAGGGGGGCCTGCAATGGGGCCAGGTGCAGGGCCGCTTCGGCGCCGTCCATCCCCCCCAGGGTCTGGACGGCCAGAAGGCCTGCAGACAGTGCCAACAACAGAGCAACCGCCAGCAGGAAGCGAGAGGGGCTCATGGGTGGACCTTGAGGCTCAGGCCCGCGGGCCGACCGGCCCGTGCGCCTGGCCATTGAAGACGATCCTCATCAGGCGTGGATCGGAGAAGAGCCGTTCGGCCCCGAGGGCCACGCTGGAAAGGGGGTCCTCGACGCGAAAACAGAAGACACCCGTCTGCTGGGTCAAGAACTCATCCATGCCTCGGAGCAGGCATCCCCCTCCACACAAGGCGATCCCCGACTCGACGATGTCGCTGGCCAGCTCGGGAGGGGTGGACTCCAGGATCTGGCGGACCATCTCCGCGATGTCCCGCACGTGTTCGCTGAAGACGGCGCTCAATTCGTTGGAGTCGACCGTGACCTCACGGGGCAGTCCGCTTTGCAGGTCGCGCCCGCGAATCCGGGCAGAACGGGGGTCCACCACGGGGATGGCGGCACCGACGTCCATCTTCAACTCTTCCGCGCTGCGTTCGCCCACCAGGAGGTTGTGCGCCCGACGCAGATGGCAGACCAGGGCCTCATCCATCCGGTCCCCGGCGACGCGGATGCAACCCGACACGATGATGCCTCCCATCGACATCACGGCTGCCTGGGACGTGCCTCCCCCGATGTCCACGATCATGCTGCCCCGGGCTTCCAGCACGGGAAGTCCTGCCCCGACTGCTGCAGCCAGAGGTTGGGGCACGATATAGACCACGCGCGCTCCAGCCGCCCGGGTCGCCTCCGAGACCGCGCGTCGCTCGACGTCGGTGGCGTCGGAGGGGACCCCGACCATGATTCGGGGCCGCAACAGGCCGTTGTTCCGGGTTCGACCGATCAGGTGGCGGATCATGGTCTCGGCCGTGTCGTAGTCGGCGATCACACCGTCGCGCACGGGGCGAATCACCTCGATGTGAGGGGGCGTCCTGCCGTCCATCATCCGGGCCTCGGCCCCGACGGCCAGGACCCGATCCATGCGCCGGTCGATGGCCACGTAGGAAGGCTCGCGCAGGGTCACGCCCCGGCCGCACTCCAGGACCGGCGTGACCGCCGTGCCCAGATCGATGCCGATGTCTGGAGAAAGGTGGCTGAGCATCCGATCAAGCGTCGTCACCATGCGCACCGACCTCGTTCCATTTCCGGGCTGGGCTCCGGTGGTCCTGACCGTCCGGAGCAAGGGGCACCTTCAGGGGCGGCCAGCAAATCGATTCCCGACTCGCGCAGGAGGCGATGCAGGGTGGCCAGAGGCAAGCCGACCACGTTGAAGTAGCAGCCCTCCACCCGCTCCACCAGGAGCGCGCCAAGACCCTGGATCCCATAGGCACCGGCCTTGTCCAGAGGCTCGCCGCTGGACACGTAGCCGGCGATCTCCTCCTCATGGAGGAGCCGGAAGCGAACCCGAGTCTCTTCGCAAGCCGAAAGATCGTGGTCCTCCCCCGCCCGATGAAGCGCCACCGCCGTCAGGACGCGGTGAAGTCTTCCTGAGAGGGCGCGAAGCATCCGGGTCGCCTGGTCGGGATCCCGGGGCTTGCCCAGCAGCTTCCGGCCCAGGAGGACCACCGTGTCTGCGGCGATCACCAGGGTACCAACGGGCATCCTGGCTGCCACCGAGGCTGCTTTGGCCCGGGCCGCGGCCTCGACTGCCCGGCGGGTCTCGGTCAGGTTCCGGCCGGCACGGAGTCCGGCTTCGGCCTCGGCGTCGGGAGGCACGATCTCAAAGCCCAGGCCGACCTGCTCCAACAACTCGCGTCTCCGCGGAGAGGTGGAGGCCAGGATGACCCGATGGACTCCCTCAGCCGGCGCGGGCCCGGCCTCGGCGTTGACCCTTGCGCAGGCTGCCGGCACCGGAGGAGTATAGCACAGACCCCCCCCCTTCACAAGAGAAAGAAACCCCCATTCCATCGGAGAACGGGCGTTCGCTCCCCGGCCCTTCCCGGAGGTGGCACACGCCTGTCGGGCCGGGAATCTGGCCCGGGTCCTCCCCCTCGGCAGGAGCCCCCCGGAGGGCCGAGAATCGCCCCCCCATCCCCTGCTCGGGAGGTCTTGCATGCGTCTCTTCCAGATCGAAGTCTTCCGAACCAGCCTGCGGTGTCACAAGCCCTTCCAGACGGCGTTGGTCCGCTCGGAGATCTGTCAGACCATCCAGGTCCGGTTGCGCACCCACAACGGTTTGACCGGAGTCGGCGAGGCGGTCCCCAAACCGCGGCTGACCGGGGAAACCCTGGAGGGCTGCGAAGCGGCGCTGCGCGATCTGCTGTGGCCGGCCATCGAAGGGATGGACGCCCGGGGGGTGGAGGATCTGCACAACGCCATGAGCCGGGTAACCGTGGGGCATTCCAGCGCTCGAGCAGCCCTGGATGTGGCGATCCACGACCTGCTGGCTCGGGCGGCCGGGATTCCCCTGCACCTTTTCCTGGGCGGGACCCGGCGCCGGGTGAGGACCGACTTCTCGATCGGTCTGGGAACGCCCGCAGAGGCGGCTGCGGAGGCTCGTCGCCAGATCGAGGCCGGTTTCCAGGTGATCAAACTCAAGGTCGGGCTCGACCCCGACGAGGACGAGGAACGCGTGCGGGCAGTCCGCGCCGCCATCGGGCCTGACCTGGGACTGCGGGTGGACGCCAACGAAGGCTGGACCTTTTCGGAAGCGCTGCGCGCCTTGAAGCGGATGGAGCCCTGCGATCTGGAGCTGGTCGAACAACCCCTTGCCCGCTGGGACCTGGAGGGCATGGCGCGCTTGAGGGGCAGGGTGAACGTTCCCCTGGCCGCCGACGAGGCGCTGCAGACCCCCCGCGACGCCCTCCGGATCGTCGAGTCGGGGGCTGCTGACATCCTGAACCTCAAGTTGATGAAGTGCGGGGGGATCCATCTGGCCCGTCAGATCGCGGCCGTGGCCAGGTCTGGAGGCTTGGGCCTGATGATCGGGGGCATGGTCGGCGAGTCGAGGATCTCGGTCACCGCCGCGGCCGCCCTGGCGGCTGCCTGGGGATTCGAATACGCGGACCTGGACGCCGACCTCCTGCTGCGCGACGATCCCTGCCCCGGCGCCGGCCTGATGTTGGAGGGGTCCGAGCGGGTCCTGGCCGAACGCCCGGGGCTGGCCATCGAGCAGCTTTCCCCGGAGTTCTGCACACCCTCCCCTGAAGAGATCTGAGAAGAGGAACCCCATGCGCATCAATCGAGTGGTCACGCGGACCGGAGACCAGGGCAAGACCGCCCTGGCCGGGGGTCTCCGGGTCTCGAAGTCCTCCGCCCGGGTGCAGGCCTACGGCGAGGTGGACGAATTGAACTCATGCCTGGGGCTGGCCGTCTCGCTGGGGCTGGACCCCGGACTTGCCGCCTCGCTGGAGCTGGTCCAGCATCGGCTCTTCTCGGTCGGAGCGGACCTGGCCACCCCGCCGGAGACCCCCGGCCCGCGGGTGGAGGAGGAGCACGTCACCGAGCTCGAGGGCCTGATGGAACCTCTGATGGATGAACTCCCCCCCCTGGAGGAGTTCATCCTTCCCGGAGGCGGTCCGGCCGGGAGCGCCCTGCACCTGGCTCGCACCGTCTGCCGCCGGGCCGAACGCGCCTGCGTGGCCCTGGCGGGCTGCGAGCCGGTGACCCCACACGTGATCATCTACCTCAATCGCCTGTCCGACCTCCTCTTCGTGATGGCCCGGATCGCCAACCGCCGATCGGGCCACGCCGAGACCCTGGCGGAGTTCGCCACCCGACGTCGGAGCAGGCCGGAAGGATGAGCGGCCCGTCTCCAGAGAAGGGTCGGTGGGTCTTGCAGAGCTGTCAGGCCCGTGCTATAATCCCTGGGTTCCCGGCCGACTGAGGTCCTGGAGCTTTTCAAGATTCTTCGTCCCTAGTGGATATTGCGGAGGTTATCCGGCGTGGCCAACACCCCGACTGCCAAGAAGATGATCCTGGTGCACGAAAAGCGCCGCAAGCGCAACGTGAGCGTGCGCACCCAGATCAAGAACACTTTCCGGAAGGTCACCGAGGCGCTGGCCTCGGGTGAGGGCATCGCCGACGCCACCACCCGGGCTACCTCGTGCATCGACAAAGCAGCCGCCAAGGGGATCGTTCACAAGAACAAGGCCGCCCGGCGCAAGTCCCGGCTGGCCCGCAAGGTCAACGCCGCCCAGGCCTGACCAGCGTCCCGACCCCGGACCACGATGGGCTCTGCCGTTCGGCAGGGCTTTTCTGACGTGTGCGCCGGGCATGGTGCGAAGCGCCAGGGCGGGCACACATCCATCCAGCCGTGGCTCGGGCCGCCCGGATTTCCAGCCAACGAGGTCCTCCCCGGTGCACCGGGAGGAGCCCCACACACGCGAAGAGGCCCTCCCGAACGTTCGGGAGGGCCTCTTCGCTGCGGGCCCCGGGGCCCGGAAGACTCCAGGAGCCTGGCTGGGTTCCTAGGAGTCTGTGTGAGTATCCGGACCGAGCATCGCCGAGGGATCTTGTGCACCCCGCAAGGCGCAAAAAGTCGTGGTTTGCTGGAGGCAAATGAGACTTTTTGCAACACAGCGGGGGTGCAAGAGACCCGGCGAGGCGACCGACGCGGTATTCACACAGGCTCCTAGTAGCGGTAATGCTCGGGTTTGAACGGGCCCTCGACCGGGACGCCAAGGTACTCCGCCTGTTCAGAGGTCAGCCGGGTCAACTGGACACCCAACTTGTCGAGGTGCAACCGCGCCACCTCTTCATCGAGCTTCTTGGGAAGCATGTGGACCCCGATGGCGTATTTCTCGGAGTGGTTCCACAACTCGATCTGGGCCAGGACCTGGTTGGTGAAGGAGGTGGACATCACGAAGGAAGGATGTCCGGTCGCACAACCCAGGTTCACCAGACGTCCGCGCGCCAGGACGATCAGCTCCTTGCCATCCGGGAAGCGGAACAGGTCCACCTGGGGTTTGATGTTCTCTTCGACGATGCCGGGCGTGGTCTCCAGCCAGTTCATGTCGATCTCGATGTCGAAGTGGCCGATGTTGCACAGGATCGCCTTGTCCTTCATGGTCTTCAGGTGCTCAGGGGCCACCACGTGCTTGCATCCGCTGGCAGTGACCACGATGTCGGCCAGGGGAGCGGCCTGGTCCATCGTCACGACCTGGAAACCCTCCATGGCGGCCTGAAGGGCGCAGATCGGGTCGATCTCGGTGACCAGGACCCGGGCCCCCAGGCTGCGCATGCTGTGCGCGCAGCCCTTGCCCACGTCCCCGTATCCGCAGATCGTGACCACCTTGCCCGCCACCATGATGTCGGTGGCCCGTTTGATGCCATCGGCCAGGGACTCACGGCAGCCGTAGAGGTTGTCGAACTTCGACTTGGTGACC
>DIWH01000046.1 GCA_002423485.1 Candidatus Xenobium occultum | reverse complement strand
CGGAGAAGCCTGCGACGCTGGCCACGGCCCTGATGTAGGCGTGGCTGAACTGCTCCATCTGGTTTTCGAGCGTCATGCCGGTCACGGCGCTGAGGTTCGCTCCAAGGAGGGCCAAGGTCCTTCCCTGGGGCGAGAGGGCCTTCGACGGAAGACAACACCAACCCCGCCAACAGGCCCACTATCAATCAATACCACCGCATGGGGCACACCGCCTCATACCCCGCCAGGCCATCGCGCAGCAGCCCGTCCCCCGACCTGGGGGCCGGGTAGGCGAAGGGCGGGCGCGGTGCCTGCTGGTCGTCGGCGGCCCACGTGGGTCATGCGTCCTCGGTGGCCTGCTGATCGTCGGCGGCCCACGGATGGGAAGACTGGCTGGACTGACCTGGCCCGCGATCGCCGGCCGGGCTTCGCCGTTGCCCGCAACCCTCGGCTGACGGCGCCTGGGCGCCCCAAGACCCGGCATGGGACCCACCCGCCGGCCAAAGTTCCCCAATTCCCCCCCCACGGCGAGCCGACTCCGCCTCCCTGATCACCCCCGAACACCCAGAAGGGCCACCCGAGCTGGCCAGAGCCCACCCTACCTGAGGATTCCTACGTGATATCAGGCGTCGCAACCATTGGCCAGGCCGAAGCGCATGTTCGTGGCCAGCGGCCGGGCACCAGCCGGTAGACCGGGTCTAATCGGCTCCGGCCGCGAGTTCGCTCAACAGTTGAGAGAACCCCTCGGCCCGTGCGGGGTCGTACTGTTCCACGAAGACCATCCCAAGGTGAAGCAGCCAGGCACAGGCCATTCCCAGAGCCATACCCGAGTAGTCGGAGAATGCGGTCCGGAGGGTTCCTTGGGGGCCTTCTCTCCAGTAGTCCTTGGCCAGGTCGGCACCCGCGTGGCCACGTTGACTCAGGAAGGAGTAGAGGAACTCGTATTGCTCGTCGACCCCGACTGCCTGCGCCATTTCACGAAGACTCCAGAGGGGCCTCGAGCCGAGGGCTTCAGCTCGTTGCCGGGCGGACTTGCTGACAAGTTCCTTCTGTGCCTCGAGGGTTTCTAGCTTCTCCCTGGCGCGTGGGTCGGACAGGAGCGACTGAGCGACCGTGGACGCCGTCTCGGCCCGACGCCGCGCTTTCGAAAGCATGCGGTATTCCTCGACCCAGGCCTCCTCCAGGAATTCCCGGCTGCGAGGTTGTGGCTCTTGTCGGATGAACTCCAGACGAATCGTGTTCTCCCACAGCCGGCGGACCAGGAGGAGGGAGACATCGGAGAGGGCCTGATCGCACAGGGCCAGGATTCCTTGGGCGTCCCGATGAGCCACCGCCAGGTGGTGGAGCGCGACCCAGGCGAAGTCGTCCGTCAGTTCTCGACGCTGGGCCAGCACCGCGCCGGTCAGATCGATCGCGCCACACAGCAGGTCGCGCTCGCCAATGGGTCTTGTCACCACGCAGCGCTCAGTTCCCGCCTGACCTGGGACAGCACGAGTCTCTCCGCAAACACCGCCCAGGGTTTCTCTTCAGAGGGGATGTGGGGAGGCGCAGTCGGCGACGAAAGCCAGTTCTGCAGTGAATCCAGTTCCTGGCAAATCTCATCGAGACGCCCGTGCTCGGCCTTCTCTCGCCAGACCGCCAGGAGGCCCCTGGCTCCGTCTCTGTCCCCGGACCGTCCCAGACAAGTGACGGCCGCGAAGACATCGATCCAGGCTCCTGAATCGCCGTCCGCCAAGCGCTGCTCCGCAAGTTCCTTGTGAAGAACCGCGAGTTCGGCATGGACCGGTCGAGCTGCCTCCGGCCCGCAGAGTTCGTCGAGTTCCCGGGCCACCCAATAGAGCGACTGAGCACGCTTCTTCAAGTCGGTTGTCACGGTGTCACCTCCAGGACTGACACGGCCTCTGCCGCGAAGCGGGTGACCGCGATGAAGCCGGGCTTCTTCAGCACGCCGCTTCGGAAGGGGCTGGCTGCCATCTGGCGCCGCTTCTGCTGCAGGATCGTCTCAACGCTCTGCAACATGGTTCCTCCCACCTCCATGATGGCGGCCTCGTCACCCGAGCCATCCCCGAGGTAGTAGTCCACGCGGCTACCCCGGGGCACGACCCGCGTGATTCGGAGCGACTAATAGTGCTGGAGGAGGATACCGGCCATGACGATGGCGCCTTCTTCGGCAAACTTCTCCCTGTCGAGAGTGTGCATGGAACGTGGGTCGGGGGCCGCGAAGCGCACCCGCGCCTCCTGCTCATCCGTCGGATGGCGGAAGTGGACGGCCGCTGGCGACTCGTGATGGAGGCTGAGCGCCACCCGGGCACGCTCCAGCAGCATCCGGCCGTGAATGGCGGGATGCTCGGCAGGGAAAGTCTCGATCGACGTCTCCAGGAGTTCCACGGTGGTCTTCAGGCTTCGCCACCAGGAGGCGGATTCCCGGCGCCTGGAGCCGCATCATGTCTGCACATCGCGATCGAGAGGGTCGCGGCCAGATAATCTTGACGAAGCAACCCTTCAGGCGGCCACTGATCGTTGGCGCCTACACCCTTCTCAGCCCGGGCCGACGGCCGCAGCGACCAGACGGGCGGCCTGGCGCAGGGAGCGCTGGCGGGTGGCCGCGTCCGCCTGGCCCAGGGGCAGGCCCCGGATGTCGCGCCAGTCCAGCCCTGTGTCCGGGGTTCCGTGGATCCGCAGGGTGCCCCGGTGCACGTTGCGATGGCACCTCGAGCACAGCAGGACCATCCCCGAGGGTACGCTCAGGCCGCCCTGGCTGTACAGGGTCAGGTGGTGGGTGTGCAGCCAGACGGTATGCGGGCAGTCGGGGCACATGCAGGCGAAGCCGTCCCGACGCTGCACGGTGCGCCGGGTCTCGGCCGAGCCGCGGCGGCTGTGCGCCCCCCGCTGGATGGCCTGCTGGCGCCAGCCGTGGCGATCCGGCGCCGGGTCGAGGCCGGGCTCGGGCTCGGCTGGCTCAGCCCAGAAGGGGCGCCGCTGGGCCGACAGCAGCCACAGGTCCGGGTTGTCGGGGCAGCGCACCTGCCCGACGGCGACCATCTCCCAGCCGATCCGGGGCCCCGCCGCTACCTCGTCCCCCGCCAGGCCATCGCGCAGCAGCCCGTCCCCCGACCTGGGGGCCGGATAGGCGAAGGGCGGGCGCGGTGCCTGCTGGTCGTCGGCGACCCACGTGGGTCGTGCGTCCTCGGTGGCCTGCTGGTCGTCGGCGGCCCACGTGGGTCGTGCGTGATAGGCGGTCTGCTGATCGTGGACCCACGTGGGCCCTACTTGCTCGCTGGCCTGCTCCTCATCATCGACACACGTCGGTCCGGCGTCCTCAGCCCCCTGCTCCTCGTCGCCATACGTGGCCCGGCCCTCTGCGGCGGGGACAGCGCACTGGGCCCGGCGCCAGGTGCGGAAGGCCGCGGCCTGGGCGCGAGCGTCTTCCTGGCGCTGCTGGCGGTCACGCATGTTGCGCATGTCCTCCAGCAGCTCGAGAGCCTGCTGCAGGCGGGCCTCCAAGGTGGAGTCGTTGCCGGCCAGCAGATCGGCGAAGGCGTACTCCAACGCCTCGGCGGGATCCACCAGGCGGCCGAAGCGGCGGGACAGGCGGGCCATCCCGGCGTTGTACACCTCGGCCTGTTCGGCGGTCAGCAAGAACCGCAGTTCCACCTGTTCGACCTGGGGCTCCTGGCTGGCCTGGCCGGGCAGGTCGCCCGCGACGGCCTGGCGCACCAGGCGATGGAAGACGTTCCAGGTGCAGGTCTGAGCCGCCTCCAGCCAGGCCTGCTCGGTTTCGGGGACGGCCACCCGCACCGCTTCGCGCAGGTGGGACCAGCCGATGTCGCCCTGCTCGGCGGCTGTGCTGAGGACCGGCAGGGGCTCCAGCTCCCGAGCCACCCGGCGCATTTCACGGGCGTCCTTGCGGGACAGGCGCAGGGCGTACCTGGCGTAGTGGATCGAGCCACTGAAGCCCCATTCGTCGAGGACGGTCCGGCGGTCCAGCTCGACCAGGCAGCGCCCCAATATCAGGCGACCCATAACCAGTGAGCGCCCTGCTCCTCGGGCCAGGTCATCCAATTCACCTGGCTCCATTTCGCGCAGCTTCTCGGGACTCCAGGGGAGAGTGCAGGGCAGCGCTTCGACCACGGAATCGGCTTGCGTAGGCATTGGAGAACCCCCTTCTCCGAGCCGCCTCCCTCCAGCCTATAAGGGCTGTCCCGGGCCACCGGGTTGAGGGAGGTTCCTGAATCAATTGTAGCACATTCAATACAAGAGAGCAACCGAACATCTGCTCCAGATAGGCTCCAAATCTTGTTGCCGGCGTCTTGTGGCAACGTTTCTGCACCCCCGACCGGGAAATGCATTGAAGTGCCTGTTCCGCATTGATTGCCGCCCGACTCCTCACGGTCATCATCAAGACCCTGCCGTGCCGCTATGCCCGCGCCCTGGACCGGATCTGGCCTGGCACCCTGTAAGAGGCCTGTTCCGAGACCAGGAGGAACTGCACAGCATCCTCCGACTGCACGACCGCCAACAGGACCGGGAACTTACGGACATTTCGAGCTGCACTTCATCGAGTTGGCCAGGTTCCGTCGCGACAAGCCACACGAACTGCGGACGCCGCTCGAGAAGTGGCTGCACGTGCCGAAGTTCGGAGAGCTCTACGACGCTGGCGAAGCCTGCGTTCCCGAGAGCCTCAGGCAGGAGGAGGGAATCGAGATGGCTTTGGACTCCATGAGGAACGCTCGCGCCGATTACGAGGTGCGAGAGTTGATCGAGATGCGCATGAAGGCCGTGCGGGACGAGGCCACCCGCATGGAACAGGCGCACCTGGACGGGGTTGCCAAGGGGCTGGAGCGGGGGCGCCAGGAGGGGCTGGAGCAGGCGCGCCAGGCTCTGCTGGAAACGGCTCGGAGGATGCTGGAGGAGGGTATGCCCCCCGAGTCGGTGGCCCGCTTGACCGGCCTTCGCCTGCAGGATCTGGAGAGTTGAAGCAGCGCGCGGACCGTGGGCGTCTCGAGGTGCTGTGGGGTCGGTCCGCTCTGGCGGCCTTCAGTCTTTCGAACATGGTGCCCCGCCTGGTCATGGCCGCCTCCTCCGGGCCCTTCCTGCCAACTTATACTGGGGTGCTCACCGTTCCGTGACCAGATCCCCGAATCCCATGTCAAAAACCTCCGCAGTTGACAGTACTGTCAAGTATGGGTATTTTGTCATGTATGAAGCCTGGGTCGGAAGAAGAGGCGGTGCGCCAGGTCGTCGAGCGCCTGGCCGAGCTGCTGGCCATCCCGGCCGAGTCGGTGGCCGTCAGCATGGTGGCGGGGGCCGGGGTGGAGGCAGACGCCTTGCTCCGGGCCGGCCCGCACACCTTCGTGGTGGAGTGGAAGGGTTCGGGCCAACTGGCCTCGGTGTCGCGGGCCACGCAGACCGTGCAGCGGGTGGCTCCCCGGGGCGGCCGGCGGGCGCTTCCCCTGGTGGCCGTGCCCTACATGCCTCCAGGCGGGCAAAGGCTCTGCCGGGAGGCGGGGGTAGGCTGGCTCGACCTGTCGGGCAACGCCGACATCTCAGGACCGGGGTTGCGCATCCTCATCCAGGGCCAACCCGACAAGTTCAAGGGACCAGGTCGCCCCTCCAGCGTCTTCGCTCCCACGAGCTCCAGGGTGGCCCGCTGGCTCCTCATGAACCCGGACCGCCTCTGGACTCAGCGCGATATCTCTGAGGCCACGGGACTCGACGCAGGCTACACCAGCCGCACCGTCTCCAGGCTCCAAGAGGACGGCCTGGTGGTGCGCCAGAGGGATGGGGCTCTGCGTGTGGTCGACTCCGATCTGCTCCTGGACGCCTGGCGGGAAGCCTACCACTTCTTGAGCAATCAGATACTGCGCGGCCACATGCCCGCCCGCTCGGGAGAGGCAGCGCTCCACCAACTGGCCGAAGAGCTCGGACGCCGGAAGCTGCCCTTCGCCGCCACTGGCCTGGCCGCCGCCTGGCTTCTGACCTCCTTTGCAGGCTTCCGCCTCACCACCGTCTACCTCCACGAGGCCCCCAAAGCGGCCCTTCTGGAGGGGCTCGGCTTCCGTGAAGGTTCCAGGGGCGCCAACGTCTGGCTGGTCGTCCCCAAGGACCAGGGCGTCTTCCAGGGCGCCGCCGAGAAGAACGGAGTCCCGTGCGTGCACCCGGTCCAGGCCTGGCTCGACCTGAAGGACCATCCGGAGCGGGCGCCCGAGGCCGCCGAGGAGCTTCGCAATGAGCTGCTGCGCTGGAGCCAGCATGCCTGAGGAGCCGACCACCGCCTCCGATTACTCTCCGGAGATGCTGGCCCTGGTGCGGCAGACCTGCCTCTACGTGGCCACGGTCCTGGGGGACCTCTTGGAGGACCTGGTCATCGTGGGAGGCCTCGTGCCCACTCTGCTCATCGATCAGGAGTCGTTATCCGCGGGGGCCGAGTCCCACGTTGGCACCATGGACCTCGACCTGGGCCTGGCCCTGGTGCTACTGGAGGAGGGCCGTTATCACGAGATGGCCCGGCGCCTGCGCCAGGCGGGCTTCTCCCAGGACCTCAACGAAAGGGGGAACCCCACCCGCCAACGCTGGAAGATCGATAGTCCGGCCAAGGTCACGGTTGATTTCCTCGTCCAGCCAAGCCTACCCGGCGACCGGGCGGGCACGGTGCGCGACATCGAGCCTGATCTCGCCGCCTTCATCGCGCCTGGGCTCCACCTGGCCTTCCGGGACCGGGAGCAGGTCACGCTCTCAGGGCTGACGATCCTGGGGGAGCAGGCCACGCGGCAGGCGTGGGTCTGCGGGCCAGGCGCCTACGTGGTCCTGAAGGCCCTGGCTGTGAAGGGCCGCGGGAAATTCAAGGACGCCTACGATCTCTACTACCTCGTGCGCAACTACGGTCGCGGCGTGGCCGACGTAGCCGCCCGTCTGAAGCCCCTGCTCGACGACGAGAAAGCCCGCGAGGCCATGGACATCCTGAAGGAGGAGTTCCAGGCCGAGGACCGGATCGGGCCAGTGCGCGTAGCGCTCTTTCTAACCGCAGGGCCCGAGGAGGAGATCCGGGCAGACGTTGTCGGCTTCATCCGTCTCCTTCTGGCGGAGCTCACCCTGTAACTGCACGTGGGGGAGGAGCACCTACCCCCGAGCTCTGCTTGTCTTCAGGACGTCGGCGATCCCGTTGGGGTAGTCGCGCAGGTTCGAATCGAGGGGAACCAGCACCTCGAAGGTCTCGCCCTCCTCGGTTGTGAGGGTCCACCAGGTCCCGGAAGTCTCGCCCTGGCCTTCCTCTGTCCAGTTCCGGCCGCGCAGGTACGAAACCAACTGCAGGGGCTTGATCTGGCCGAAGACCTCGGGGGCACGCGCAAACGTTCACAGGGGTGGCCACCCCCTCCGATCCCGTTCATCATCGCCACCGACCACCACTGTCAATACCACCGCATGGGGCACGCGGCCTCATAGCCAAACAGCCACAGCATATGGCCAGAAAGCCACTCGACGAACATGAACTGGTCGGGGGTCAGCACTACCGGCACAGCGCCCTGGGTGCCATCCTGCTCGAAGACATCCCGCACGATCCAGACGCCGTCCGGGAACTCGGCGACGGCCTCGCCCAGGTCAGCGGGCCCCTCGCACGTTACCTCTCCTCGGGCCGATACCTCGACGAAGCCGACGACGGTCTCTTCGCCCTGCCGGCGGACAGGGACCCGTTGACGTTCGTCGTTCCGAACCCGCTCGAGCAGGGCCAGGTGGTTCTTGGCGATCAATTCTGGAGCGACCGACCCGTCTGGCGGCTCGGGAAAGTCCACGGCGCTCATGGGTCCAAGCCGGAATTCCCCCGGACCCAGAGGAAGGCCTTCAGGAATGAGGTCGTCGAGGGAGCCGTGGTCCAGGTCATGGAACGCCGACGAGCGCGCCAGGAAACAGTGGAGCCGCTCGCATCCATAGAAGACCGTGCCGACGGGGACCCAATCCTCGCCCTGCTTCTCATCCACAAGTCGATAGAGCGTCATGGGGTGTTCCTTCGTGCCTCTGGGGGGCGGTTCATCGTCCGTTGGCGTGGTGACGAGAATGCCCGCTCCGTAGTTGGGTTCGGGTGGCTGGACGGTCGAGGACTTCGCGGGGGGCGGGAAGCCCGGCCGCAGGGGCGCTACACCAGGTGACGCACCGTTGCCCGGCCCCAGTGCTCCTGCCTGGACTGGAATCCTGCATGATTCTGTGGCGTTTCCACAGAATCGTGGCGGAAGTCGCCTCCGAACGCGCGGGGCGAGCGTGGTCGCCATTGACACGTTCACGAAACAGCAACAGGTCGGTCATCTCCCGGCAATCTCCCGTTCACGGGTCGGCAACATCGGGGGCGCAAGCTGGAGGTAAGCGGCGCCCGTGAGCGGGCGCCCGACGGCCGGTCCCGCCACCCGCGGCGATGGTATACTCCATCTATGGAGGAAGCTCGCATGGAAGCCCTGCGCCACCCGGAATTGCCCCTCGAGCCGGACGTCTCGCACCTGGTCACCGAGGACGATACGCCCGTGGACGGCTGGGTCTCCGAGAAGCAGATGCGCCTCTTCCCCAACATCCTGCACGCCTCGTGGAAGCCCGGACGGCCCTTCGTGGCCGCGGCGGACATTGGCCTCTTCGGCAGCTTGGACGAGCCGGCGGTGGTGCCGGACATCATGGTCAGCCTGGACGTGAAGCTCCCCGAGGACTGCCGACCCAAGGGCCGCCGCTCCTACTTCACGTGGGTCTTCGGCAAGGCTCCCGATCTCGTGATCGAGGTGGTCTCCAACCGGCAGGGCGGCGAGGCCGAGAAGGCCGAGCGCTACGCCCGCCTGGGCGTACGCTACTATGCGATCTTCGACCCCGAGCACTGGCTGGGCGAGCGGGTGCTGCGCGGCTTCGTGCTGCACGGACGGAGCTACGTGGAGTTGCTGGACCTGTCGTGGCTGGAGGAACTGGGGCTGGGGCTGGTCACGTGGCCGGGCCGCTTCGAGGACATGGATGGCCTGTGGCTTCGACCCTGCGGCCCGGACGGGGAGCTCCTGCCGCTGCCCGTGGAGCGGGCCGAGGCGGCCGAGAGCCGGGCCGAAGAGGAGCGCGAAAGGGCCGAGGCCCAGACGGCCCGGGCGGACGCAGCCGAGGAGCGCGCCGAGGTGGAGCGGGCTCGGACGGAGCGACTCCTGGCCCGGCTGCGGGAACTGGGCGCCGAGGAGTAGCGCGAAGGCCTGTTGCATCAGGCCCCTTTTGTCGCTGCGGCGGGTTTGGGCTGGGGCCGCGGGGGCGCTACACCAGGTGACGGACCGTTGCCCGGCCCCAGTGCTCCTGAAGATACTCGGCGACCAGGCGCCGGTGGCAGTTGTGCGGCTTGTCCTCGCTGCACAGCAGGCAACCCTGGTCGACCACCTCGCGCGAGACCGACTTCTCGACCTCGCGGCGGCCCATCAGATCGAGGAACTTGCATTCGTACACGGACCAGTCGCCATTGTTCTTCTTGTACTCGTCGAGGATATCCTGAGTGGGCGCAAGCTCGGGCAGGTGGACGTAGTCCATCCGGCAGACCTCGCGCAGGAAGAACTTCAGGTCCTCCTTCTTCGCAAAGCCGGCGAGCTGCGAGATGTTGTTCAGGCGGACATCCACGATTCGCCTGGCTCCAGACTCGCGGAGCTTCGTGAAGAACTGCTCGGCGGTCTTCTTGGTGAAGCCGACGGTGTAGATTTCCATGGTCGCTCCCATCTCAGGATTCCGCCATCTCGGCGCTCACGTAGGCGATCCGCTCCTCCTGGAGGCGGTAGGCCTCGTCGATGCGCTCCTCGTAGCTCTGGAACAGGTCCTCCTCGTGCAGGCCAAACTGCCGAAGGAGGCGTTCCAGGGCCTTGTCGTGCGACTCGACGCTTCCGTCCTCCAAGATGTGGCACACCGGGATCCCATCCCGGACGAATTCCCGGCTCACCAGGATGGTGCGGTGGCAGGTCAATGGATCCTTCTCGGCGCAGAGGAGCGAGACCCGGTGCCGCGCCATCCCCTGTCGAATCCAATCGAGGCCCTGCTGGAACAATGCCGTCCGTGCCAGGCGGCCATACACAACCCGCCCCCCTTCGTAGCAGTCGGGGTCCTCGGATCGGGCGCCCAGCTCGCGGCCCAGGAAGACATAGTGAATCCCCGCTTCCCGAAGGGTTACCTGGAGGTTCTCGCGATCGAACTGAGGGTTGTAGCGGCTGAAGGGAGAGGAACGGACGTCGGCCACGGCGGTGACCCGGTGGGCACGCAGGAGATCCAGGAGCTTCTCCACCGGGTGGTTGGAGTGGCCGATGGTATAGACGGGAGCAGTAGGGGAATTCACGGCCCCATCCACGCGTCGGCAAGAAGAGTTGCGACCACCTTGTGGCAGAAGCCGTCGTCGTGCGGCTCGGTCAGGCTGACCGCAGCGTAGGCCGGTCCCAGTTCGTACACGCCGTCTGGGCCCGCCAGCAGGTGCCGCTCGACCAGGGGGTCGCTCGTCCACAGGTTATAGGGCACGCCGTGATGGGCGAACTGGATCTGCACTCGCCTCTTCGGGTTCCCAAAGGCAGCACCGGGGACAAACACCCGGGCCGTAGCCGAAGTCAGCCTCAACAGAAATAGGTCCTCAGTCCTCCCGAAGGACTGTGAACTTCCGAGGATGGACAAGTTGGAAGCCACGGCCGACGCGGCTCAGTTCGCCTTCGCACGACACCGGCAGTTGTTGCTGATGGGCGTCGACGGCCTGCTGGTAGGTCTGTGGGTCCA
>DIWH01000053.1 GCA_002423485.1 Candidatus Xenobium occultum | reverse complement strand
CATGGAGGCAACCCTGAGCCGCACCCGGCGGCCCTGGGTCCTCCTGGTCGAGCCCGGCTGCCACGAGCCCTGGGTTGTTGAAGGCGGCACCGCGCAGGTGCAGCCCGTGTCCCTGGAATTGACCGAAGCCGACCGGAGGACCACGGTCGAGGGATTGCAGGCGCCGACCTCCTGCCAGGCCACCGTGCGGCCCGAGGCCGACCTGCTCTTCGTGGCTGGCGCCGGCTGGACCAAGGCACAGAAGGACGGCCGTGCCCGCAGTGGGGATGCGGAGAAGCTGATCCTGGACTTCCTCCAGCTCAGCGACGCCTCCCTGGGAGGGAGCAAGTCGCTGGTGGACCTGGGCCAGGAGGGCCAGGAATCGCTCTCGTTCATGACCCACCTCAACCAGGTGGGCCAGACCGGTAGCTCCCCGCGCCATCCCAAGGGCCTTTCCACCTGCTGCCACGGCGAGGAACCCCACGCAGTAGGCTGGCGGTTCGTCACCGAGCGCCGGGCGATCGACCTGAATCCTGCCTGCGGCTGGGCCCAGGGCAAGGCCGACGTGCTGTATGTGGCCGATGCCTTCGAGGTGATGGAGAAGGTGAACCAACTGCTGCGCGGGTGAGGGGCGGTGGTGCAGAGCCGCCCCGATTCCGCCTCAAAGACGCCGTTCAGGTGCCCCGATCGCGCCCGGACTCGCTGAAGGTGACCCCGGTCCGGATGATCACACAGGCGATCAGCGGTACCAGGGGAGGTACTTCCTCGCCAAGGACCTGTCCATCACGGAATACTCGGCCTTGCGGCTGTCCGCCGGGCCCGGGGCAACCAGGAACTTGTAGGACCGGCCCAGGGCGTCGCGGAAGCTCACGGCGTGGGTGCCCATCGGGCCATCGCCTTCGGGCGTCGCCGAGAGCCAGTCGAGCTCCGGGTATTGGAACCCCATGGTCGCCTGGACGGCGACGGCGTAGCTCAACTGCTGGGAGGAGCTCGCGGTCACGGGCAGCTTGACGGA
Organism: Candidatus Xenobium occultum; assembly: GCA_002423485.1. Classification (GTDB taxonomy): domain Bacteria; phylum Vulcanimicrobiota; class Xenobia; order Xenobiales; family Xenobiaceae; genus Xenobium; species Xenobium occultum. Next base: position 113,716 of record DIWH01000053.1, on the reverse strand, counting down.
CTTCCCGGCACGCAGGCTGAGGGTGCCGCCGTTGGCCCCCCTGAGGTCCTCCAGGTAGGCCCGGATCTCGGCCCCGTCGACACGGCCGTCGTTGTTCACGTCGCGGGCGAAACGGGCAGCGTAGTCTCCCATGGCGTCACCGCGATGGGCCTGGGCTTGGAGGGCGTCACCCTGACGGACCTCGGTGTTCGGCAGTTGCGGCGCGTAAACGACCACGTTGTCCTGGATGATCGGGGCTGCCGGCCCGGCCGCCTCGGAGGCGGTGGCGGCGGTCGGGTCCAAGGTCTGCGCCAGCAACATCGAGGCGTCGGTGCGGATGGAATACGGGCAGGAATGGTTCAGTTGGTTCAGTTGGTTCAGTTGGTTCATCTGCTTGACCCCTTGCTTCTGTCCCGGGCAAACTAAGTCGTCCGCCTGAAATGCTCGTGAAAAGTGAGACATGGACACGAACTCTCGGAGAGGACCAGGGCCTCCTGAGCCCCGAGGCTGCGCCGGTCACATCGGCCGGGGATGGGCCCCTGGGATCCCTGGCCAGACTTTCGGCCGGCTTTCCAGGCAGGACCCCGGCGTCTGGTTGCCGCACCATGCTGGAAATGGCAAGGAGGCGCCTGTTCGCCGTGCTCCTGGGTGCAACGCTGGCCGCCCTCGCCGCCGCCGGAGGCCTGTACTTGCTGGCCTACGCCTTCCAGGGCTCCCTGGTCTACTTCCCCACCCATGAAGTGCGCCTGTCGCCCCACGACGTGGGCCTGGCCTATCGCGACGTGGCGCTTCTTACCAAGGATGGCGAGCGCCTGCGCGCCTGGGCCATCTCCCCGCAGGTCCCCGACTCGCCCTGGATCCTGTTCTCTCATGGCAACGGCGGCAACATGTCGCACCGGCTGGATCGGGCGGTGGCCCTGCACCGTTGCGGGGTGGGGGTCCTCCTGTACGATTACCGGGGCTACGGGCAGAGTACCGGCACCCCCACCGAGGAGGGCCTGACCCTGGACGCCGAGGCCGTCTGGCAGTGGTTGGTGCGCGAGCAGGGGGTGCCGCCCCGCCGCCTGATCCTGATGGGGGAGTCTCTCGGCGGAGGCGTCACCACCGCCCTGGCCACCCTGCATCGGCCCGCCGGCATCATTCTGGAGAGCACCTTCACCTCGGCCGTCGAACTTGGCGAGGAGGTCTACCCCTGGTTGCCGGTCCGCCGGTTGCTGCGGCACCGCTACCCGAACCGCGAGCGCCTCGCCGGGATGGACTTTCCCAAGCTCTTCATGCACAGCCCGGACGATGACATCATCCCCTACCACCACGGGCGCGACCTCTACCAGGCGGCCCCCGAGCCCAAGCAATGGGCCGACCTGGTGGGCGGCCACAACGCCGGCGTCGCCGCGCAGGGTCCGGGGTACATCAAGACCGTCTCGGATTTCGTGCAGCGAGTCACCGCGCCCCCGAGTTGACCCGGGTTCCCCGGCGACGGCGCGGTGCAGGTCGTCAAGAGCTTTTCCCAGAGGGCGCCCCCCCTCACGACGCCTTCAGCCTCCCGTACACCTCCTCCAGCATCTGCGCTTCGAACCAGGCCTTCAGGCTCCCGTCCGTGTACAGGCCGTCGATGAACTCGGCATGCCTTGAGTGCCGGTCCATCAGGGCGTTCTCCAGGAACTTGTGGAAGACGATCCGGAAGTTCTCCTTGGTGTTGACCCGGGCCGCCTGCTGCATCTCCTCGTCCGCCACGAGCTGATCGGTCACCCCGTCGATCAGGTCCTGGGCGTCGAAGGTCGTGCCGAAGCGCTCGTTCAGCCGCTGGATCAGGGTCGAGAGCTTCTCCTTCTTGCGCTCGCTGGTCCCGGTGCCGACCTCGTCGGGCCCGGACAAGGGCGTGCCGGCGCCGGGCTCCATGACCAGGTCGCCCCATTCCAGCTTCTGCAGACGGTAGTATTGCAGGGCCACGTCCTCGTCCAGTTCCACCGCCGGGATGCCCTCTCCGGGGGCGGGCAGCTTGCGCAGCAGCATCCGCCCGTAGGCGAAGAGCTTCTCCAGGTCCGCATCGTGGAAGGGCACCACCTGGGCCAGGAAGGCGTAGAGGTTCCGGTAGGCCACCAGGGTCGAGCGGAAGTCGTCCTGGGGGGGCACCTCGAGGGCCCGGAAGCGGTCCACCGCCGGGTCCAGCAGGGCGTTGAGCCGGGCATGGTCCCCCGGGCCCTGCCGGGCGACGGGCTTGAAGAACACCCGGGCGAACTGGTCCACCTCCGTGGGTCGGTAGACCTGGAACTCCCGGAGCTTCGTCTGCAGCTCGTACAGCTTCTGGGGGTCCACGTCCTCGCCCACCGTGGCGGCCTCGTAGTAGTCCTGGAAGCTGGCCAGGATCTCTTCGCGGTCATTCACGAAGTCCAGGACGAAGGTGTCCTCCTTGCCGGGGTGGGTGCGGTTCAGCCGCGACAGGGTCTGGACCGCCTGGATGCCTGAGAGCCGCTTGTCCACGTACATCGTGTGCAGCAGAGGCTGGTCGAAGCCCGTCTGGTACTTGTTGGCCACCAGCAGCACCTGGTAGCCCTCCGAGGCGAAGCGCCCGGGCAGCTCGGACTCCTTGATGCCGTCATTCATCCCGACCTCGGTGTAGACGGCGTTCGGGTCGTCGTCCAGGCGCAGCTCGCCCGAGAAGGCCACCAGGCACCGGATGTCGCCGTAGCCCTTCTCGGCCAGGTAGCGGTCGAAGGCCAGCTTGTAGCGGATCGCGTGCTCTCGCGACGAGGTGACCACCATGGCCTTGGCCCGCCCGCCGATCCGGCTCTGCACGCACTCCCGGAAGTGCTCCAGGATGACCGCCGTCTTCTGGGCCAGGTTGTGGGGGTGGAAGGCCACGAACCGGTTCAGGGCCTTCGAGGCTTTGCGCTGGTCCAGTTCGGGGTCCTCGGCCACCTTCTGGCGGATCTGGTAGTAGGCCTTGTAGGTGGTGTAACCGAGCAGCACGTCCAGGATGAAGCCTTCTTCGATGGCCTGCCGCATGGAGTAGAGGTGGAAGGGCGCGGGCTTGCCGTCGGGCCCCCGGTGGCCGAAGAGCTCGAGGGTCTTGTATTTGGGCGTGGCGGTGAAGGCGAAGAAGCTGAGGTTGGGCTGGGGGCCCCGGGCCAGGGCGACCCGCAGGGCCAACTGGTCGGGAAGGGCCAAGTCCTCGTCCTCCAGTTCCCGGTCCAGGTTCGCGGCGATGGCAGAGCTTGAGAGGATCTCCTTGACGCTGGCGGCCATCTCGCCGCTCTGGGAGGAGTGGGCCTCGTCCACGATCACGGCGTAGCGCCGGTCGGGGAGGCTGGCGATCTTGTCCTGGATGAACCCGAACTTGTGGATCGTGCTGATCAGGATGGGGACGCCCTCCTCCAGGGCCTTGGCCAGTTGCCCCGAGTCCCGGTCGACCTTCTTGACGACCCCTTCCTTGTGCTCGAACTGGTAGATCGTGTCCTGGAGCTGCTGGTCCAGCACCCGCCGGTCCGTCAGCACCACCACGGCGTGGTAGACCTTCTGGTCCTCGGCGTCGTGCAGGGCCGAGAGCCGGTGGGCCAGCCAGGCGATCGTGTTCGACTTCCCCGAGCCCGCCGAGTGCTGCACCAGGTAGTTCGTGCCCGCGCCGTGCTGGCGGGCGGTGGCCACCAGGCGCCGCACCGCGTCCAACTGGTGGTAGCGCGGGAAGATCAACGACTCCTGATGGACCTTGGCTCCATCCGGCCCGGTCCGCACTTCCTTCTGCAGGTGGAGGAAGCGACCCACCAGGTCCAGCAGGCTGTCTCGCTGCCAGACCTCCTCCCACAGGTAGAACGTGCGGTATTTGCCCGGGACGGCAGGGTTGCCCGCGGCCGTGCCGTCCCCCCGGTCGAAGGGGAGGAAGCGGGTCTTGACTCCCCGGCTCTCCCCTTCACGATCGCCCGCCCTTCTTCCGAGCCGGCTTCGCCTCGCCAAGCTCCCGGGCGGCGGCTTCGAGTTGCTTGATCGTCTCGGCCTCGCCCAGGCTCTCCTTGGCTTCGCGGCGACGGGCGGCGAACCGATCGTATTCGGCCTTGGCGTGACCCTCGGCGGCCTGCTTGCTGACTCTTCCCGCATCCGGCAGCACGGCGCGGTCGTTGAAGCGCAGGAAGTCATCCAACTTCTCTTCCCAGTCCTTCATGAACACCTGCTTGCGGCGCGTGGCCTGGTCTTCGGCGAAGTCGAGCCACATGACGACGATGCGGTTCAGTTCGCGGACCTCATCTTCCTTGAGGTAGTTCTTGGCGATGGTGACGTCGCTCTTGCGCACCTCGTCAGCCTTCCACGTGGTGAGACCCATGTTCGGAAGGCCGTGGTCGGCGCGGGACTGCACCAACTCGGCCGCAGTCTGGCCGGTGGCGGCGAAGTGCAGCTTGTTCTGGATCACGCTGAAGAACTTCGTGGTCTCGCCCAGGCTCGGCTCGTAGTCGGCAGCCAGGGCGAAGATCTCCCTCACCCGCAGGTACATCCGCCGCTCGCTGGCCCGGATGTCGCGGATGCGCTCGAGCATCTCGTCGAAGTAGTCGGGCACGACTGAAGCCCCCACCGGCGGGTTCTTCAGCCGCTCGTCATCCACGACGAAGCCTTTGACGATATACTCCTTCAGGCGCTGGGTCGCCCAGATGCGGAAGCGGGTGGCGATGAGGCTCTTGACCCGGTAGCCGACGGAGATGATCACGTCGAGGTTGTAATAGTCTAACTCGCGGCGCACCTGGCGGGCGCCCTCCTGGCGAACTGTCAAGTATTTCTTGACAGTTGCCCCGTGCCGCAACTCGCCTTCCTCGAAGATGCTCCTGAGGTGAAGACTGACGTTCTGTTTGCTGGTCTGGAACAGGTCGGCAAGCTGCTGCTGAGTCAGCCAGACCGTTTCATCGGCCAGCCTGACGTCCAGGCGGACCCGCCCGTTCTCTTGCTGGTAGACGAGGAATTCGCCCTCGTCGGGGACCGCCAGATCATCGCTCACCCCAGCACCTCCGCCAGCATCCCCTGGATCTCGCTCTCCAGGGCCCGGATCTCGCCCTCGATCTCCTCCAGCGGGCGGGGCGGCACGTATTCGTAGAAGTGGCGGGTGAAGGGGATCTCGTATCCCACCTTGGTTTTGCTTTCGTCCACCCAGGCGTCGGGCACGTGGGGCAGGACCTCGCGGGCCAGGTACTCGTGGATTCCAGAGCCCAGGGGCACGTTCTCGTTATCCCGCAGGTCCGCGTCGGGCTCGGGTGCGCCGTGAAAGTCCCGGCACACGGCCGCGTCCTCGTCCCGTTCGCAGAGCGCGCCCAGCACCGCCTTGCGCACCGGCGCCGACAGGCTTGTGCCCTCCACCTTCTCGGCCTTCTTCAGATCCTTCAGGAAGTCGGCCCGGTCCCGATAGAGCCGGTCGGGGTCCAGGTGCCCCAGGACGCGCAGGGCCTCGGCCTGGACGGTCCTCCCCTCCTCCACCTCGGCCGCCGCCAACGCCTGGTCCTTCTTCTTGCTGGTCACCAGGTTGGTCCAGGCGGTCTCCTCCTCCAGGCGCGCCAGGCGCTCGGGCGAGGCCTGGAAGTTCAGCTTCAGCGGGCGCTCGACGGTCAGGCGGTGGAAGCCGAAGGCCTCGTTGGGGAAGATCTTCACGTCCGGCCCCTCGGTGAGGTCGCCGTGCAGGCGCACCAGGGCGTCGATGTGCTCGGGTGCCAGTTCGTTTCGCTTGTCGCCCAGGGACTTGCGCATCTTGCGGAAGTATTTCACGCCATTGATCAACTGCACGAGCCCCTTGCGGGCCCGGGACTTCCGGTTCGTGACCAGCCAGACGTACGTGTTGATGCCCGTGTTGTAGAACATCTGGTCCGGCAAGGCGACGATCGCCTCGAGCAGGTCGTTCTCCAGCAGGTAGCGGCGGATCTCGCTCTCCCCGGACCCCGCAGCGCCCGTGAACAGCGGCGAGCCGTTGAAGACGATGGCCAGCCGCGACCCGCCCTGGTGGGGCGGCTTCATCTTGCTGAGCATGTGCAGCAGGAACAGCAGCGAGCCGTCGTTCTTGCGGGGCAGCCCCGGGCCGAAGCGGCCGCCGTGGCCCTTCTGCTGGTGCTCCTGGCGGACCACAGCCTCGGCGTTGGACCAGTCCACCCCGAAGGGCGGGTTGGAGATCAGGTAGTCCACCTTCAGGCCCGGCAGGCCATCTTCCGAGAAGGAATTGCCGTTCTTGATGTTCTCGGCGTCCTGGCCCTTGATCATCATGTCGGCCTTGCAGATGGCGTAGGACTCGTCGTTCAGCTCCTGCCCATAGGCCTCCATCCGGGCCTGGGCATTCAGCTCGCCCAGGAACTCCTGGGCCACGGAGAGCATGCCGCCCGTCCCGCAGGCCGGGTCGTACATGGTCCGCACCACCCCGGGCTCGCGCAGGGCCCCGTCGTCCTCCGCCAGCAGCAGGTTCACCATCAAGCGGATGACCTCGCGGGGGGTGAAGTGCTCTCCCGCCGTCTCGTTCGAGGTCTCGGCGAACTTCCGGATCAGCTCCTCGAAAAGGTAGCCCATCTCGTGGTTCGAGACCCGGTCGGGGTGCAGGTCCACGCTGGCGAACTTCTGCAGCACCAGGTACAGCAGGTTGCAGCGGTCCAGGCGCTCGATCTGGGCGTCGAAGCGGAAGTGCTCGAGGATGTCCCGAGCGTTCGGAGAGAAACCGCTGATATAGGCTGCCAGGTTCGCCGCAGCGTGGCCCGGGTCGTCCAGCAGGCGCTTGAAGTCGAGGGGGCTGGTGTTGTAGAAGCCGGCCCCGGCGGCCCGCAGCAGCATCTTGTCGCGGAGCGTGGCGTTGGCCGTCTCCAGGTCCCTCGCCTTGGCCACCACCGCCGGCTTCTTGGGCTCGAGCACCTGGTCCAGGCGGCGCAGCACCGTGAAGGGAAGGATCACCCTCCCGTACTCGCTCTGCTTGTAGTTCCCCCGCAACAGGTCCGCCACCGACCACAGGAAGGAGACTTTCTCGGAGAAGTGGTTCACGCAGAGACTCCCGGGCCCATCAAGACTTGGCCGCCGGCCTTCGCCAAGAGGATAGGGGGACCCTGTGACAGGTCGCGACAGGGTGACCCCGATGCACTTCCCAGCACGGCCCCACTGGCCAGGCGCGCCGGCTCAGGGCGCTTCCCACGGCCCGATCCAGCTCGGCTGGGGTCCACGAGCCCAGGGGGCGGCCGCGGCGATCCGTCCAGGTCAGGCCCTGCTCGGCGTTGCCGGTGACCAGCAGGTTTCCGTCGTGGATGTTGGCGTGGCACCTCGAACAGCACACCACAAGGTTCTCGGGCACGGTCAGCCCGCCCTGACAGTAGAAGCTGATGTGGTGGACATCCAGCCAGATCTGGTTGGGGCACTCCGGGCAGGCGCAGCGGAAGCCGTCGCGCCTCAGGACGTGGCGTCGCATGGCCGCGCCGGGATGACGGGCGCGCGCCTCGGCCTCATCCCAGTGCGGAATTCGGCTCCGCCCGGCGCGCTCCAGCCCGGGGTCGCCTGGAACCGGCGCTTCCCATGCGGATGCCGCAGCCCAGGGCAACTCCGGCAACCGGTCCAGCAAATCCCATGCGCCCTGGGCCAGGTCGCCGCCGCGCACCTCAAGATCGCGCTGGATGACACGCGCGTGTCGTTCGGTCTCGAAATTCTCGCTGGCCATCTCATCGGCCACGGCCTGGAACTCGCGCAGGTCCTGCTCTTCCCGCAGCTCCTCGAGGTCCTCCAGCAACTCCCGGGTCTTGGACATCTGGGCCGGGGTGGTGCGCAGGCGCCCTTCGACCACCTGCCGGGACATCTCCAGCCACGCCTGCAGCGGATCCAGCCTCTCCTCGGCCTGGGCGGAGAGGGCCGCCGTGGCGGCCTGGATCAGCTCGAGTTCCTCGGGAAGAAGGCGGAGTTCCAGTCGCGTCCCTGTGGCCTCCTGGCCTTCCAAGTCCTCCGAGGGTTGCCCGCCGTCCAGCGCCCGCCGGACCATCCGGCACAGGACCCGGGAGCGCCGGGTCAGGGCGGCCTGCGTCCAGAACTCCTCGGTCTGCGGGGTGGCCACCCGGACCACCTCGCGCAGGTTGGCCCAGCGGATGCGACCGGCCTCGGCCTCTTCGGCAAGATGCGGGAGGTCCTCCAGGGCCCGGGCCACGCGGCGGGCCTCACGGCCCTCGCGGGGGTCCATCTGCAGGGCCAGGGCCAGGAACTGGTTCAGGCAGCTATAGCCCCACTGCCCCCACAGCCCGCGTCGGTGGATCTCCAGCAGGCAGCGCCCCAGGAAGAGCCGCTCCTGGACCAGGGCCACCGAGGCGGCCAGGGCCGAGGTGAAGAGGTCCTCATCGGACAACTCCTCGACCTCGGGAAATCGGGGGAGCGCCCGGGATTCCATGAATTGACTGGGGCTCGGAATCGAAGACTCGGAGAGGTCCGAGGCGAGGGATTGAAGAGAAAGGGACGCTGCGGGAGAACTCACGTGATTTCCCTCCCCTGGGGCGACCTGGTCACCGCCTGAGCCGCGCCTTCGGCGGCTATTCATATTATAATCGATGACGGTGGAATTGGGGAGCGAACATGGTGTTAAATAGATGGACCGGGGAATGCAAACCCTCCCTGCCCCACGGACTCGGCTCGGAGCGGCAGAAGGAGCATCAGGGGGCAGGAAGGGGCACGTGTCTCCGGAAGCCCTCCGGATGCGCAGACTCTTCCTCGTCCTCCTGCTGCTGGCCGCCACCGTGCTTCCCGCATTGGCCCAGCCATTCCCGGCCACAGGCCTCTGGCGGCTGCGGCACACCGACGGGAGCCCCTTCTATATCCGTCTCTACGCCGACGGATCCGCGCTCAGCGACTTCGGATCGGGCGAGAACGGCACCTGGCTTTGGGAGGGGCAGGCTGTCGTCTGCCGCTGGAGTGACGGCTGGCTCGACCGGATCACCCCTGCCCCCGGCGGCGGCTACGTGAAGGTGGCCTGGGCCCCTGGGGCCGACCGGAAGGGCCCGCCCAGCAACCGCAACCGCGCCGTCCGGATTTCCCCGGACCCCAACGACGCCGCACGCTGAGGCCGTTTTCCGGGGGTGAGTCGAAACGATCCTGGCGGGAGGGATCGGCCTGAGGATCCCCTGAGTGGACGCCCTCAGCCCGGGAAGGCCGGAACCCCGAAGAGAAATTCATGGGCCCATGCCAGGCCCGCGCACAGGATCAAGCCCCCGAGCAGCGGGAACCAGCCGATCTCGGCGGGCACGAAGCGCTGGCGCCCGGCCAGGATGGCCCCGAAGGGAAGCCGCGAGGTGACCGCAGCGAAGCCCTCCCAGGCCGGGCCCAGGGCCCGGTGTCGCTTGGCATCGATGTTCCACATCCCGCGCAGGGCGCTCAGCAGGATCGCTCCGCCCAGGAGGATTCCGCCCAGGGTACCCCCCGCCAGGACGTGGGCCAGACCCCACAGCGCGAAGGCCCAGAGCACGGGGTGCCGGGTGACCCGGGTGATCCCGCGGACGGGAAGCTCCGAGCCGCCGGCCACCTCCGCCAGCACCGAAGTGGGGTTGTCCGGGCGCCCCCCCGCCAGAAGCAGGATGCATGCCCAGGGCATCAGCAGGGCCGCCACCCAGGGCTGCCCGGGAAAGACCGGAACCGTCGGAGCGCCTCTCCAGGCCAGCGCCAGCCAGGCCAGACCCGCCAGGCTCAAGACCGAAAAGAGGCCTCGGAAGCCATTCTCACCCAGTCGCGAAACCACCGGCGAGCGCAAGGGCCCCGCCAACAAGAAATGAAGCGCGATCCAGGCCAGGGCCGCCAGGGCCAGTTCCAGCATGGGAGACCTCCCCATCGCAATTCTTGACGTCGGCCGGAGGCTTCGGCGCCTGGGGCCATCGCGCCTGTGGAGGGCCGGTCCTGGGCGTCCTCGAAGTCCCGAGCCCGGGAGGACGGCTTCCCGAATTCCAAAGCCAGGAGGGGACACGATGAAGACGAGGACGGGCTGGCTGACGCTCGCAGCACTTCTGGTCCTGACCTTGACCGGGGCCTTTGCGGAAGACCGGGCAGCCTTCAAGGGCTTCTCGGGCCAGATGTCAGAGTATTCCGACACCTACAACGGATACCGCCTGAAGATTCCCGCCGAGTTCCAGCTCCACGAGAAAGGGGCCACCACCGACTGGATCGGCCCCATCCTGGATGGAGGTGCGGGGACCATCTACATCAACGTGGTCGAAATGAAGGGCGTTCCGTCCCAGACCCTGTATGAGATCAACCTCAAGAGCAAGAAGGAAGACCGCAACTATACCGAGGTCGTGCCCGTCCAGGTGCGATTCGGGAAGGCGACCGTGCCGGCCTTCCGCTGCAAGGAGGCCAAGAACCGAACGGGATCTGCCGACGAGAAGGCGCCCGATGACCAGCACCGCTGGCACCTGTTCATCTTCGGGAACGACCGCTTCTACACGTGCGGGTTCACCGGCACGTATGCCTCGTTCAAGGCCAACCGGCTGCAACCCACCTACGAGAAGGTCCTGGGCTCGTTGGAGCTGATCCCGGCGAAGTAGCCCCCGGTGCTCCGTCACGTTGTGCCCCTCACATCCGGGCGCCATGCGCCAGGGTCGTGGGGGGACCTGCGATCCTCTCCGGCGCGGGCCTCCCTCCCAGAGGCGGATTTCTCGGCAACCCGACCCGCTTCCCAGGTGGACCGGTCCGACCGGTGCAGGTGCCCCTCCGAATTCGGTGAAATCCTGAGACGTGACCGGTCGGATTCTCGTCCTGTTCCTTGTGCTGTCCGCCCTGGCCGGTTGCGGCGGCCGGGGCTCCGTCACGCCCGCCCCCGAGGCCTCCAGGTCCGCCGCCGTCGAGGTCGACGTGGCGTCCGTCCGCCTGGCTGACCTCCCCCGTTGGCTCTCCACCGTGGGAACCTCGCGCTCGGTGAACGAGGCCAGCATCAACCCCCGCAGCGCAGGAGTTGTGTTGGACGTCCCGGTGGACCTGGGAGACCACGTGCGCGAAGGGGACGTCCTGATCCAACAGGATCCCGAAGAGGTGCGCCTGCAGATCGAACAGGACCGGGCCTCGCTCCGGGCGGACCTGGCGGCCCTGGGGGTCGACCGGTTGGACGCCCCTCCCCGGCGCGACGAGGACGCCCCTGCGGTCAGGAAGGCGCGGGCCGGCCTGGACAACGCCCGCCAAAGCTGGGATCGCAACCAGAATCTCTACCGCGCCAACCTCATCGCCGAGCAGGAGTTGCAGACCTCCAAGCAGGCCCTCCTCTCCGCCCAGGCCGACTACCAGGGCGCCCTGGACCAGGTGCGCACCTCCTGGGCCAACGTGGGGGTCCGGCGATCCGCACTGCGCATCAACGAGCAGCGCCTGGCCAACCTCACCACGCGGGCTCCCTTTGACGGCTACATCACCGCGAAGAACGTCAACCAGGGGGATTACGCCAGCCCCGGCGGCAGCGGGCCGGAACCCTACATCCGGCTGACGCAGCTCGATCCCATCGACGTCCGCCTGGAGATCGCCCAGGTGTACGCCGAAAAGCTGAAGGTCGGACAGGAGGTGGAGGTGACCGCCGACGCCTTTCCCGGGCGCACCTTCAAAGGCCGGGTCGTGCACGTGAACCCGGCCTCGAGCGCGCAGAGTCGCACCATCGCCGTGGACGCCCGCTTCGCCAACGCCCACGGGGTCCTGCGCCCAGGGCTCTTCGGGGCGGTCCAGTTGCGGCTGGGCACGCGTCCACAGGCTCCCCTGGTGCCCGAGGCGGCGCTCCAGAAGACCATCGGGGCCTTCCAGGTCTTCGTCATCCAACCCGGCCAGGGCTCCACGACGGTCTGCGCCGTGTCTGTTTCCACCGGTGAGAAAATCGGGACATGGATGGAAGTTGAAGGGTTGAAGGGCGGCCAACAGGTGGCCGTCAGTTCCCTGGACCGCCTCTTCGACGGTGCGCACGTGACGGTCCGCAAGGTGGTGCGGGACCCCAGCGCGCCAGGCCGCTGAGCGCGTGAGCGGGCTGAGCCTCTTCGTCCGGCGGCCCGTCCTGGCCCTGATGCTCAACCTCTGCATGGTGGTGGTAGGCCTGCTGTGCTACTTCACCCTCGGGCTGGACCTGATGCCCAAGATCGACTTCCCGGTGGTCACCGTCACCGTGGTCCTCCCGGGCGGCAGCCCCGAAGTGATGGAGCAGCAGGTGACGCGCCTGGTGGAGGATGCGGTCGCGCAACTGGGGGGCCTGGACTATATCAAATCCACCAGCTCGACGAGTCTCTCCAGCGTCGTGGTGGTCTTCAACCTGAACAAGAACGGAGATGTGGCCACCCAGGAGGTGCGCGACAAGGTGGCGGGCATCACCAACAACCTGCCGCGCGACATCGACACGCCGATCGTCCAGAAGGTGGACCTGGCCGCCCAGCCGGTGATCTCCGTGGTCCTCTCGGGCCGGATGGACATCGGCGACCTCACCCTTTTCGCCAACGACACGATCAAGGACGCCCTGTCCTCGGTGGATGGGGTCGGCCGGGTGAGCCTGGTGGGCGGCCAGGCCCGCCAGATCAACGTGTTCCTGGACCACACCCGGCTCGCGGGCTATGGCGTCGCGGTGCAGGAGGTCCAGGACGCCATCAGCCGGCAGAACCTGGAGGTCGCCGGCGGAACCCTGCGCGACTCCCTGTCCCAGACGCCCATGCGGACCCGCACATTGTTGGACAGCGTGGACGACCTGGACGATGTGGTGGTCAAGGTGGTGAACGGGGTTCCCATCCCTCTGCGCGCCGTGGGCCGCGCCGAGGACGGACTGCAGGACGCCACCTCCGTCTCTCGCCTGGACGAGGACCGGGCCCTGACCCTCCAGGTGGTGAAGTCTTCGGATGCCAACACCGTGAAGGTCATCGAGGCGGTGAAGGCGCGGGTCCGTGACCTCTCGCGAGAGCTGCCTCCAGGGATCCAGTTGACCCTCACCCAGGACCAGTCGATCGTCATCGAGGAGTCGGTGCACGAAATCCTGGAGCACCTGGTCCTGGGCAGCCTCCTCGCAGGCGGCATGGTCTGGCTCTTCCTGGGCAGCCTGCGGGCCACGCTCATCTCGGTGGTGGCCATCCCCTGCTCGCTTCTGGGCGGGTTCGTGGCCATGGCCGCCTTCTCGATGACCCTCAACCAGATCACCATGCTGGCCCTGGCCCTGGTGGTCGGCATCGTGATCGATGACGCCGTGGTGGTGTTGGAGGAGATCGTTCGGTTGATGGAAGAGGAGCACCTCTCCCCCCAGGACGCGGCCGAAAAGGGCATCCAGGCCATCGGCTTCTCGGTGCTGGCCATCACCCTGTCGCTGGTGGTCATCTTCGTACCCATCGCCTTCCTGCCTGGAATCGTCGGGCGCTACTTCGCGGGCTACGGCATCACCATGGCCACCACCATCACCATCTCGATGCTGGTCAGTTTCACCCTCACGCCGGTCCTGTGCGCGAAGTTCCTGAAACCCCCAAAGCAGGCTCAAGGCGAAGGGCTCTACGACCGTCTCCTGAGCCGCCCCTACGCCTGGTTGGTGCACCAGTGCCTGCGCTTTCGATTCCTGGTGGTCCTGGCATGCGTGGGAGTGGCGGGCTGGGGCGTGTGGCTGTACGGGCACGTGGGCCAGGACTTCGTGGCCCCCCAGGACGGAGGCACCCTGCGCGTCAAGATCACGGCCCCTCCCGGGAACTCCGTGGAGGCCATGGACCGCATGGTGTCGGAGATCGCCAGACGCATTCGCCAGGAGATCCCCCAGGTGCAATCCACCCTGATGACGGTGGGGGGCGACCCCAACTCCGGCACGCCGGTGAACCGGGCGGAGATCTTCATCCAGATGGAGCCCTGGGACGAACGGGTCCGGCAGAAGCCAACCTGGACCGTCTTCGACGCGCAGCGTGCCACCCGCGGCCTGCTGGCCGACTACCCGGAGCTGCGCACCTCCACCCTCTTCGAGGAGACGGACTTCCAGTGCGTGCTGCGTGGACCGGACCTCGACGTGCTGTCCTCCTCCGCCAACCGACTGCGGGAGGAACTCCGCAAGCGACCAGGCTTCGTGGACGTGGACCTGGACCAGGACCCCTCCGCACCGGAAGCCAACGTCTACATCGACCGGGCGGTGGCCTTCCGGATGAACGTGCAGCCCCTGGACGTGGCCTCCACCCTGTCTACCCTGATCGGGGGCACCAAGGTCTCCTCCTTCTTCGTGGGCAAGGACCGCCTGGATGTCGTGGTCCGGCTCCAGCCCGAGCAGAGGACCCGGGCAGAGGTGATCCCGCAACTGATGGTTCCGGATTCCTCGGGGCGCCTCGTGCCGCTGGCAGACCTGGTTCGGGTGGACTGGCAGAATGCCCCGGCGGTTGTGAACCGCCACAACCGGCAGCGCCAGGTGACGGTGCTGAGCAACCTGGACGGCCTGGCCCTGGGGCAGGCCATGGCCACCGGGAAGAAACTGGTCGAGGACATGGGCCTCCCGGCCACCTACACCGTGGAATGGCAGGGCAACGGGCAGTATATGGCCCCCACCCTGATGGCCTTCGCCATCTCGTTCATGGTGAGCGTGGTGTTCATGTACATGGTTCTGGCCAGCCAGTTCGAGAGCTTCGTGGACCCGGCCATCATCCTGACCACGCTGCCCCTTTCCCTTCCCTTCGCCCTCTTCTCCTTGCTCGTGGCCGGGGCCACGTTGAACATCTTCTCGGCCTTGGGACTCTTCCTGCTGGTGGGGGTGGTCAAGAAGAACGCCATCTTCCAGATCGACACCACCCGCGAGCTCATGGCCCACGGCAAGCCGCTGTACCACGCCCTGGTAGAGTCGAACCGAACGCGCCTGCGCCCCATCCTGATGACCACCGTGGCCCTGGTGGTGGCCATGTTGCCCGTGGCTCTGGCGGGAGCCAACGGATGGACCCGCTCGCCGATGGCCATCGTGATCGTGGGCGGCCAGTCGCTGTCGATGCTGCTCACGCTGGTGGTGGTACCTGTGCTGTACTCCTACGCGCACGATCCCCTGGGGCGTAAGTGGCGTGAGGAGCCGGGTTTCGGCAGGCCTGCGGAGGACCATCCCGAGAACCGACCCGCCTCGCCGGAGGAAGCATGAGAGCTCTGCTGGCCCTTCTGCTGCTCCTTCTGCTGGCCGTCCCGACCTGGGCTGAGGACACCGTGATCCTGGGGCGCCAGCACCTGACCCTGGCGGAGGCCCTGGACTGGGCCAAGAGCCACCACCCCCTGCTCCTGGCCTCCCAGGCCCGCTATGCCCAGGCGGAGGCCCGGGTCAGCCAGAGCCTGGCTTCCAACGTGCCCGACCTCTCGGTCAAGGTCGGGCGCAGCCATGAGTGGCTGCAGAATGGCGGAACGCCCCGCCAGGATCCCATCGACCTGGGCTTCTTCGTCATCCCCGCTGCCTCGCCCAGAGAGAACACGGTCTTCCTGAACCCCCGCCTGGAGTTGGGTTACCTTCTCTACGACGGGGGACGCCGAAACCTGTCGGTGGAGCAGAGTCGGCAGGACCTGCTCACCTGGGACTGCGACTGGCAGACCCAATGGCGCGAGCTTTCCTTCCACATCCGCCAGCAGTACCTCTCGGTGGTCCTGCACCGCGCGCTGATGGAAGTGCAGGAGGAGAACGTCCGCATGGCGACCGAGAGCCTCCACCAGGCCCGAGGCCTGGTGCGCGCCGGACGCAAACCCCAGTTGGACCTGCTGCAGGCGGAGGCGGACCTGTCCGGAGCGCGATCCGCCTACAACCAGCAACTCGGTTCCCTGAACAAGGCCTGGGTGCAACTTGAAGCCATGGTGGGCGCCCCCATGGATCCCTTCGCCCGACTGGACGACCTCTATTCGCACCTCGAGCCACTTCCCGATGAATCCCGGGCCACCGTCCAGGCCTTCGAGAACCGCTCGGAGATCAAGAGCCTCGCCAATCAGGTCGAGGTCCTGCTCAAGCAGGTGGACCTCAACGACACCGCATTGAACCCCACCCTGAGCCTGGCGATGGCGTGTGGTCTGGTGGGGGCAGACTCCCCCCTGTATCAGCAGGTGCGGGCTTCCCTGGAGCTCTCGGTGCCCCTGAACCAGGGCCACGCGACCCGGAGCGCCAACCTGGAGGTGCAGGCCCGGATCCAGGAGGTCCTCGAGAGGGCCGGCGCTCTCCGCCTGGAGATCCTGGGGAACGTTCGCTCCGGATACGTGGCCCTGGCGGAGGCCACCCGGCGGGCGGCCATCGACCAGGAGCAGGTCGAGGGGGCGAAGGCGAGCTACGTCCTGGCGGAGAGGCGCTACCGCTCGGGCATCTCCCAGTATCTCGAGCTCACCAACGCGCGCGCTGTTCTGAACCGGGCCCGAGCCGAACTCGAGCAGGCCCGCTTCGACCGCAAGCTTGCCGAGTTTCAGTTGATGAACGAATTGGAGATCCTGCCATGAGGAAACCCTGCCTCGCCCTGGTCGTTCTCCTCGTCCTGATGCAGGCAGGCGTTCCCCACGCAGAAGAGCCGCGCCCGGAGCAGACTTGCGTGGAGGTCGTGCGGGCCTACGTGACGGACGTGTATGCCAATCGCATGGCTTCCGCCCTCTCCCAGGTGCGCGGGGTCGAGGCCGAGGACTCGGGCTCGAAGTTCGAGCGCCTGGTCCTCGACAGCATCTCGTTGGAGGGTTACCAGGATCTTTCTGAGTGCAGCTACAACCTCTTCGCCCTGGCCGGAGCCATCGAAGCCCGAGGCGGCAACCTCCCCACGTCCCTGAAGGAGTTGGTCGGGCCGGGGACCGTCTTCCCCCGGGGAATGCCCCTTTGTCCGGCCATGGGCGAGTATCAATTCGCTTGCACCAAAGAGGGGGGATACCGGATCTGGTGTGGGACCGATGCCCACCAGAGTCTCGGAATCGGCGGCAACTTCCCGGAGTTTTCAAGCCACGGAGGGCTGTCCGTGGGCAACCAGGAGTTGAAGATGGTCACGGACCTGCAATTCGAGGTGCAGGACTGGACCCTGGACGTCGAGGCCTTCGACGAGAAGCGCGGCCTCGCGCGCGTGCGCCACCGCGAGAAGAGCCGCCTGGGGGGTCCAGGACAGCCCACCTTCGAGCGCTCCAGCAGCTTCATGCTGTCCTCTCAGGACGGTCAGTGGCGAATCGACCTGGCGCTCTCGAACCGGGACATGGTATTCCTCTTCGACGAGGAGGAGTGGAGCCGGACGGCCACCATCCCACGGCAGGTCCTGTTCTACTACCAGGTCTCTGAGGCGATGGACTTCCGTTCCCCCGACATCGAGGACCGTCCTCGCCTGCAGTTGCGGATCTGCGAAGCCAACCTGAGGTCCCTGTCCCTGGCCGTGGAGGAATGGTCGGTGCAGCACGGTGGCGCCTATCCCACCTCGGCCCTCGAGGTGGTGACGCCGAAGTTCTTACGCGAAATGCCCCGCTGCCCCGCAGGCGGCCAGTACCGCTACCGCATCGAACCTCCGGGAAGCTACCGGATCTGGTGCGACGGCAACCGGCACGAGGCAGCGGGCGTGCCAACCGGGTACCCCGCGCTCACCCCGGTGCTGGGCGTCATCGAGAGGCCCTGAGGGCATCCACGGCGCCAGGTCAGGCGCTGGGAGGGAACGCCCCGGCTGAACGGCCGGAGCGTCCCCTGCCCGCGAGGGGACCTACTTCTTCAACTGGTTGGCGACCGCCTGGGCGGCCTTGGCGATGGCCTCCTGGTCCCCCAGGTAGTAGTTCCGGATCGGCTTGAGGTCGTCGTCGAGCTCGTAGACCAGGGGGATCCCCGTGGGCACGTTCAGTTCCACGATGTCCTGGTCCGAGATGTTGTCCAGATACTTGATCAAGGCGCGCAGGCTGTTGCCGTGAGCCGCAATCAGGACGCGCCGTCCGCTGCGGACCGCTGGGGCCACCGTCTCGTGCCAGTAGGGCAGGAAGCGGGCCACGGTGTCCTTCAGGCACTCGGTCAGCGGCAACTCGGCAGGGCTCAAGCCCGCATAGCGGGGATCCTGGCCGGGGTGGCGAGGGTCATCCGGCGTCAGGGCGGGCGGCGGGATGTCGTAGCTGCGCCGCCAGATATGGGTCTGCTCCATCCCGTGACGCTCGGCCGTCTCGGCCTTGTTCAGGCCCTGCAGGGCGCCGTAGTGACGCTCGTTCAGCCGCCAGGTGTTGTGGACGGGGATCCACATCTGGTCCAACTGCTCCAGGGTCAGCCACAGGGTCTTGATGGCCCGTTTCAGGACAGACGTATGGGCCTCGTCAAAGACGAAGCCCTCGGCCTTCAGGGTCATTCCTGCGGCCGTGGCCTCCTGGACCCCCTTCTCGCTCAGGTCGACGTCGGTCCAGCCGGTGAACCGGTTCTCCTTGTTCCAGGTGCTCTCTCCATGCCGCAACAGGACCAGTTTCTTCATGCTCTTCGTTCTCCAATATCAGGTGTGGCTTCAGGACGAATCAGGTCCCAGGCGCTGCGCCTGCCCTCCCGGCGGGCCAGGGCGCGCGGGACTCGAGCAATCCCTCTTCGCCGGGAATCGACGATCTCCGCCCGAGGGGGCCCAGGCAAGAGGAGCCCCTCCCCGGGCCGAGGAAACAGGGTGCTCCACAGAGATCCAATGTCGAAACGGGTCTGCAGGACGGCCTCGGGAGACTCGCGAACCGACCTCCCATGCAATACACGCAGCGCCCGGATCTCTACGACCTGCTTCATCCTGAGGACTTCATGCCGGGAGAGCGCGAGTTCTACCTTTCGCTGGCTCGAGAGGCCGGCGGGCCCGTTCTGGAACTGGCCTACGGGACCGGCCGGGTCGGACTGCATCTGGCTCGGAACGGGATCGAGGTCGTGGGCCTGGATCTCTCGTCCTCGATGCTGGGGCGGGCGAGGCAGGTCCTGGCCCAGGAACCCGCCGAGGTGTCGCGGCGGGTCACGCTTGTGGAAGCCAGCATGGCCGACTTCGACCTCGGCCGCCGCTTCGGACTGGTCTACGTGCCCTTCCGGGCCTTCCTGCACCTGCGGACCCAGGCCGAGCAGCGTTCCTGTCTGAAGCGGGTGGCCGCTCACCTGACGGACGTGGGCCGCTTCGCCGGAAACTTCTTCCAACCCAACCCGCTCCTGCTGCCCTCCTACTCCACCGTGCGCGTAGACGGCACGACGGCGACCGGGGATGGCGGGCGCGTCGTCCAGAGCCATTGGTGCCCCCGCTCCGACCTGGTCGAACAGTCCAAGCTCGTCATGATGCGGCTGGAGCGGTTTGACGCCACGGGCCAGCTCGTCGAGTCCGGTGTCCACGACCTTGAACTGACCTGGATCTACGGCCGCGAGTGGAAGCTGTTGCTGGAAGTCGAGGGCTTCGAACTGGAACGCCTCGAGGGTGGCTTCCAAGGCCAGCCGGTGCACGACGGCAACGAATACGTCTGGGTCGCCAAGCGTCGAGAAGCTTGAGTCCAAGGCTGGGTTGAGCCTCCGCAAAGAGCCGATCTCCAGGCCAAGGACGGGCCGAATCGGCACGGATCCTCGAGCATCTCTTCAGCTCGGTCTCGGCTCACCTCCTCCGCGCGCGCCGTGAGGTGATCGGTGGCGAACACGGCTCAGTGCCAACGGCTGCGGTCTCCTGCGAGCCGTCCGACCGAGAGGGCCTGGAAGGCGGGTGAGTCCTTCATGGGCAGGCAGAAGCGGGTCCGCCCGTCGAAGGCCGCCAGGGCACCGGCCACCGCTGCCGCCGTGGGCACCAGACCGATCTCTCCGACCCCCTTGGCACCGCAGGGGCCCTCCGGCTCGGGTTCTTCGATCAGGTAGACCTGGATCTCGGGCATGTCCCGCGCGCGCAGGACACCCAGGTCGCGGAAACGCGTGGACACGGGCCGCCCGTCCTCGCAAGGCAGCTCTTCGGACAAGGCATACCCCAGGCCCATGTGGATGGCGCCTTCGATCTGGGCCTCGCACAGAACGGGATTGATGGCCCGCCCCACATCGTGCGCGGCCACCACCTTCTCGAGTCGGCCCTCCGGATCCAGGACCACCATCTGGGCCGCGTAGCTGAAGGCGCTGTGGGTCTTCACCGGACCCGGCGCCCCCGGTGCGGTCGTGTCGGCCCGGCGCAGATCCGCGGCATAGACCCGGCCCGCCAGGTCCGAGAGGGTCCTGCCCGACTCCAGATCCCCTCGCAGCTTGCCGGCGGCGTCCAGAACCGCCGGCCCCGCGAAGAAGGTGGCTCTTGAGCCCGTGGTCTGACCGCAGTCCAAGGCGAACGTGGAGTCGACCCGGGGCCGAAAGAGATCCGAGGGCAGACCGCTGGCCTCGGCAGCGAACTGGGTCAGGATGGTCAGCAGCCCCTGGCCCATCTCGGTATAGCCACAGAAGAGCGACACCGTGCCGTCAGCCTCGACCACCAGCCGAGCCTTCCCCCACTCCTCCATCCCGTTGCCGATGCCCACGTTCTTGATCCCGCAGGCCAGTCCGACGGCGCGGCCGCGACGCCTGGCCTCCAGATACGGCTCGCGCAGGGTGTCCAGGGTCCTTGCGGCTCCGGCCGCGGGTGCCCCCAGCACCTGGCCGGTTGTGAAGAGATCCCCCGGGCCCACCAGATTGCGCCGGCGAATCTCCCAGGCGTCCAGGCCCACCTTGCGGGCCAGAAGATCCAGACAGCCCTCGATCGCAAAGGCGGCCTGGTTGACTCCGAAGCCCCGCATGGCGCCGCATGGAGGGTTGTTGGTGTATACGGCCAGGGCCTCGACATCCAGGGCCGGAACGCGATAGGGACCACAAGCATGACCTGCAGCCCGCTCCATCACCTTGTCGCCGACCGAGGCATAGGCGCCCGTATCCCCGACGATCCGCGCCCGCACGGCCGTCAGACGACCCTCGGCATCGCACCCCGCCGCATATTCCAGGCGCATGGGGTGGCGTTTGGGGTGCATCAGCACCGATTCTTCCCGGGACAGCGCGAGCCGCACCGGACGGCCCGTGTGACGGGCGAGCAAGGCTGCGTGGGCCTGGACGGAGAGGTCCTCCTTCCCGCCAAAGGCTCCTCCGTTGGCGAGCAGTTCGACCTGGACCGCCTCCGGCTCCAGTCCCAGGACCGCTGCCACCTGGCGTCGGTCATCGAAGATCCCTTGTCCCTGGGTGAAGAGCCGGACTCCCCCCTCCTCCGGAACGGCCAGGGCGGCCTCCGGCTCCATGAAGAGGTGATCCACCCGCTGGGTGGTCCAGACCCCCGCCACCACGTGGGCGCTCTCAGACAAAGCCTGGTCCACCGACCCCCGGGAGTAATGGCTGCGTGACAGCAGATTGGCGTGTCGCGGGTTGACCTGGGGGGCGTCCGACTCCAAAGCGCCCTCGGGCTCCAGGATGGGGGGCAACGGCTCGTAGTCCACCTCCACCAGGGACGCGGCCCGGCGCGCCAGGACCGGGTCCTCCGCGGCCACGGCGGCCAGGACGTCTCCCACGCAGCGGACCTCCTCCCCGACGGCCACGAAGACCGGCCAGTCCTGGGTGATCAAGCCCACCCAACGCTCTCCGGGCACATCGGCCGCCGTCAGGACGCCCGACACGCCGGGCAGGGCCAGCGCCTTGGAGGGATCCACCCGCAGCACGCGCGCCCGGGCGTGGCCAGAAAGAACCAGGCCCCCGAACAGCAGGTCCGGTGGGGTGAGATCCGCCACGAAGGCTCGCTCGCCCAGCACCGAGGCGCGGGCCTGGTAGCGGACCACCGGTCGCCCCACCCCTCCCGAACGCTCGACCTCGGGAATCTGCTGGCCGCGGCGGACGGCAGCCACCAGCTCCAGGGCATCCAGGATGCGCTTGTAGCCGGTGCACCGGCAGACATGTCCATCCAAGGCGCGGGCCAGGTCCGACCGGGTCGGTTGCGGGTTGGACTGGAGAAAGGCGTGAGCCCGGATCACGATCCCGGGAATGCACCAACCACACTGCAGGCCGGAGGTGGCCTCAAAGCAGCGAGCATACAGATCGCGCGCCACCGGGTCCAGCCCCTCCAGGGTGACCACGTTGCGCCCCTCGACGCGGGTGGCCGGAACGGCGCAGGTGGTCAGAGGGCGACCGTCCACCAGGGCCAGACAGCTCCCGCATTGTCCCTGAGGCCGGCAGCCTTCCTTGCAGGAGCGGATCCCCAGGCGATTGCGCAGGATCTCCAGCAGCGACTCTTCAGGGTGAGCCTGGACCCGGACCGGGATGCCGTTCAGAAGAAAGCAGATCTCCATCTGCAATTCTTCGCACCTCGTCCCGGCAGCGCCTGCGCCTGAACGGAGGCAACCAGGTCGCGTCTTCGTCCGGGTCCGTCAGGACGGGTTCTCTGGCCGGGAGGTGCGTCGCCAGACCCCTTGGGTCACTGCTCCGGGGCCCGGGCACAGATTCCGGACCGCACACCCGCCACAGCACGGAGGAGAATCACAGAGGCGCTCGACGTAGCCCCGTGACTCCAGCAGACCCAACATCCCCTCGACCGCGGAACCGGTCGTCCCCAGTTCGCGCGCCAGTTCGCCCGGCGAGCGCGGAGCCTCCAGCAGTTCCAGCAGGCGCTCGATCATAGGGGAAGCCTCGCTGCCAGGAAGGCCAGGGCGTAAGCCACAAGCAACTGGTAGACGGCCGAGAGGGCCGCCCAGCGACGCCCGAACTCCAGTCGCAGGGCCATCAGGGTGCCCACGCAAGGGGTATAGAGCAGGACGAAGACCAGGTAGGCCAGGGCCCCGGAACGGGTCATCGATTGGGACAGCGCGGCGGGGAGCCCTTCAGGAGCCTCGGGAGGAGGAAGGTGAATGCCAGGCAATCCCAGCAAAGCCGGGAAGGCCTGCAGGGTGGCCCAGAGCGCCCCGGCCAACCCCGAGGTGATTTCGTGGAGCCCCTCGACCAGGCCCATGGGAGCCACCGGGTCGGCCTGCAGGTAGCTGACACCCAGGGTGCCGATCACGACCTCCTTGGCCACGAACCCCGGCAGCAAGGCGCCCGCCAGGCGCCAGTCGTGAATTTCCAGCGGACCCAGAAGCCAGGCCAGCCCCATGGACAGTCGCGCATAGAAACTCTGCGAGATGTCGCCGGGTGGCAGGTTCAACAGGACCCAGACCGCCGCCACCGAGACCAGGATCGCGCCTCCAACCCCCTCGACGAAGCTCCAGGTGCGGGCGGAAGCCTGTCGCCACACCACCTTCCAGGTGGGAATCCGATAGGGAGGAAGCTCCATGGCCGAGCCCGCCTGGCTGGGAGGGGTCAGACGGCCCAGGGCCAGGGCCGTCAGCATCCCGACCAGCAGGCCCAGGAGGTACAGGCTGAAGACCACCACGGCTGCGTGTTGGGGGAAGAAGACGGACGTGAAGAGGGTGAAGACCGCCAGGCGCGCGCTGCAGGCCGCGAAGGGAACCGCCATGGCCACGCGCAGGCGGTCCGAGAAGGACTCCATCGTGCGGGTGGCTGAGATGGCCGGGACGTTGCAGCCGAACCCCAGGATCATGGGAATGAAGGCCCGGCCGGGAAGGCCCATCGCCTTCATCAGACGGTCCACCAGGAAGGCGGATCGCGCCAGGAAACCGCTGGCCTCCAGGAAGCTCAGCGCCAGGAAGAGGAAGAACAAGACCGGCGTGAAGGCCAGGACCGTCCCGATCCCACCGACCAGGCCATCGGCCAGGAAGGAAGCCAGCAGTCCCGGCAAAGGCAAGGCCGCGATCCAGCCGCCCAGCACCTCCTGGACCTGCCCGAGCCATCCCACCCAGGGGTCGGAGAACTGGAAGGTGAAGCGGAAGACCAGAAGCATTCCCACCAGGAAAAGGGGGATTCCCAGCCAGGGGTGCAGGAACCAGCGGTCCAGAGTCTCGGTCAGGCGATGCACCCCGGGTCGAGTGGCCTGGACGCTGGCCGCAATCTCACGCGCGGCCTGATAGCGGGTGCCGACAATCCCCAGGAAGGGATCGACGCCCAGCGAGACCAGCTCGACCTTCAGGGTCTCAAGAAGCCTGGAGGCCGGTTCATCCAGCGCAATCGGCTCGCCCGAGAGGGCAGCCAGGGCCATCCAGCGACGGGAGGGATGCTGGATCAGGGGCTCCAACCGGGCCACGGCGTTTTCGATGCTCTCGGGGTAGTCCAGGCGCAACGTCGCGGGCCGGGCCTGAAGGGCGGCTGCGACCAGGCCCTCCATGCCCTGCTCGCGCACGGCAACGGTGGCCACCACGGGAACCCCCAGACGCTCTTCCAGGACCTCCAGGCGCAGGTCCAGGCCTCGTGCCCTGGCCTCGTCCAGCAGGTTGAGGGCCACCACCAGCGGGTACCCCAGCTCGGCCAGCTCCAGGGTCAGGTAGAGGTTGCGCTCCAGGTTGCTGGCGTCCACCACGTCGACGACGGCGTCCGGGCGCGCCGCCAGAAGTTCGTCGCGGGTCAGGCGCTCTTCCGCCGTCCCAGCCGCCAGACTGTAGGCTCCGGGAAGGTCGACCAGGCAGGCGTGACGGTCTCCAACCGGAAAGCAGGTCTCCACCCTCTCGACGGTGGTTCCCGGCCAGTTGCCGATCCGCAGACAGGAACCCGACAAGGCATTGACCAGGGTGGTCTTGCCGGTGTTGGGGTTGCCGACGGCGACAAAGCGCAAATCAGCACTGGCGGGATCCGCCAGGCAGGCCATGGAATCAGCCCTCGACGACGATTCCAGCCGCCTCTTCCGAGCGCAGCATCAAGAGGCACCCGGAGACGTCGAACTCCAGGGGGTCTCCCAGCGGCGCACGCCGGACCATGCGAACCCGGGCCCCGGGACTCAAACCCAGGGACATGATCCGTCGGGCCCGGAGATGGGGGCCTCCCACGGAGTGGACCAGGGCTTCTTCATTCATGGCCAGTTCGGTCAGGCAACGCATGGCTTCGTGACAAAGGTCTCTTTCTTCGGGTCGAGGAGGCTTGCCCCGTCCAAGCCAGGATAGCCTTTTGAAAGGAAGGCTTCCTTGTTCCAGATCATTCGGCGAGCCTTACTTTATCGAACAGGCTCCCCAAAAGCAAGGGTCTGCGGGATCCCGATTGTGTACATCCTGACAGAGCGGGGGGGGCGAGGCGACGAGTCTGGAGGGGCCCGTGCGGGGCGCGTCGATCATGAGCGGAAAGAAGTCCTTTCCGGAGGCCTCGATGCGCCGACTCGTCCTGAGCTTGATCCTGGTGACCTGGTGTTGGGGCTGCTCACCCCAGACCAGCGGCCCCCCGCGTCCCTCCGGAGACCAGGCTCCCCTCTCCTCCCAGGGCCTGACGGCCCCCCAGGAACCCGCGACGGTGGAGGAGGCTCCACGAGCTTCAGCGCTGGCGAAATCCGAAACGCACAAGGACATGACCGAGAGCTCACAGGAGTTGACCGGCACGATCGTCGAGGTCCGGGGGGAGGAGATGTTCATGGCCCGCCCCAGCGGAGTGGAGCTGAGATTCCGGTTGCCCCAGGACCTGCGAGTGCAACCTGAAGGCAAGACCGTGCGGGACCTGACCCCGGGCACCGAGGTGCTGGTGCGCCTGCGCAACGTGGAACGCGGGATGGAAGCCGCCGAGATCCTCTTCGCGGAGGGGCGCTGAGACAAACCTCCCCGCTCAGGGCGGCGTTCCTGGCTCTGGTTCGGCCCCTTCGAACAAGGGCACCACGCGCCAGGCTCCCCGGACCGTCAGGACGGCACACGAGGCCCGGCGGACCACGGCGCTGGCGGTGCTGCCCAGGGGCAGGCCCGCCAGCAACCGGCGCCCCCGGGTTCCCTGGATGACCAGGTCCACCTTCTTGCGCTCGGCCAGGGCCACGATCGCCTCGGCTGGATCCCCGGTGTCGATGAAGAGGCAAGACTCCGGGACTCCGAAGCGACGCCCCAGCTCGGCCAGGAACTCCCAGGCGGCTCGCTGGCGGTCGGGATGAGGCTCATCCAGCACATGCACCATCAGGATCTCCGAGCGCAGCCCCCCCGCCAGCTCGACGGCGTAGGCCAGGGCGTCCCGGGAAGGGGACTCGAAGTCGACGGGCACGAGGATCCTCTGCACATGCAGACGCGGGGCCGGCTCCCGCGTGCTCCGGTCGAGGGGGAAGGATGTGGGCTCGCAGCTTTCGGGGCGCTTGACGGTCAGCACCGGACAGTGGGCCTGCGAGACCACGGCCTCGGTGGTGCTGCCCAGGACGATCCGGCCCGCACCGCGACGCCCATGGGTGGACATGACCATCACCGCCTCGGGCACCTGCCCGCTCAGCCGGACCAGGACCTCGGCCGGATGCCCCACCTCAGCCCGGACGCAAAAATCCGGAAGCTCCTGTTCCCGCCCCAAACGCTCGAGATGTCCTTCCACCTCTGACGAATCCTTTGGTGAATCGCCGACGTGGATCAGGTGAATCCTGGCGCCAGAGGCCTCGGCCAGGTCCCGGGCGTGGGAGAACGCCTGGAAGGAACAGTCTGAGAAGTCCGTGGGCAGGAGGATCGTCTCCAGGGCAATCATGGGGGCGCCTCTCCTTTCTTCATTCCAGGGCCTTCGCCGGTCCGCCAGAGGGCCCTCCCCTATCCCGGAAGGCGGAAGCCCCCGCAGCGATGAAGCCTGGCCCGAACCCACGTCTGAACATGAGGAAAGGCCCTGGACGAGCAAGCCATCCAGGGCCTTTTCAGGATCCGGCGAGGCGCGTCAGCGGCTGGCCGAAGCGCTCTTGTCCAGGATGGCCTCCATCTGGTCCATGATGTGGTTCATTTCCCGCATCGCGGCCTTGAAGGGGACGCTGGTGTTCATGTCGACTCCGGCCGCCTTGAGCAGGTCGACGGGGTCGCGCGACGAGCCGCTGGACAGCATGTGCAGGTAGGCATCCCGAGCCTTGGTCGACCCCTGGGCCGCATCCTGGCGAATCTCGGCGGCGATTGAAGACGAAGCCATCAGGCTGGTGGCATACTGGTAGACGTAGAAGTTGTAGTAGAAATGCGGAATGAAGGCCCATTCCGCGCCGTACAGCTCGTCCACGCTGCAGACCCCGGCGTCATGACCATAGTAACGGCGCGCCAGGTCCAGGTAGAGCTTGTTGAGGGTGTCGCCGGTGAGGGATTCACCCTTCTCGACCATCTCATGGATGGCCAGCTCGAACTCGGCGAAGAGGGTCTGGCGGAAGAGGGTCGTGCGGAAGGTCTCCAGGCGCTCGCCCAGCAGATAGAGCCTGGTCTCGTCGTCCTTGGCCCGGTCCATCATGTAATGGAAGAGCAGGTCCTCATTCAGGGTCGAGGCCACCTCGGCCACGAAGATCGAGTAGTCCGAGGTTGCGTAGCGCTGGTTCTTGTTGGACAGGAAGGTGTGGATCGAGTGGCCCGACTCGTGGGCCAGGGTCGAGACGTCGTCATACTGGCCGTTGTAGTTGAGCAACTGATAGGGGTGGACATCATAAGCCCCCGTGCTGTAGGCGCCCGAGCGCTTTCCAGGGCTGGGCATCCAGTCGACCCAACGCTCTTCATAGGCCCTCTTCAGGGCTGCCTGGTAATCCGAGCCCAGAAGGTCGGTCGAATCCAGCGTCAGCTTCATGGCCTCTTCTGGCGTGAAGGACATCTCGACCGCCTTGACGGTCGGAGCGTAGAGGTCTTCGTAGCCGATCCCGTCCAGACCCATCATCCGCTGGCGCAAGCGCAGGTAGCGGTGCAGGGTCGGCAGGTTCTGGTTGACGTCCCGGATCAGTTGGTGGTAGACGCTGGTCGGGATGTTGTAGCTGTCCAGGGCCGCTGCCAGGCTGGACTCATACCCCCGCAGGTCCTTGTTGAGGACGTGGGTCTTGACGTGGTTGAAAAGGGCCAGGCCCAGGGTGCTGCGATAGTCCTGCCAGGTCTTCCAGAAGGACTGGAAGACCCTCACGCGGTCCGCGCGCACCGGCGAGGCGCGGTGCAGGCCGTAGGCGGACTGATCCAGGCGGACCTTGCGACCGTCGGAGAGCTCCACTTCGGGGAATGGCATCTCGGCGGCCGTGAAGATCGTGTAGAGCGAACGGGGGGCCCCGGTGATGGCGGCCGTGCGGGCCACGATCTTCTCTTCGGCAGGGGTCAGGGTGTGCTTGCGCTGGCGCAGGATGTTGTCCAGGACCGGCTTGAACGAGGCCAGACCCGGCTCCTTGCGGAGGAATTCCGCCACCGGCTTGTCGCCCAGGGCCAACAATTCGGGGACGAAATAGGCAGACTCGGTCGCGAAGTCGTTCTCCAGCTTCTGGGCCGCCTGCATCATCGCCTGGGCCTTTGAGTCCCGGGTGTCGACGTCCGAAGTCATGTTGGCGTAGAGGTAGACCCGCTCGATCTCCTTGTACAGTTCCTCACGGGTCTCAAGGGCCTTCAAGAGGGTCTGGGCCGATTGACCGAGCCGACCGCGGAAGGCACGCATCTCGCCCAGGCGGCCTGCCAGCCCTTCCCGGGCCTGGTCCCAGGCAGCCTTCGAGGGGTAGAGTTCCGAGATATTCCAGGTGTAATTTTCCGGGATGTCCGAGCGCTCCTGGGCGAACGCCGGACACAGACCCAGCAGCAGGGCCAGCGCGGCTCCCACGACGATCCTAGGGATTCTCATGCTTTCCTCCAACGCGTGATGCCAGCCGGTCGGGTTCTTCCGTCGGATCCGACAAGCCGCCCGACGGCCGGTTGATGCCTTCCTCAAATGGACCATGCATGATGCTGCACACGGAGGCGACTCCCTGCATGAACCAAAGAAAGGCCAGAAGGTTCCCTGGAGGCGGCCCGATTTGCGGAAGACCTGGACCTGGGGGCCCTTCTTCTAGAACAGGAGGCGATCCAGGACGCGTTGGAACATGCCGGGGGGCGGCGGGGCGGGCGGGGCCGGGGTGACCTCTTCCGGGGCAGTCTTCGCGGGCGGTCCAGGCTCGACCACGTAGGCGATCTCGCCGGGGCGCACCATGCCCAGCTTCTCGCGCGCCACCTCCTCCATCCCCTGGGGCGTGCGCAGACGCGCCTGCTGGCGTTGCAGGAGCGCGTTCTGGGCCTGGAGCTCGCGGATCTGCTCTTCCACCTGTCGAAGCTCGGCCTGCTTGCCGCGACAGACCAGTCTCTGCTGCTGGAAGACCTGCAACGAGTAGTAGCCTCCCACCGAAAGCAGGAAGACCAGGACCAGGCTGAACAGGGGAACCCCGGCCAGCGTGGCCAGGGAGGAGCGTCTCTTCATCGCAGCAGGCCCCCCGGGAAGGATACAGGCGAAGGGATTTCGACCTTGATTTGAAGATTCCTCGCGGTGCTCCTCCCTGACGATGGCTCAGTCTGCCAGTCAGGAGGCCTCCAGAAGAGCAGAGGCCGAAGGGTCAGGCCTGGGGGGGCAGGGTGAAGAGGTGGACCAGGTTGGTGGGCTTTCCGGGGGGAATGCCGGCCACCACCACCACCCGGTCGCCAGGTTCAGCGACGCCATAGCGACGAGCGGTCATGGCGGCCTGAACGACAAGGTCGTCCGCGGTGGTCAGGTTGGAAATGTGGCAGGGAACGACGCCGAAGAGCAGGCTCAACTGACGCGCCACCACCTCGTCATGGGCCACCCCCATGATCGGGGCCCGGGGGCGGAAGTGGGAGACCCGGCGGACGCTCCCACCGGAGGTGGTGCAGGCCACCAGGGCCCGGGCATCGACCACCTCGGCGATCTCGCAGGCCGCCAGGGCCACCGCCTCCTCCGCGGCTCCCTTGGGCGCCCCCAGCTCGTAGACCTGCTCGAAGGGCAAGCAGGTCTCGGCCTCTCTGGCAACCCGATCCATGACTCGGACCGCCTCCACGGGATAGGAGCCCGAAGCGGTTTCCCCCGAGAGCATGACGGCATCCGTGCCGTCCAGGATGGCGTTGGCGATGTCGGTCACCTCGGCGCGGGTGGGGCGCGGATTGCGGATCATCGAATCCAGCATCTGCGTGGCCGTGATGACGGGCTTGTAGTAGCGCCGGGCCAGGGCGATGATCCGCTTCTGGGCACCCGGGATCTTCTCGATGGGCATCTCGACACCCAAGTCCCCCCGGGCCACCATGACCCCGTCAAAGGCCTGGACGATCCCTTCGATGGCCTCGACCGCCTCGGGCTTCTCGATCTTGGCGATCACCGGGCGGTAGACCCCGACCTCGGCCATGATCCGGCGGACCGCCTCGACATCCTTGGGATGCCGGACGAAGGACAAGGCCACGTAGTCGACCCCCAACTCCAGGCCGAAGCGCAGGTCGGCTTCGTCCTTCTCGGTCAAGGCCTGAACCGAAAGACGAGTGTGGGGCAGGTTGACGCCCTTCCCCGAGCTGATCGGCCCTCCTGTGCGAACCCGCGTCAGGACCCGAGTTCCCTCGACGCGCTCGACCTCCAAAGCCAGCAGGCCATCATCCAGCAGCACGCCATGCCCCGAGGAGACCTCTTCCGCCAGTCGGGGGTAGGTGACCTGGGCCATCTCGGCGCTGCCTTCC
Organism: Candidatus Xenobium occultum; assembly: GCA_002423485.1. Classification (GTDB taxonomy): domain Bacteria; phylum Vulcanimicrobiota; class Xenobia; order Xenobiales; family Xenobiaceae; genus Xenobium; species Xenobium occultum. Next base: position 83,449 of record DIWH01000053.1, on the reverse strand, counting down.
ACCGGCTCGGAGGTCAGGATGAATCGACTCCCCTCGGTCAGCACCGTGCCCGGAGCCACGGTCCCCAGGCGGATCTTGGGACCGGAGAGGTCCTGGAGAATGGCCAGGAACTGACCGCGAGCGTCACTGAGGCGTCGCAGGCGCTCGAAGAGGCTGCGGTGGTCCTGGTGGGTCCCGTGGGAGAAATTCAGGCGAGCCACGTCCATGCCGGCATCGAACAAGGCTTCCATGACCTGCTCGTTGGCGGAGGCCGGGCCGATCGTGCACAGGATTCGCGTGCGGCGGCGGTGGCTCATCTGGCCTCCCCCAGCACGGCCATGCGGCGATACTTGGCGTAGCGGGCATCCAACAAAGCGTGTCCCTCCATGTCCTGCAACGTCTCGAGATGGTGCCGCAGAGCGTCCTGGACGGTGCGGAACGTGCCTTCGAAATCGCGATGAGCGCCGCCCAGGGGTTCAGCCAGCACCTCGTCCACCAGGCCCAGGCGCTTCAATGTCTCACTGGTGAGTCCAAGGGCCGTCGCGGCCTGCTCGGCCCGGGCCGCGTCCCGCCAGAGGATGGTGGCGCAACCCTCCGGGGAGATCACCGAATAGACGCTGTTCTCGAGGATCAGGACGCGGTCGGCCAGGGCAATGCCCAGCGCCCCTCCGCTCCCCCCCTCTCCGATCACCACGGTCAGGATCGGGACGGGCAACTCGCTCATCAGCGCGATGTTGCTGGCGATGGCCTCGAACTGGCCGCGCTCCTCCGCCTCGATGCCCGGATAGGCACCGGGAGTGTCGACGAAGGTGAAGATGGGAAGGCCGAAGCGAGCGGCCAGGCGCATCAAGCGTCCCGCCTTGCGAAAGCCTTCGGGGTTCGGCATCCCGAAGTTGCGTGCCAGGTTCTCGCGCGTTCCCCGACCCTTCTGGTGCCCCAACACCACGCAAGGCTGCCCATGGAATCGGGCCAACCCTGCCACCACCGCCGGATCGTCGGCGTAGAACCGGTCGCCGTGCAGCTCGACGAAGTCGGTGAAGAGATGGGCCACGTAGTCCAGGGTGCCGGGGCGATCGACGTGGCGGGCCAGTTGCACCCGGTCCCAGGCCGAGAGGTTCTGGAAGATGCTCTCCTTGAGCTGCCGGGCTTTGCGCTCCAGAAGCCGGATCTCGGCCGAGAGATCGACTCCGGCGCTCCGGTCGACCTCCTGCAGCTCGCGAATCTTGCGCTCGAGCTCGAGCAGGGGTTTCTCGACTTCAAGAATCATCGCCTGACCTCCGCCGGGACGCACAGCATGCCCAGGATAGCTGCGACCGTGTCCTTCAACTCGGCTCGGGGTACCACTCGATCCAGGAAGCCGTGCTCAAGATAGAACTCCGAGGACTGGAAGCCGGGGGGCAACTCCTGGCGGATGGTCTGCTCGATCACCCGACGCCCCGAGAAGCCGATCGTGGCACCCGGTTCGGCCAGGATCACATCCCCCAAGGCGGCGAAACTGGCCGCCACCCCCGCCGTGGTCGGGTCGGTCATGACCACCAGGAAGGGAGCGGGCACCTGGTTGAGGCGGCGCACCGCCGCACAGGTCCGGCCCATCTGCATCAAGGACAACATGCCCTCCTGCATCCTGGCCCCTCCCGAGCAGGTGACCAGCACCGCGGGAATCCGTCGTTCCGCAGCGCCCTCCAGGACGCGAACGACCTTCTCGCCCACCACCGAGCCCATGGACCCCCCACGGAAGTTGAAGTCCATGATCCCCAGGGCGACGGGGATCCCGCCCAGAGAGCACGAGCCGCTCAGCAGGCCATCGGACAGACCCGTCCGTTCCCGGTCGGAGTGCAGCTTGTCCAGGTACTCCTGACCGAAACCGAGGGGGTCGACCGAGACCAGGCTGGCATCCCATTCCTGGAAGGTGCCGGCGTCGGCCAGCAGGTCCAGACGCTCCCACGCGGTCATGCGATGGTGGTGCGCGCACTTCTCGCAGACCTTCCCGTTCTCGAGGAAGATCGGGCGATAGATGGCCGTCCCGCACCCCGAGCACTTGACCCAGTGCTCGGAGGAGGCCGCCGAAGCCGCCACCCTGTCCACGCGCGGGCGCCTGGCCCGAAGACTGTCGAAAAGACCCGCCATGATCGCCATCCCAGCCAGTAGTGTGCGGGTCGGATCCGACCCGAACGCCAGGGTCAGGGAGGGAACTGCCCCCCAACTCCCCAGGCGGGCTCTGGAGTTTACCGCCCCAGCGCGAACTCCTCCCCCACCAGAAGTCCGCGCAGCAGGCCATCCTCCTCACGGCCCAGTCGAACCGGGACGATCCGCCCCAAGAGGGCGGGAGGGCCCGGGAGACGGACGGAGAGGAAGTTGTCGGCCGTCCCCAGCCACTCCCCCGCCCGATCTGCGGCGCGCTCCACCAGGACCGGCCGGACCCTGCCTCGGAACCTGTGGCGGACCGCCCGAGCCAGTCGCTCCCCCAGGCGAATCACCTGCTCGGAGCGCGTCTTCCTGATGATTTCTGGAACCTGATCGGGATAGAGGGCTGCCGCCGTTCCCTTCCGAGGGCTATAGGCAAAGACATGAAGGTGAAGGAAGGGCAGGGTGCGCAGACGATCCGTCAGGACCTCGAAGTCGGCCTGCGTCTCGCCAGGGAAGCCCACCAGGACGTCCGTCGTCAGGCAGGCCCCAGGGACCGAGCCCAGGAAGTCCCGGGCCAGCAGGTCATACTCCGCCCAGGTGTAGTCCCGGCGCATCCTCTTCAGGAGCGCGTCGCTGGCATGCTGCAAGGCCAGGTGCAGATGGGGGCAGACCCGGTCGGGGAAGCGCGCCATCCTCTCGAGAATCCGATGGGGAAAGCTCATCGGCTCGATGGAACTCAGGCGGAAGCGGACCTGCCGGGTCCTTTCCAGCAGCCGGTCCAGCAGATCCGCCAGGTCCGGCCTTCCGGGAAGGTCGCGCCCCCAGACGGCCAGGTGGATCCCCGTCAGGACGATCTCGCGGTGTCCCGCCTCCTCCAGGCGTCGAGCCCCCTCCACCAGGGCCTGGGCCGGCGTGCTGCGCGAGCGACCGCGCACGTAGGGCACGATACAGTAGCTGCAGAAGTGGTCACAGCCTTCCTGGACCTTCAGAAGCGCCCGGCTGCGTGCGGCCTGAAGCCCGTGTCTCAGCGCGGTCCCGCCGGGGCACCCCGAAGCGCCGAGGAGTTCCAGTACCTGCTCGCGGCTCTCCGGGGCCAGCTTCAGCACCGCCCCGGGAAGCGCCTGGAGACCTCCGCGCCGGGTGATGCCGCAACCGGTGGCCACCACCGTGCCGGCCTGGCGGGAGGCCCGTCTCAAGGTCTGGCGCGACTTGCGGTCCGCCTCACCGGTCACGGTGCAGGTGTTGACGATGGCACAGTCGGCCGGTGAGCCGAAGGGGACCTCCAGGAAGCCCGCTCCCAGGAGGATCTGGCGGAGCTGCTCGGAGTCGGCCTGGTTGGCTCGGCAACCCAGGGTCTGGATCGAGAAGGTGGGCATCAACGCCGGTACGATAGCGTCCTGCGAGCCGCGTCGTCAAGGCCCGGGAGGCCTGGGAGCGAGCGTCCTGGTTCCGTTCCCCTGGCCGGATGGAGCGGCCAGGCGCTCCACGGCCCGGGTCGAAGGCCTGGGGCGTTCCAGGCCGCTTCGGCGCAGGGCTCGCAGGGCCCGGGCCGAGGCCCGGCTCAAGGATCGGGTGGCCCGGATCATGATGATCTCGCGCACGCCCTTCCAGTGCCGACAGCCCTCGTCGTTTTCCGAGTCCTCCCAGTCCTCGTCCTGCCAATCCCAGGAAGGCACGTACCACTGCCTGCCTGCCGCCTGTTGAAGTCTGGCCTGCACCTGACACTGGTGGGCGTGGTGGCGGGGCCAGACCTTGAAGGCAAGCCGGATCTGCTTGAATTGCCAGCTTTCCAGGAAGTCCAGGCCCTCTCCCGTGCGGCAGGCCTCGTAGAGGGCCCCGACCGTCTGCACGCCGTGATGGAGCAGGGACCGGATCAGCCGAGGCGGGAGAATCGCCAGCAGTTCCTCCAGGTGGAGTTCCTTGCCGGGCAATCGATAGCGGAAGAGATCCTCGACCTTGTTGCCCATGATGTCTCCTGCGCCTGTCCCCGTGAAGTCAATCTCCTGACTCGAGCCCCCAGGCCAGTCGGACGCTGCTCTGCTCCTCAGGGTTTTGACAGTGCTGAGACGGATTCCTCCCAGAATTGAATTCAACCAGTCATTCCAAAATCAGGACCAAGGCAATAAGCGAGAACTCCTGTAAGAACGGGAATTTTCGGTGCATCCCACGCCAAATCAATGACAATACGTGTCAGTGAGAGGAGACAGACAGGTCCGGGGACGATTCAGGCCTCGGCCCTGGCCATCTGGCCAGCCGGCCCGATTCAGAGGAGCGCGGCCGCAACCAGGGCAGAGGTCTCGGCCAGTTCGCAGGTCGCCCCCAGGACGTCGCCCGTCACCCCGCCCATCCTGCGGCGGGCGGTGAGGCCCGTCAGGCCGGTCAGGAGGACCACCACCCCCAGCACTCCCGGCAAAGCAGGCCAACTTTCCTGGGGAATCATGCAGGCCAGAAGAACCAGGGCCAGCGCCGAAGCCCCCAGGAGGTGGGCGAGGCCGGCCTCGCGTACCAGGTCTGCGGCCGTCCCGGCTCCCCGACGAGCGTAGGGATGGATGCAAGCCTGGGCTACCATGGCCAATCTCCCCAGGACCGGCGCGACGCCCAGCCAGAAGAGACCTCCGGAGGCGCACAGGACCCCGGCGGCCGTCGTCTTGAGGATCAATCCGCCCACCAGGGCCAGCACTCCGAAGGAGCCGACGTGGGAATCCTTCATGATCTCCAGGATTCGCTCGCGGGTCCACCCCCCTCCAAGGCCATCGGCCAGGTCGGCCAACCCGTCCAGGTGAAGCCCCCGAGTCAACCAGGCCCACAGGACCACGACCAGGGCTCCGACCAGCAGGCAGCCCAGGGGCTCACAAGCCAGGGATCCAGGCCTCAGGAGACCCGCTGCCAGGGCCCAGCCGGCGCCGCCCAGGAAGGCTCCGACCAGGGGAAACCAGGCAAGCCCGGAGGCCCCCGAGCCGCCATCAGGCCCGGGAACAGGCAACATGGTCAGGGTCCGAAAGGCACCGGACAGGCCTTTCAAAGCCGTTCCTCCAGTTTGAATCGGGGAAGGCGCCCCTTGACGCGGACGGGAATCCCGGCCACCACCAGCACCACCTGATCCGCCCGGGCGGCCAGGTCCTGATTGAGCCGCCCCGCCAGGTCCCGGAACTGGCGGGTCTGGGGGTCTGCTGGAACGATCCCCAGACCGGTCTCATTGGCGACCAGGACCAGGTCGCAAGGAGGATCCTCCAGGACCTCCAGAAGAGCCGCCACCTCGGCCGCACGCTCCGCCTCCCCGGGCAGATGGAACAGGAGGTTCCCCAACCAGACCGTCACGCAATCCAACAGGACCACGCGCGTCCCCGAGGGAAGCTGTCGGAGGGCCGCCCCCAGGTGCAGGGGTTCCTCCACGGTCACGAAGCGCGCCTCCCGATCCTGGCGATGGTCGGCGATGCGGCGACGCATCTCCTCGTCGCACGGTTCGGCCGTGGCCAAATAGACCCGCCCGGCGGGATCCCGGCAGATGGCCTGGGCCAGGGATTCGGCGTAACGACTCTTGCCGCTCCGCCCGCCGCCCAGGACCAGGGTCACTCGAGAAGCGCTCAAGGCTTCCTCCGAAAGCTCTCCAGGACTTCCAATGAGCTTTCCAGATGCTGCTGACAGAAGACCTCCAGGGTCACCACGCGATCGCCCCCTTGGGCAGACAGGGCCTTCAGGAAGGATCCGAGAAGGACCGGGTCGGTCACCTCAAGCCCCTGATGGTCTTCCCCCCCAACCCCGTCAACTCCGTGCAGATGCACGATCCTCGCGTGGGGCAGCAGGGCCTGGACGGCAGCCTCGGCGTCGTATCCCATCCCCCAGACGTGCCCGATGTCCAAGGTCACCGCCAGGCCCCGCCGTCGGACCAGGGGCCAGACCAGTTCGAAGGGATAGCCCAGGGTCTCCACGCAGATGGATTCGGGCTGGATTCGATTCGCCCCCATCCAGGCCTCCAGAGAGCGCTCCAGGTTCTCCAGCCAGGCGGGGATGTCCAAGGAGGGAACGGCTCCCGGCTGGTCGCCCTCCAGATGAAGGACGTAGCCGAAGGGTTCCAGCGGCTCGGTGCGCTCCATCACGCGATTCCAGGTGTCCACGGCCAGGATGCGCTCGGAGGGGCGGCACGAACCCGGACGCACATGGGTCGGCAGGTGGACCGTGTAGGTCAGGCCGTGTTCCGCGGCCAGGTCCGTCAGTTCGGCGACGGCCTCAGGCCCCGGAACGTTGCTGCCGAAGTCCTCCGACTCGAAGAGCACCAGCTCCACGTCGTCCACACGGGGGGCCAGGAATCGGACATTGGCTGACAGGTCGTCGGGCAGGATGTAGCTGGTGGTCCCCAGCCTCCAGGACCCCAAGCCCCCGCCCATCAGAGCCCCTCTCGGGCCAGGGCCTGCTGGATCGGAGTGACGGCATCGACCACTCCTCCCTCCGAGAAGCTGGTCATGCAGTTGAACATCTCGACGGCAGCCCGAACCAGAGGCCAGGCCAAGGCGGCTCCGGAGCCCTCCCCCAGACGCATCCCCAGATCCAGAAGGGGCTCCAAGCCCATCTGCTGCAAGCACGGTCCGTGGGCGGGCTCAGCCGAGGCGTGGCAGGCCACGACGTGTTTACAGACCCGAGGGTCCATGAGGCTGGCCACCAGCAGACTGGCCGTGACGATGAATCCGTCCAGCAGGATGAGCATTCCGTGTTCGGCAGCCGCCAGGGCTCCGCCGGTCATGAAGGCCAGCTCGAGCCCGCCCAGGCAAGTCATCGCCTCCAGGGGGTCCGAGGGCGGCCCGTGCAGGGCCATCGCGGCGCGCACCACCTTCCGCTTGTGCTCCAGCGCGGCTGGCCCCATCCCCGTCCCCGCCCCCACGCACTGGTCGACGGGGAGCCCGGTCAGGGCCGCAACCAGCGCAGAGGCAGGCGTCGTGTTCCCGATGCCCATCTCGCCGAAGAGGACCACGTTGCTGCCGCAGCGGGCGATCTCGGCCACCTTCCGACGCCCCCAGGACATCGCGGCCAGGCACTCCTGAAAGGTCATGGCCGGTTCCTGACTCAGGTCCCGGGTTCCTCGGGCCACCTTGCAGTCCACGACCCCGTCCTCGGGCGCGAACTCGTGGTCCACTCCCACGTCGCACACCACCAGGTCGATGCCATGAAGGCGACAGAAGAGGCCCGCCGCTCCTCCCCCTCTGGCCAGGTTCAGGCTGTGCTGCCAGGTGACGTCCCGGGGGCTGAAGCTCACCCCACGGGTGACCACCCCGTGGTCGGCCGCCGCCAGCAGCAGGACCGGTCTGTGCAGGGTGGGCGTGAGGGTTCCCTGCAGACAGGCGATGCGAACGGCCAGTCTCTCCAGGGCGCCCAAGGCCCGCGGTGGCATGGTCTTGCGGTCCAGATGCCGCCAGGCAGCCGATTCCAGACTGTCATCCAAGCCAGAAGTCGTTCCAGGAGAAGGGTCATCGGGAAGGTCGGACATGGGCGCAGGATAGACCAGGACGGCCCTTCTCTGCAAGCCCTCCAAACGGGCCTGAATCCGCCACCCGCCGTGGCATTCGGCCGCCGATTCGGGGCTGGATTCCAAAACCCGTCCTCCCCACCCTGTCCCTCCTCCACCGGGGATCCCTCCCTGCAGCGCTGGTGTTCAGACCAGACAGGAACCGCGGCCCGTGGCCGCCAAGGTTCCCCTTCCAGACTCCCTGAAGCCAGACCTCAGACGCGGGTCGGCAGGGTGGCCCGGATCCGGAGGGTGAGCATGGACGCATTCGTGAAGAGAGTCGTCGAATGCCCGGACGCCGAACAAATGGCCGGGGTGCTCGAGACGGCGCAACCGGGCTGGCTGGAGGAGTTGGAGGACATGGCTTTCGATTTCTGGGACCGCCCCGACGTCGACCGGGGAGAGGCCTCGGTCCTGCTTCTGCGGATGGCCACCGCCTTCGCCAGGTGCGGCCACTCCCCTCGGGGGGCCCGCCTGGCGACCACCCTGGCGGACGACGCGATGGCCTCCGGCGACCTGGAGAGGCTGGCCCCGGCCCTGGGAACCATCGGGGTCCTGTTGATGGAATCCGGTCAGACCGTCGAGGCCCGACGGGTCTTCGAGGAGATCCTGAGCGTGACCGCCCGCAGCGGCGACGCCGAATCGCGCGCCCGGGCCCTCCACAACCTGGGGGTTTTGGAGGCCATGGAGAAGAGGGACGCCCAGGCGGTCGCCTGCTTCGAGGAGGCTTTCAAGCAGGCTTGGAAGGCCGAGGATCTCCAGACGGCGGGGCTCTCCGAACGCTTCCTGGCCCTGGCCAAGGACAGCCCCGGTTCTCCAGGAGCGCCCGCAACCGGGATTCTTGCGCCGGAGGCGCCCCGACCTTGTCCCGGATGCCAGGGCCGGGGCCTGGTCCTGAAAGAAGACTACGGCATGGTCTTATGCCCCGACTGCAAGGGCGCATGCCGGATCTGAGACCGACCCGAGTGCGCCTCCCCCGACAAGACCCCACGACCTGCGCTGCCGCAAGCAGGATTGCCCCCCGCCGGGCACCGAACGCGCGGACGAAGACTTCACGCTGGAGGGACGCGATGGAGACCCCCCCCGAGTGGACCCGCGAAAAACTGTTGGGCCTGGCACGCGCCTTCCAGGAGGCGCGGCTCCTTCTGACAGGAGCCGAGTTGGACCTGTTCACTCGCCTGGCCCCCCGTGCCCGCACGGCCCGAGACCTGGCCCCCGAACTGGAGGCCGACCTGCGGGCCCTGACGATCCTGCTGGACGCCCTGACCGCCATGGGGCTGCTGGAGAAGCAGGACGAGGCCTACCGGACCGAGGCGTCGGCGCGTGAGATGCTGACCTCCGATGGCGCGAACTCGGTCCTGCCGATGGTCCTGCACAGTGCCCACCTCTGGGAGCGCTGGGGCGAGTTGACGGGGAAGGTGGCCCCGCCTCGAGGCGACGGCCGCTCGGAGGAGGATCGATTGCGCTCCTTCATCGGCGCCATGCACGTGGTGGGGACCCCTCTGGCGACCCGCCTGGTCAAGATGATCCAGCCGGGTGAGGCCCGCCGGTTGCTGGACGTCGGGGGCGCCTCGGGAACCTACACCCTGGCCTTCCTGGAGGCCTGCCCCCAGATGCGGGCCACCCTCTTCGATCGGCCCGCCGTGGTGGGGATGGCCCGGGAACGCCTGGAGCAGGAGGGTGTGCTGGACCGCGTCGACCTGGTGGCAGGGGACTACAATCGCGATCCCCTGCCGACGGGTCATGACCTGGTCTTCATCTCGGCCATCATCCACCAGAACACCCCGGCCCAGAACATCGAACTCTACCTCAAGGCCTTCGAGGCCCTGGACCCTGGCGGGCGGATCGTGATCCGCGACCACGTCCTGCGCGAGGATCGCATCCGCCCCCGGCATGGGGCCCTCTTCGCCGTCAACATGCTGACCGCGGACAATGGCGGGAACTCCTATACCTTCGAAGAGATCCGCAGCGGCCTGGGTCGGGCCGGCTTCGAACGGATCCGCATCGCGCACCGAGACACGGGGATGGATGGGCTGGTGGAGGCCTTCCGACCGGGCTGAGACCCCTCGCTTCAAGAAGACAGGGCGACCTGCGGCTCCGGGCAAACCCCAGGGCCGTGAGACCGCATCGGGGAGGCACGTCGTGCTCAAGTTCCTGGATTCCCATTTCGGAGTCTCGCGCTCGGGCAGTTCGATCCGGACCGAGATCCTGGCAGGGGTCACCACCTTCCTGACCATGGCCTATATCCTGTTCCTGAACCCGCAGATCCTGGGTTCGACGGGGATGGACCCGCGCGCGGTCATGCTGGCCACGGCCCTGGCTTCAGCCTTCGGGTGCCTGGCCATGGGCCTGGTCGCCCGGCTCCCCTTCGCCCTGGCCCCGGGGATGGGAGTCAACGCCTTCTTCGCCTACACGGTGGTGGCCCAGAAGCACATTCCCTGGGAGGTAGCCCTGGGTGCGGTCTTCCTGGACGGCCTGCTCTTCCTGGTCTTGAGCCTGCTCCCGATCCGCGAGCGGATCATCCGCGAGATCCCCTACAACCTGAAACTGGCAACCTCGGGAGCCATCGGCCTGTTCATCTGCTTCATCGGCCTGCGCAGCGCCGGCATCGTCGAAGCCTCGGAGGCCACCCTGGTCCAGATGGGCCCACTGAACTCCCCCCCCGTCGCCCTGGCCGTGGCCGGCCTCCTCTTCATGGGCTGGCTCCTGGCCCGCAAGGTGCGCGGAGCCCTGCTGCTGGGCATCCTGGCCGTGACGGTGGCGGGGCTGTTCGTGCCCGGCGCCGAAGGCCCTGTGACCAGCCTTCCCAGCGGCGGCGGCCTGGTCTCGCTGCCCGACCTGGGCGTCCTGGGCCTGGTCATGGGAAGGATGGACGTCGTCGGGGCTCTGGAGATGGGGCTGGTGGTGATCGTCTTCACCTTCACCTTCGTCGACCTCTTCGACACGGCCGGCACCTTCGTGGGCCTGGGCACCCGGATGGGCTGGATCGACCGCGAGAACCAGACCTTTCCCGGTCTCGGCCGGGGACTGCTGGTGGACGCCACCACCACCATGTTCGGTGCCTTCGTGGGGACCAGCACCACCACCACCTACGTCGAGAGCGCCTCGGGCATGACGGAGGGGGGCCGAACCGGCCTGACCGCAATCACGGTGGGCGTGCTCTTCCTGCTGGCCATGGTCTTTGCCCCCCTGGCGGGATTCGTGCCGGCGGTGGCCACCGCCCCGGCCCTGATCCTGGTCGGCTTCCTGATGCTGGAGCCGGTCACGAAGTTGGACCTGACGGACGTCACCGAGGCGCTGCCCGCGTTTCTGTGCCTGGTGATCATGCCTTTGACCTACAATATCGCCAACGGCTTGATCTGGGGCATCACCAGCTACGCGGTGCTGAAGGTGGCCACGGGCCGCTGGCGCGAGGTCGGCGTCACCATGTGGGTCCTGTCGGTCCTGTTTGCCCTGGGTGTCGGCCTGGACCTGCGCTGAGACCAGAAACCGGGCAGATCCTCCTGACAGGGTCCGCCGGTGAACGAGGAACAACCTGAACCCTTCTCTGCCGCAGTTTCTTCCCAGCCATCAGTCAACCGGCGCGCAGAGCCGAACCGGGCTGCCAGGCGAGAGGTCTTCCGCCCTGGGGAGCGACCTGGCCACCCGGAAGCCCAGGTCATCGCCGCAATATCCCGGATACAAGAAGTCACGGAAGGCCGGTCGAACCGAATTCAGGTCAGCGCTCCACGACCCCCCCCGAAAGACACGGTTCTCGCGAAAGCTGGGACCCACGGGGTTGGGCAGCTTCTCCCGCACCGGACGCGTTTCTCCTCCGGAGTTGCGCTGAATCCAGGCCCTGGTCTCGAGAAGGGCGTCCCGGAGCGCCGTGGGGCCACCCCCCTCCCTCGGTCCAGGCTGGAGGGAAGAGGAGGAATCTGCGGCGGAGGCGACGGTCGACGAGCGCGGATCGGGCACGGTCCCGACCTCCAACAGAGGGTTCCGGAACTCGCCACGACCAGAGCGGTGAGTTCAGGATCCCCCTCCTACTCACGCCATGGGCCCTTTTGCTTGGACATCAAAAGACCTGCCCGGGGATGCCTTCGCCCTGTCGGCCGTCCAGGGGCCCGGCTCCAAGGGGCAACCAGGCCAGGAGTCAGGTGGAAGACGATCCTGCTCCCTGCCCCGCCCTCAGGACCTCGCCGAAGGCCTGGGCCAGTTCGGCGGCCTTCAGATCCTCGAAGCCCAGGCTGGCCAGATCGGCCTGGGGAAGGGCTCCGGGAATGACCCGGGCCAGGAGTTCGGCATCGGTCCGCCGGGGCAGGGCTCCGTGTTGCAGCAACCGACCCTGCCGACGGACCTGGGCGCTGCCCACGAGTTTGCGGCCCCCGGCCACCACCTCGCCGGGAGCCGCCACGGCCAGACACGAGGGGTGCGCACCCGAAGAGGGGGCGTGGTGTGCCTGCGCCGTCTGCACGGGCACACCCAGACGGGCCAGGGCCTGGGCCAGAAGGGCGGCAATGCCCTCAAAGGCCTCCTGGACCGAGACCCCCGCCGCGTCGGGCAGGACCACGGCGTAGGTGATCTCGTCGGGCTGATGCAGCAAGGCCCGTCCCCCCGTGGGGCGGCGCACCACCTCGACCCCCAGCCGGGTGCACAGATCGCGATCCACCCAGCCGTCCCTCTGCCCGTAGCCCAGGGAAAGGCAAGGCAGGCGCCAGGAATAGAGCCTCAGGACCGGCCCTGTGGATTCCTCCAACAAGGCCAGGTCCCGCTGCATGTTCTCCTCGCCGAAACGAGGGTCGTCCAGGAGGTATTGCCAGGAGGCCCCGCGGAGCTGCCCGAGCAGTTCGGCCCAGGACAAGGCTATTCAGGCCAGGCCAGGACCGGCTTGCGGGCGGCCTGGGTCTCGTCCAGTCTTCCGACAGGACGGGTCTGGGGGGCGTCGTGCAGGGTCTGGGGGTCCTCCTCGGCCAGGGTCCGCATGGCCTCGATGAAGGCGTCCATGGTCTCCAGGCTCTCGGTCTCGGTGGGTTCGATCATCAGGGCTTCCTCGACGATCAAGGGGAAGTAGATGGTCGGGGAGTGGAAGCCAAAATCCAGGAGGCGCTTGGCCACATCAGTGGCTCGAACCCCTCGCGCGGTCTTGAGGTTGCGGGCCGACAGCACGAACTCGTGCATGCATGTCCCCTGATAAGGCAGATCGAAGTGCCCCTGCAAACGGACCCGCATGTAGTTGGCCGCCAGCACGGCCGCCCGGCTGACATCCTGCAGACCTTGCGAGCCGTGGGTGCGAATGTAGGCATAGGCCCGCACCAGCACCAGGAAGTTGCCCCAGAAGGTGCGGACCCGGCCGATGCTGTGCCCAGGCACCTCCGTGCGGAAGGTCTGGCCATCCTGGACCACGCGAGGACCGGGCAGGTAGTGGACCAGTTCGCCCCTCGCTCCGACCGGTCCGGATCCAGGACCGCCGCCCCCGTGGGGGGTCGAGAAGGTCTTGTGCAGGTTCAGGTGGACCAGGTCAAAACCCATGTCGCCCGGACGGACCAGACCCATCAGGGCGTTCATGTTGGCTCCGTCGTAGTACAGCAGGCCTCCAGCCTCGTGCACCAGGGAGGCGATCTCCTCGATGCCGGTCTCGAAGAGCCCCAGGGTGCTGGGATTGGTCAGCATCAGGCAGGCCACGTTCGCGTCGAGGTTCGCCCGGAGCGCTTCCAGGTCCACCCCACCTTCGGCGTTGGAGGGAATCGTGACCACCTCAAACCCCGCCAGGGCGGCACTGGCCGGGTTGGTCCCATGGGAGGAGTCGGGCACCAGGACCCGGGTCCTCTTCTCTCCCTTGTCCCGAAAATAGCGACTGATCATGAACAACGCCGTGATCTCGCCGTGGGCACCCGCCGAGGGTTGCAGGGTGATGGCATCCATCCCGGTGATCTCGGCCAGGCAATCCTGCAAGGAGGACATCAGGGCCAGCGCCCCCTGCACCGTCGACTCGGGTTGAAGGGGATGGATGGCCGCAAAACCGGGAAGAGTGGCGGCCTTCTCGTTGACCCTCGGGTTGTACTTCATCGTGCAGGAGCCGAGGGGGTAGAAGTGGGTGTCCACCGAGAAGTTGAGCTGGGAGAGCCGCGTGAAGTGGCGCAGGACATCCAGCTCGGAGAGTTCGGGCAGGGCCGGGGGGGCCTTGCGAAGCATTCCCGCGGGAAGAAGCTCTTCTGGCTGAACCGCCGGGCAATCCGTCTCCGGGGGCATGGTCCCCTGACGCCCGGGACGGGACTTCTCGAAGAGGGTGGGCTCGAAGGTCTTCACGGGGTCACCTCCACGGAGGCCTGGACCAGGGCCTCCAACTCCAGGGCCAGCCCCTCCACGTCCTGCCGTCGGTTCAGCTCCGTACAGCAGACCAGGAGGGAATCGGCCAACTCGGGATAGTCTCGACCCAGGGCGTAACCTCCCAGGATCCCCCGCTCGGCCAACCCTTGTAGAAGCTGCTCGGGTGGAACCGGGCAGCGCAGGACGAACTCGTGGAAGCCGGGCCCGGAGAAGACCAGCGAGAAGCCGGGAACCTGAGCCAGACGCCCGGCGGCGTAGGCCGCGGAGCTCATGGAGCCCAACGCGGCGCGGCGCAGGCCTTCCGGTCCCAGCAGGGCCAGGTGCACCGTCACCGCCAGGGCGCACAGGCCCTGGTTGGAGCAGATGTTGGAAGAGGCCTTCTCGCGGCGGATATGCTGTTCGCGGGCCTGAAGCGTCAGACAGAAGCCCCGCCGCCCCTGCCCGTCGGCCGTCAGGCCGACGAGACGTCCAGGCATCCGGCGCAGGAGATCCTTGCGAGCTGCCAGGAAGCCGACGTAAGGGCCTCCGAACGAGAGCGGAAGGCCGACCGGTTGGGCCTCCCCGCACACCAGGTCCGCTCCGTAGGCCCCGGGGGCCTCCAGCACCGCCAGGCTGACCGGGTCGTTGACGGCCACGATGGCCAGGGCACCGGCCTGCCGGGCCGCCTGGCACAAGGCGGGTCCATCCTCGACCTGTCCGAGGAAGTTGGGGACCTGGATCACCACTGCCGCCACGTCGGATCCCACCTGAGGGATCTCGGTCCGACCGTCCCGCAAGGGAATCTCCTCGACCACTCCCCCGCCGGCGGCAAGATACGTCGCGAGGATCCCGCGAGTGTGGGGATGGACCCCCCGCGAGACCAGGACCTTGGGGCGCCTGGTCTGGGCCAGGGCCATCAGGACTGCATCGGTGGCCGCCGTGCCCCCGTCATACACCGAGGCATTGGCCACGTCCATGCCGGTCAGACGGCAGATCATCGTCTGGAACTCGAAGATGGCCTGCAGGGTGCCCTGACTGGCCTCCGCCTGATACGGCGTGTAAGCCGTCAGGAACTCCGAACGCGAGGTCACAGTCTCGACCAGGGTGGGGACGAAATGCTGATAGGCCCCCGCTCCCAGGAAGGAACTGCGGGTCGCCTCCTGGTTGCGAGACGCCATCTGGCCCAGGTGCTCGAGGAGGTCGTGCTCGGTCAACGCCTCCGGGAGGCACAGATCGCGGCCCAGGCGGAGGGCAGGTGGGATCGACGCGAAGAGATCCTCCACCGAAGGCACCCCCACGACCTCGAGCATGTGCTCGCGGTCTGCTTGGGTGTGGGGCAGGTAGCTCATCCCGCCTCCTCGGTGATCTTCTTGTAGGCGGCAGCGTCCAGCAGCCCGGCAAGTTCCGAGGGATCCGTCAAGCGCACGCGCACCATCCAGCCCTGGCCGAACGGGTCGTCGTTGACCAGCTCCGGCTTGAAATCGTCGGCCTCGCTGAGCAGTTCGGGGTTCACCTCCACCACCTCGCCGGTGACCGGAGCGTACAGGTCTGAGACGGTCTTGACCGACTCGACCACCCCGAAGGTCTGGCCTCGGGTCAGACTCGTGCCCACGGCGGGGAGCTCGACGTAGACGATGTCGCCCAACTGCTGCTGAGCGAAGTGGGTGATCCCCACCTCGGCGTTCTCTCCGTTCAGCCGGATCCACTCGTGCTCATCGGTGTATTTCAGGTCCTGGGGGATCATCTGGATTCTCCTTGCAGTCGAATTTTGCAGGCGGAAATGGACTTCCAACCCGAAGAGGGCATTCTTGATCCTGGGAATTCGCCGAGACTCAGCCGCGCCGAACACTGCCTCGGACGAAGGGGGGACGGACAACCCGAGCCGGTTCGGAGCGGCCCCGGACAATCACCGACAATTCAGTGCCTTCAGCGCGGGAACCGATATCCACCGAGGCCAGGGCGATTCCCTTGGACAGCGAGGGCGAGAAGGTGCCGCTTGTGACCACGCCAACGGGACCTTCCGGGCCCTCGACGGCGTAGCCTTGGCGGGGAATGCCTCGACCCAGCATCTCCAGGCCCACGACGGCCTTCCGCACGCCCTTCTCTTTCTGGCGGGCCAGAGCCGCCCTGCCGAGGAAGTCGGACTTGGTCCAACGCACCACCCAACCCAGGCCCGCATCCAGCGGGGTGGTCAGCTCGTTGAGCTCGTGGCCGTACAGCGAATAGCCGGCTTCCAGGCGCAGGGTATCGCGTGCTCCCAACCCGACCGGGACGATCCCTTCGTGCTGACGCAGGGAGGTCCACAGCTCCTCGGCCTTGTCCCAGGCCACGTACAGCTCAAATCCGTCCTCGCCGGTGTAACCGGTCCGCGAGACGACGGCGGGAATCCCGGCCACGACGGTCTCCAGCAGGTGATAGTACCCCAGATCGTCAAGGTTGGCCTCGGTTCCAGGCTGCAGGAAGGCCTGGGCCCCGGGCCCCTGGACCGCCAGCAGGGCCGTCGCCAGCGAGAGGTCCTTCATTTGAACATCGCCGGGCAGGTGACTCTCCATCCACTCCACCACCTTCAGGCGGTTGGAGGCGTTCACCACCAGCCAGTAGCGCCGCTCACCGGACTGCATGTCCGGGAAACGGTAGACCAGGAGGTCGTCGAGGATCCCGCCATCCGGGCCGCACATGCACGTATACAGGCACTGCCCGGGGTCCAAGCGTTCCACGTCGTTGGTGACCAGGTAGTTGACGGAACCGGCTGCCCCGGGGCCCGTCACCTCGATCTCGCCCATGTGGGAGAGATCGAAGAGACCCACGCCCGTCCGCACCGCCTGGTGCTCCTGGCGAATCCCGGAGTATTCGACCGGCATCTCCCAACCGGCAAACTCTACGATCCTACCGCCCTCACGGCGATGCACCTCGTAGAGAGGGGTGCGCAGCAGGCCTGCCGTTCCAGTCACCAGAGTCCTCCTCAGTCGGCCCCGGAATGGACGTGGGGCAGACGGCCGGCTCTTCGCGCCTTGGCAGATTGCCCCTGCCCCGAATCACCCCAGGCGGACAAGGCTTTCAGGTTTGGAGGAGCGGGACAGGATGGCGCGAGCCAGGGCCACATCCAGGCCGATCTGGGCCTTGAGATCGTCCGCGTGGGGGAAGCGCCGCTCGTCGCGCAGCCGGCTGACCAGGAAGACCTCCAGATGGCGGCCGTAGAGGTCCGCCGTGAAATCGAGAAGGTGGACCTCCAGGACAGGCACCCCGCCTCCGAATGTCGGCCGAACCCCGAAGTTGGCCACGCCGGGGCGCAGATTTCCCAGGCACCCTGCCCAGACGGCGTAGACCCCCGTGGCCGGAACCACGCGGCCTTCGGGAATCCGCAGATTTGCGGTCCGCGTCCCGAGGTTCGCCCCGCGAGAGTCACCGGCCTCGACACGCCCCTGCACCCGGTAGGGCCGGCCCAGGGCAGCGGCGGCCTCCTCCATCCGACCGTGACGTACCAGGCGACGGATTCGGCTGGATGAAACCAGGGCCCCGCCGGATTCCAGGCCAGGAACCTGGACGACCTCAAGCCCCATCTCCTCCGCCAGGGAGGCCAGCAGGGCCCCGTCTCCTCGGGCTCCGTGCCCGAAACGGTAGTTGGGCCCGACCGAAACGACCCGGGCACCCAGGCGCTCCTTCAAGAAACCACGGGCGAAATCCGCCGCCTCGATGCGCGAGAAGGCCGATTGGAAGTCCAGCCAGACCACCCTCAATCCGAGACGCTCGATGAGGGCGAAGCGCTCGACCTGATCCATCAGCAGGTCCGGAGAACGCTCGGGGGCCAGCACCGTGGCCGGATGGTTTGAGAAGGTGAAGGCAATCGGCTCCAGCCCCCTGGCCTGGGCCATCTCCCGGGCCGTCTTGAGAATCGCCTGATGTCCCCGGTGGACCCCGTCGAAGAAGCCCAAGGCCACGGCCGTGCCGCCCTCGGAAGGGTGGAATTCGTCCAGTTGGAGGCTGAATCTCGATTCCATGGGGACCAGGGCTACCTCCCGCCGCCCACGACGTAGACCTCAACCCCGAGACCGCGCAGGTGCTCGGCCTGGTTGCGGGCCTCCGCCTCGGCGTTATACTCGCCCCCCCGCACTCGATAGAAGACCCCCTGTTCGGTCTGAATCTCGTCGATATGGACCTCCTGGCCCTGGGAGGCCAGTTGGTCGGCCCGCTCCCGGGCATTGGCCTCGTTCGAGAAGGATCCGAACTGCAACTGATAGGAATCGGACACCGCGACGGCCGGCGTGGGCACGGGCTCTTCCGGGGTGGAGGCCGGAGAGGGGGTAGCAGCCACGGGCGTCGGCTCGGGGCTCTCGGTCGGCCGGGGGACGGGCGTCGAAGCCAGTGGCGTCGGCGAGGATTCGGGCTGGGGCTCCTGGGAGGCCTCCGGCCGGGGCGAGGAGGCCGGAGTCGGACTGGCCGTGGGAGTCGCCGTCACTGGGGAAGCCGTGATGGTGGGAGTGGGAGACCGATCGGTGGAGCCTCCGGCCCTCTGCTCGTCGACCTCCTTCTGCAAGGCGGGGTCGGCTGTCTTCCAGGGGCGGGGGCGAGGGGACGGGATGTTCAAGGCCTGAGAGGTGTCCTCTCCAGTGCGCTGCTTCTCGACGATCCGGTGGCCCAACCAACTGCCTCCCAGAATGGCAGCCCAGACGACCACGACCATAGTGATGATCATGCGCGGCCAGAATCCGTCCCCCTGCTCCTTTTTCGCCATCGCGCCCTCCGCGCACGTTCTCGCCCGATCCGGCGGGCGAGAAGAAGAATCCCGGACCGGGGTCCGGTGCGACCCGGCCCCTCTTCAACGAAGACAAATCCTGCCCGCCTCCTGCGTGGTCCTGACAGGGATCCCCGAGCAGGAAGGGGCGGGCTCGCCGTTCTGGATAGACTCTCCAGGTCCTGCTGGAAGCAGGTGAACCATGCCGAATCAAAGGGGCGGGTCGCCGGGCTCCCTCCTCACTCCACCCAGCCTCGGCGCATGGCATAGGCGACGGCCTGGGCCCGGTCCCCGACCTCCAATTTTCGGAAGATGGATCGCAGGTGCGCCTTCACCGTCTTCTCGCTGATGGTCAGGGCCTCGGCCACCTCCCGATTGGAGTTGCCCTGGGCCACGGCCTGCAGGACCTCGACCTCGCGTTCCGAGAGGACCAGGCGCTCCTGGCTGAGATCGGGGCTGGGGGGCGCCGTCATGGACCCGACCGATCGAGCCAGGTGAGCGAACTCACACAGGAGCTTGCGCGCCAGGTTGGGCTGCATCATCGAGCCTCCGGCGTGAACGATGCGGACGGTCTCGAGGAGCTGCTCGTGGCTCACGTCCTTCAAAAGGTAGCCGGTTGCTCCGGCCTTGACCGCCTCCAGGACGTACTCATCCTCGTCATACATCGAGAGGATGACCACCTCGATGGAGGGCCAGCGTTCCTTGATCATCCGGGTTGCCTCGATCCCGTTGACCGTTGGCAGCTTGATGTCCATCAGGACCAGATCCGGTTGCAGCAGGCGACAGCGCTCGACAGCCTCGTGGGCTGACGAAGCCTGGCCCACCACCTCGAAGTCCGGGCACAGCTCCAGCATCCTGGCGAAGCCCTCGCGAACCAGGGTGTAATCATCCACGACCAGAAGCCGTATCCGTCGGACCGGCGTGCGCTCTGCCAAGAAAACCTCCTCCCTCCCGGTCCACCCCTTTCTGGAATCAAGCCCGCGAACCGTCCTCCCAGACCGCAGGATCTGACGAGCGCCACGAACCCTCCGGGAATCCGGGGTCCCCATCCCCTCCCAGGACCTGACGGAGAAGCAGATCCAGGTCTGCCTCCCGCGAGGAGGGCCCGGGACCGGCCAGAGGGATCACCACCTCCAGGATTGTTCCCCCGAACGGGTCGTTTGAAATCCTGAAATGTCCCCCCAGAAGCCGGCTTCTCTCCTGCATCCCGTGCAAGCCATGACTCTCGCCGCTCTGGAAGCGCTGGGAGACCTCCGACCAGACCAGCCCCCGACCGTCATCGGCCACGGTCAGGCGCAGGTCGGTGGTGCCCACGTCCAGACTGACCCGAGCTCGACGTGCCCCAGAGTGTTTCTTGATGTTGGAGAGCGCTTCCTGTGCAATCCGAAACACCGTCGTCTCGAGAAGCGGGGGAAGACGCGACTGGTTGCGGCCTGGCAACTCCAGGGTCAACTGGATCCCCGTGCCTTGCAGGAAGCGGCGGGCGCAGTTCTCCAGGGAGGGGACCAGGCCGAGGTCGTCCAGCGAAGCCGGGCGCAGGTTGAAAAGGATCTGACGAATCTCACCCAGACTCTCGGAGAGAAGGCTGCGCAGGGCATCGAGGAGTGTGCCCGTCCGCTCCGGGTCGACTTTGAGGAGTTGCCGACAGGTCTGCACCATGGTGTGCATTCCCACCAGCGATTGGGCGATGGTGTCGTGGATTTCCGACGCCATCCACTTGCGTTCCTCCTCCTGGGCGTTGATGACCCGCTCCAGGAGCTTCTCCACCAGTCTCTGCCGGGTCCAGGCCACTTGTTGGAGTTCCAGGTTGTCCAGCAGAAGCGCGGCCTGACCCGAGACCGCCGCCAGCAGCGCCAGGTCGTGAGAGTGGAAGGGTTCCCGGCTATCGGCCAGGACCAGAAGTCCCCCGTGGAATCGTCGCTGGCCGTGAATCGGTGCGAGGGCCAGGCGAGGGTGGCCCGCACGGGCGCACCAGGCCTCCAGCCTCGAGCCGTCGGCATCGGCCTCAAGAAGGACCAGGTCTGGCGAGGCCAGTTGCGGATCGTCTGGCCTCAGCCGCAGAAGGCGGGAGGCTTGCGCCCCGACCCCCCTCTTGCAGCCAACGACGAAATCTCCTTCGTGAGGGTCCGGGGTCAGGAACGCACAGGGAAGCTGCATCTCCAGGTGCAGCGTGCCCAGGAGCCGCTCCTGGAGTGCCCGGGAATCAAAGCTGGTCTCCAGCGGTTGCGCCACCGCCCCAAGCCCTGAGAGGATCCTGGCACGGCCAATGGACAGGGGCTCCGCGCGCCCAAGCAGGGCCCGCAGAAGCGCAACGGCCCGGCGTTCAACCAGAACCCCGGCCAGGTCACAACCGGAACCGGACAGCTCCCCACAGGCCAGCCCCTCCTCGCGAACCAGGAGGCAAGGGGCCGGGCCGGCCTGGGCCAGGGCGTCCAACAACCCTCGCCCCCGGGCTCGCAGCGTGTCCTGATCCAGGAGGACCAGATCCGGAGGTGACTGTCCAAGAGCCCGGTGCAGGTCGCCCGCTTCATCCACAGCCGTCCAGGAGAACCCGTCCTGGGTCAGGACGCGACGAATCTCCTCCAGACGCCCGTGGCTTGCCACCGACAGGACCTGCCGAGGCTTCCGAGGAGGCCTGCCTCCCCGTTCGCCGGTTGCCCCCATCGGCCACCTCCAAGACGACGTTCGGCCGCCAGGTCCGAAGCCTCGCAGGCTCCCAGGCTAGCGAAGGACGGAGGCCACAGTCCTGGATTCCCGCTCCAGGCGATGACGCCAGATCTCGCGGGAGGTTCCCGGCTCGAGAACCGTGGCCAGAAATCCCTCCGCCCCCAGCAGCACCACGCTGTACCAAGCTTCACTCGTCTGCAGCATGATCTGCCGAAGAGGAGCCATCCCGATCTGGTCGGCGAAGACCTCGCACTCGGCAACCAACTGGGTCAGCGTGGCTGCCAGGTGTTCCGCCTGAATCTCCTCAGGCAGGAGAGCCTCGATCGGCAAACCCTCGCGCTGCGAGACCAGGCTGCCCCGCACGCCATCCAGCCGCGACATGGCCTCCAACGACTTCTTGAGCATCGCCTCGCGAAGCGCCATCTCGCCCGACAGAGAAGCGGCGACCTCCTCCTCGATCTCGGTGGCGCCCCGACCCATGTGCACCAGCAGGCTCAACCCCTCGACCGAGGGGTGCAACTGGAAGCGGCCGTTGGCACCCTCCAGAAGCAGGGCCTCCGGTCCGGAAAGCCCCACCTCCTCGAGGATGCGCCGGACCGAACCGAGCAGCTCAACGTGCAGGGCGGCAACCAGATCCGACTCCTCCAACGTCTCCAACTCGCCCAGGAAGGCCAGGCCGTCGGAGTCTGCCAGCATGGCCGAGCAGTCTTCGAGTTCGGCCACCTGGCGCAGGTGCTCGCCCAGTTCCTCGTCGTCGCCACCAGGACCAGACGAAGCCAGATGTGCAAGGAGTCCCGGCACGAGCGTCTCCAGGATTCCTTCGCGGTCCAGGCCTACCAGGCCGACCGGACCGGGAATGACCTCCTGGGCGAAATCCTCGATCATGGGTGGAATCGGGGAGTCGGAGACGGCCTCTTCCTCTGAAGAGGCAGGGGCGACCAGCTCAGGGGCCGGCTCCTCCATCGACGTGAACTGCGGGAACTCGTAGGGGGCGATGGCATCGGTCGGGGCCACCTCCCTGGTCGGCGAGGGGGCTTCAACCTTCTCTTCGGCCTCAAGCGCGGTCCCCCCGGCCGACTCGTCCGGCGAAACCTCGACGGGGCCGAGGAAGTACTCGCCCATGAGCTGCCCCAGGGAAACCGAGGTTTCAGAGGTGAACTCTCGCAGAAGGCGATGCACAACGGTTTCTGAGGCTCGCTCCAAGGCCTCCTCGAGACGGTCTCCCAGTTCTTCGAGGTTGTCGAAGACATCGAGCCGGGTCTCCCTGGAGCGGAGCACTCGGCGGGCCTCCGGTCGCACCGCCATGGGGGTGACCAGGAAGCCGGCATCCGGCTTGAAGAAACGGGTTCGTGCCAGGAAACGGAAGGCTCGATCCGCGGAGACGCCGTCCTCCAGAACCTGGAACATCAACAGGGCCCCTTCGACATCGGCAAAGACCTCGACGATCTGGTGGGCAGGCTCCTGGCGCCAGAGCACCCGGGCCGGATCCACTCCCTTCTCGACGAGAAGTCCTCCCAGAAGCATGGCCAGCCAGACGTTGGGCCGGGACAGGCGAAGCCCCTCCGGAGTCACCGTCAGCAACTGTCGAATCTGCTCCTGGGAGATCGAGCGGCCGCAATGGAAGCACTTGAATCCGCGTCCGGAGGCCTCATCCAGGGCAGCCAGGCTGGAGACCCGGCTGATCTTCTGCT
Organism: Candidatus Xenobium occultum; assembly: GCA_002423485.1. Lineage (GTDB taxonomy): Bacteria > Vulcanimicrobiota > Xenobia > Xenobiales > Xenobiaceae > Xenobium > Xenobium occultum. The sequence continues at coordinate 60,468 of DIWH01000053.1, read as the reverse complement.
CGGTCTTGCGGCAATAAACCTCGAATTCCCGGGACAGCAGACCCAAGCCATCAAGCTGCTCGACCTCGGCGCCGACCTCGGGCAGGGGGCGTCCTTCGGCTGCCTGCTGCAGGATGCTTCCGGGACAACTGGCGATCAGTTGCAAGAGCCGGCGAATCTGCGGAGAGACGAGGATCCGAGCTGCCCAACGCTCCCTCTCGCCCACCCGCAGCGGGACCGCCTCCTCCAGGAGGCCCTGGAAAGCCTGGGAGACCAGGGGGTGGGACCTCCAGGTCCGGCTTCCCAGAGCGTTGGAGAGCAGTTCACGAAATGCCTCCCAGCGGCTGGCGCCCGAATCCGAGGCCCAGGCCCCACCCGCCACCACCGAGTCCCGTCCTGGCGAAACCTGATAATACAACAGTTCGCCTTCGGGAGTCAGAATCAGGTCGCCTCCGGCCGGTTCCTCGACCGAACTGAGTTCAAGGGCCCGGGACCACTCACGCCGGGTCCCCGAGACCACCGGCCAGAATTGACCATGGAGAGCGCCCAGAAGGGAAGCCTCGGCCTCCCGGCTCAGTGTTCCCGTGAGTTGCTCGCGGATGAACTGCATCTTGTGCTCCTTGCTCTGCGTGCGGCCGCCAGGGCGGCTCGGACTTGAAAACCCTTCCACGTCCAAGGTGGGTGTTCCTAGCGAATCCGTCCCCCCAGTCTCTCCAAATCCTTCTTGATCCTGCTCTTGAGGGCCGCCGAACGCTTGCGGACGGCGATCTTCCAGGCCGCCTGAAGCCGCTGGATCGAGTCCTCCTTGCGCCCCAGGCGTTCGTAGACCCGAGCCAGGTTATAGCACGCGTTGAGATCCGAAGGGTTGAGCTCCAGCGCCCGGTCATAGGCGGTGACGACCTTGTCCCAATCCCCGCGACGCGAGTAGGCGACTCCCAGGTTGTAGTGGTTGCGGGCGTCGGCCGGGTTGAGCTGGATGGCCCTGAGGTATTCCTCGATTCCCTCCTCGAGGCGATTCGACCCCGCACAGGCCAACCCCAGGTGACTGTGGGCCTCGGCCAGGTAGGGATCCAGGGCGACCGCCCGGCGCAAGACCACGATGGCCAGGTCGTGGTCCTTGCGCTGGTTGTGCACCCAACCCAGCGTGGAGAGGTGTCGAGCTTCCTGAGGTTCCAGGAGCACCGCCTCCTCCAGGGCGGCCACGGCCTGGTCCCATTCGCCGCGCTGGGCGTGCAGGACACCCATCTCCGCTTGGGGACGCCCCCATTCGGGAGCCAGTTCACGGGCCCGACGCAACGAGAACTCGGCCTCATCCAGATTGCCCCGGCGCACTCGAAGCGCACCCACGCCACAATGGGCCCGGGCACAGGTCTCATCCATCTCCAGGGCGCGGCGATAGCTGGTCAGCGCCTGGTCCCAACGCCCCAGGGCCAGCAGGAGGTCCCCCAGCACGGAGTGATTCTGGGGTGAGGGCTTCCGCTCCAAGGCCTGTTCCAGCGCCTGGACCGCCAGGACCAGGTCTCCCCGACGCTGGTAGGCCAGACCGACCCGACTGAACAGGTCCGCGTCGGTCGGATCGAGATCCAGGCTGCGCTGAAACTCCTCGATGGCCAGGTCCAGCAGGCCCTGACGCTCGTACAGATGGCCAAGCTCCCGGTGCGCTGCAGCGAAGTCGGGGAACTCACCCAGCAGGCTGCGCCACTCTTGACGCGCCAGCTCTCCGAGTCCCTGAGCCCCCAGACAGCGGGCGTGCAGGAAACGATAAGACAGGTCCTCCGGCTCCAGTTGCAGGGCATTGCGGACCTGCTGCAAGGCCGGTTCGAATCGCCCCAGATCCAGATGGAGCCTGGCCAATTCATGATGAACCTCGGCCGGCCGAGGGTGGCACGTCAAGGCCCTGAGGAACTCGGCCTCGGCCTGGCGCGACTCTCCCATCGCCGCCGAAAGCCGACCCCTGCGGAAGGGAAGATCCTCCCGGGCACATCCGGCCTTTTCAGCCTGTTCCAGGAGGGCCAGGGGTTCTTCCAGGTGGCCCAGGGCCTGCAAGCAACAAGCCAGTTCGTATTTCAGGTCGGGCACGGCCTGCGGGTCAGGCTCCAGGGCGAGCGCCTGGCGCAGGCTCCGGCAGGCTTCACTGAACAGACCTTGGGTGCGCAGGGCCCGGCCGAGGTGGGCCTGAGCCGACCAACTCCGGGAATCGGACCGGACCGACATCCGGAAGCGTTCGATGGCCTGAACGAGAAGGCCCAGCGACGTCTCGACAAGCCCCATGGTCTCCAGGGCCCTGGGATCCTCGGGTTCCAACCTCAGACTGGCGGACAGGGCTTCCCGCGCCTCTTCGACACGGCCAGATGCGAACAGGGCCTTCCCCATCTCGTGATGCAGATCCGCCCTCTTGGAAGCAAGGCTCAGGGCCTTCTTGAACCACGTCACCGCCTCGGCATGCTGACCCAGGTCGCGCAGCACCTCCGCCAGCTCCTGGCGGAACTCCAGATTCCGCCGTTCCAGCTCGTTGGCTCGAAGCAGGAGGTCTCGAGCGTCTTCGAGGTCTCCCAGGGTCCGGGCCGAACGGGCGCACTCAAAGAGACGGGTCCCGTTCCGGTCCCCGGAGGAGACGGCTCGTCCCAGGGCAGCCCGGGCCTCGGTGTGCCTCCCCAGGGCCCGAAAGGTCAATCCCATCCTGAACCAGCCCTCAGGCCAGTGGGGATGCAGGTCCAGGGCCCGGCGGTAGCTCTTCAGGGCCAGCTCCGGCTCCTCCAGGCCTTCATAGACCTGGGCCAGGACGAAGGGGGCTTCGTGGTCGGAGGCGTCCAACCCGACGGCGGACCGCAGGCATTCGGTGGCCTGGTCCAGGCGCCCCAGGGCCATCATCGAGCGTCCCAGGGCCAGGGCCACATAGGCATTGCCGGGGTTGACCGTCATCGAGGCCTGGAAAGACTCGACCGCCTCGACGTGCTGGCCATGTCCGGCCTGCGCCCGCCCCAGCCAGAAAAGGTACTGGCTCTTCTCGTCCGCCAGCTCCAGAGCCCGACGATACCGGGCGATGGCCAGGTCCGGCTTGTCCAACTCGAAGAGAGCGTTTCCCAAGGCCCCGTGCAGTCGAGGGTCCTGGGGGTCCAGCTCCAGGGCTGCCTGAAAGCGCTTGATGGCCAGGTCCAATCGCCCCAGACGGGCGTGGGAGATACCCAGCAGGTAGTGGACCTCCGCCAGTTGAGGGTCCAGTTCGATGGCTCTCTGGTACTGGCGATGGGCCGCCTGATGGTTGCCCAGGCGGCCGAAGACCTTTCCCAGCTCCGCGTGGGTCAGGGCCTGGTTGGGCTCCAACTGCAAGGAGGTCTCGAACTCCCGCTGGGCCGCAGCCAGTCGTCCAGCCTGGGAGCAGGCCAGGCCCAGGTTGAAGTGAACCTGGGCATCGTTGGGATCCAGGTCGATGGCCTTGTGGAACTCCTGCAACGCCAGATCCAGGTTGCGCTTCTGCAAGTAGGCCTGACCCAGGTTGTTGTGGGTGTAGGGGTCGTTGGGGTCCAGGCGGATGGCCTCCCGGTATTCCTGGATGCAACGGTCCAGGTCGCCCAGTCGCCACCAGACGCGGCCCAGGTTGTAATGGAAGTAGGCCTCATCTGGCCGAAGGTCGATGGCCTTCTGGAAATGCCAGACGGCTTCAGCCGAGCGTTCTGGCTCGGTGGCCAGGACCATTCCCAGGTTGTCATGCGCCAGGGCGTGGGCAGGGTCGACGTCCAGCACACGCCGGAAGCTCTCGACCGCCTCCTCCATCCTGCCCAGACGAACCAGACACAGACCCCGCCCGAAGTGCCCCTCGAGGTTCCCCGGGTCGAGCTTCAGCAGATGAGCGAACTCCTCGAGTGCCGACTCGGTCTTCCCCTGGCGCAGGTAGGCCTGTCCCAGATTCAGGCGTGCCTTGACGTTCCGAGGCTGCTGGCGGACCTTCTTGAGAAAGTCCTCGACGCCTTGAAGTCGCTCGAGTTCCTGCATGATGCGGCGCTCGAACATCGAATCGTTTTGATTCTGGACGATGTTGAGCGCGACCTGGAGCTCAGTGATGGCGTTCTCGCGTCGTCCGCGTCGCTCGTAGGCCAGACCCAGGCTGTAGTGGGCCCGAAAGAAGGTGGGGACCAAGGCCAGGACCTCTTGCCATTCCCGGATCGCCTGGTCGATCTCGCCCTTGCGGAACCAGGCGGTTCCCAACTCGTAATGAGCCTGGACGTGGCCCGGATTCAGGGCCAGCACTCTCTGGAACTCCTGAATGGCGTCTTCGAGACGATTCTCGTAGAGGTGCTGGTTCCCGATCCGATAGTGGTTCTGGACTTCGTCCACTGCCCCGACCGGCCCCAAGGGATCCCTCGCAGGCTGCATCCTGTCCACCTTGGCCACCCTTTCGCGTCCAGGCCGGAAGCCCCGGTCCGACCCGCACCCTCCAATCCAGACGAATCCGCGCTGCAACGCAGACACATCGAGCCAAAAATGGTTCGTGTCCCATCGGGGCGGTCCCTTTTCGTCGACGGGTCGGGAAGAACCTCGAGCCCTTTCACGTCTGGACCCAAGAGATGGTTCTTCTCCACCCGCCACCGGGTCGACAGGGCCCGGCCGTTGCACAAAGGGGCCTTCCATGATAGTCTGCGCACGTGACCGGTGCCTCCTGCGCGCTGGCTGCATGGGCGTCCCCCCGGGGGTGACGACTGCCCGACTGACCGGGCGGAATCGTTGCTGTCCGGGCCGACTCACTTCATCTTCAAACTGGAACATCGAAAAGGAGGTCCCGCAGGATGCCCTGGCCCCCTGTCCATCCGACCTCAAGGCGCCCGCGCGCCCTTCCTGGAATCCTGGCGGTCCTATTCCTGGCCCTGCTGATCCCGGCGGCAGTCTCCTCGGCCCCGTTGACCTCGGTCTTCGTCAACGGCATGCGGATCGACACCTATCCCGAGATCCGGAACGGAGTCTCCTACCTCCCGATCCACGCGATGGCGCAAGCCTTGCAGGTCGAGATCTCCTGGGACTCCAGGATCAACCTGGTCAAGGTGAATGGCGAGGCGGTCGAAGCCACCGCCTACAACATCGATGGCAAGATCTACCTCCCCATCGAGTCGTTCGTGAGCGCCCTCGGGGGCTCGGTCACCTACGACGGTCGTGAGAATGCGGTCCGGGTCACCACCGGCGGCCTCTCAAACCTCGCCGCCCGCACCTCAGGGACGGCCTCCCCTGCGACCACCCGCCCGACCCCAAAGGCCTCCCCCACGCCAACCTCAACTCCCAGACCCCGGACCACCGTGGCCCTGCCTTCAACCCCCAGGACTCCGACGGTCGTGATCCCCTCGACGGTTTCCGCCTACACGCCTCCGGCGACCACGGCTGCGCCCCCGAGCACGGCCTCCTCCACCTCCTACACTCCCGCCTCGAACGCGAGTTATGGCAGCTCGGGCGGCTACACGAGCAACACCACCTCTGCGGGCTACCCGGCCCCCTACGCGCCGAACCCGCAGATGCCCAGCGCTCAACCTCGCCCCACCGACGCGCCTCCCTATCTCTCGGACAACCTCCAGACCGGTCCGGCCATGCGCACGACTGGCGGCCCCCAGGACAACGTGCCCTTCTCACCGATGCCGGCCAACGCCCAGCGCCCGGGTGATGGGATCTACGTGCCCCGATCGGCCCAGAACTCGGTCTTCCAGGTGACCGTCACCAACCTCGAGAACGTGACGGTGATCAAGGATTTCTACAGGCCTCGCACGGGCTACAAGTTCGTGGTGGTCTACCTCTCCCAGCAGAACATCTCCGAACAGGTCCAGATCTACACGGGTCGCTTCTCGTTGCTGGATCAGAAGAACGCCTCCTACGACTACATCGAAGGCCTGAGCAACTTCTGGCTGGTGATCCTGCGCCCGTTCGGCATCAACTTCGGCTATCTGGTCTTCGAAGTTCCGACCGATGCCAAGCCGATCAGCCTTGTCCTGCACGCGCTGAACCAGGCTCCCTTGACCCTGAACCTGTAGGGTCCGCCGGTTTCCGGCGAGACGTTCTCCGGGGAGGGGCATAGACCGGTCCAGCCTTCTTCAAGGGAAGGCCGGAACCAAGGATGAAGGAGTGACACTATGGTGCCCAAGGTGCGCCTTGCGACGGCGATGGCCCTGGCCCTCGTCCTGACCGCGCTGACGCTGGTCTGGGGAACGGGTCGAAGCGAAGCCAAGAGCCCGGTCGAGATCGAATTCTGGCACGCCATGAGCCGAAGCCGGGGGGAGCTCCTCGAGAGCCTGGTGCAGAGGTTCAATCGCGCGAACCCGGACGTGGTCGTCAAATCCCGCTTCGTGGGTTCAGCCAACCCTCGCCTGGGGAACGACTACAACGCCCTGTATGGGAAGATCCTCGAGCACCTGGCCCGGGGAACCCCACCGGACATCTCCCAGGTCTATGAAAACTGGACCACCCAGTTGGTCGAGATCAATGCCCTGGCCCCGATGGATCAGTTCCTGTCGGGCCCGGACGGGATGAGCCAGAAGGATCTGAACGATTTCGTCCCGATCTTCCGCGAAGCCAACATCTTCCCGACGGCTCAGGGCAACAAGCTCTACACCTTGCCCTTCAACAAGAGCATCTACGTTCTCTATTACAACCGGGCCATCTTCCGGGAGTTGGGCCTGACTCCCCCGGAGACCTGGGAAGACCTGCGACATGCAGCCCGCACCATCAAGAAGGCCAAAGGCATCCCCGGCCTGGGCTTCCTTCCCAGCGTGGACATCTTCGGGCACTATCTCTATGCCCATGGTGGGCAGTTCATCCAGAGCGACCAGGCCGCTTTTGGAGGCCAGAGGGGAATCGAGGACCTGAAATTCTGGGTGGACATGGTCCACACAGACGGGTCTGCCCAGCCTTCAACCGATGCCCAGGACCAGTTCCAGAAGGGCCAGACCGGGATGTACATCGAGACGACCTCCCGAATCGGTGGTTTCCAGAGGGCCAAGGCCCTGGACTTCGGGGTCGTCATGCTGCCCCGGGGCACCACCCGTGCCTACCAGTTCGCCGGCACGAACCTGGCGATCTTCAGCCAGTCCACCCCCGAAGAGCAGAAGGCCGCCTGGCGCTTCAGCAAGTTCCTGACCAGCCCCGAGATCACGACGGAGTGGGCTATTGGAACCGGCTATCTGCCCGTCCGGGAGTCCGCCATCCGAGGCCGGAAGTATCAGGACTACATCCGTGCCAACCCGCAGTATTCCGTGGGGATCGAAGCGTTGAAATACGCCACCGTCCAGCCCCGGGTCTCGGCCTGGGAGTCGATCCGCGGGATCCTGGATGACGCGATGTTCGAGGCCCTCTCGCGGAAATACACCTCGGAGGATGCCATCCAGAAGGCCGTCTCGCTGTCCAACGACCTGCTGAGCTACCTGCAAGGCAAGCGCTGATCGCTCCGAAGAGTCCCTTCCGAGGCCACGGGGAGCGTCTCCGTGGCCTCGTTGCGTTCCCGTCCAAGGTCCAGGGTTGGGGTCCCCGTGACAAGGGGAAGATCGACAAGAGTCCGGGCCGAAGCCTTTATGGCCCGGGCAAACCAGATTGGAGAGGGGATGGCCCTGCTGAGCAAGGACGCGACCGATCGACGCCAAAGCCCCGGGCTGCGTTGGTTCCGACTGCTCGGTTCCCATACCGAGGAGGCCGTCTTCCTGGCCCTGGCCGGCTTCCTCTTCCTGGTGGCTACCAATACCCAGACCGGCTGGCTCTACGTCGTCTCGGCACTCATGGCAGGGGTGCTTGTGGCCGGATTTCTTGGTCCCCGAGCCACCCTGCGCGGATTGGAGGTCCGCCGCAGGATGCCCGCCCCGGCCTCCCAGGGAGACCAGGTCGACGTGGAGGTGGAGGTCCTCAATCCAGGTCCTTCGGACCGGGCCCTGATCCTGCTCGAACAAGACCTCCCGGACACCCTTCCAGGCCAACCCCGAACCCGGCGCTTCCTGATCCAGCGGCTTCCCGCCGGCAGTTCGGTCCGACTGGACTGCCCACTCTCAGCCAGCCTCCGTGGACACCATCGTCTTCCCCCCGTCCGGCTGAGCAGCGCGACTCCTCTGGGGCTCTTCCCTTCCCAGCGCAGCCTGCCCGACGACGCCGAGCCTTTGGTGGTCTATCCCAGACCTCTGAGCCTGGCTGAGCTGTCGGCCTTCAGCCGGACGGCCCGCCAGGCGGACCAACAGCGCACCTCGAATCGGGTCGGCAACAGCGAAGATTTCCTGGGCGTCCGTCCCTATTCTGCCGGCGAGGATACCCGGTTCATCCACTGGCCCGCCACGGCCCGCACGGGCCAGGTCATGGTCCGCGAATTCCGGGGACGCTCTGGTCAGGGGATGGCCGTGCTGGTCGAAACCTGGGAGGCGGCTCTGGCGGGAAGCGGGGAGCATTCAAACCTGGAGGCCGCGATCTCGGCTGCTGCGGCCCTGGCTGAGAAGGCTCGTCGCCAGGGTCTGTCCTTGACGCTGCTCTGCGAATGGGGCGGTGAAGTTCACCTCTCCAAGGCTTCCGGTGAAGGCGCACTGGATTTCCTGGCCCGGATCCAGGCCCCCGGACGGCGCTCCAGGACCGAGGTCTTGGAGGAGGCCGCCGGCAGGGCCCCGGCGCAAGCTCACCTCATCCTGCTCTTGCTGGGCCCGCTCGGAGACCTGCAAGGCCTTTCCCAGGTGCTGGAGCGCCGAGGGGGGCTGAGTGTCATCTTCTTCCCCGGGTCCAGTCCACCCCCGGACCTGCACGGCTTTGAAGTGAGCCAGCAGGCGCTGAGCTCGGCAGGAGTGCATTCCAGGATCCACCTGCCCGGCCCAGGAGTGACTCCGGCCCCTGCGGGAGGCCTCTCCCGATGAGCCCTTCTCCCTCCTGGCGCCCCCCGACCGGGTCACCGGCCGCAAAGCCCTCGAGAGGCTGCCTGGGTGGCTGGTTTGAGCTGCTGAAGAGAACGAAGAAGCCCGAGGACTCGATCCCCCTTCGGGTCGGCGTGGGCCTTTCGGTCGGGATCGCCATCCTGGCGGCCCTGCACCAGATGGAGTGGCCGGTCTTCGGCTGGGCCGTGCTGGCCCTGACCCTGGCCGGCTCGTCTTTCTCGTGGTACCGCCGCACTCACAGCAACTGGCTTCTGAAGGTCATCCTCTCGATCCTGATGTTGGTGGTCCTGCTCAACTTCCTGGTCGGCCTGGCGGGAAACCCCTATGATCCGCGCTTGCCCCTGGCCGAGCTACTGCTCTGGTTGCAGACCCTGCACAGCTTCGACCTGCCGGCCCGGAAGGACCTCAAGTATTCCATGCTGGTGGGAATCATCCTGATCTCGTTCGGGGCCGTTCTCAGCAGCGGCCTGGGCTACGGGGCCTACCTGGCGGCCTTCCTGGCCGCCGGGTTGGTGGTGATGCATCTCTTCTGGCGCTCGGAGGCCAGCGAGGGCGCACGGACGATCCCGGTTCCGATCGAGGAGGCTTCCCGGTCCCGATTCTTGGCCGGTGTGGCCGGCATGTTGACCCGCGCGGCGGGGATCATGCTGCTGGCCGGCCTGGTGGCCTTTGCCCTGATGCCCCGGTATGAAAGCTTGAGACTGCGCAGCCTGCCGGTCTCCTGGAGCATGCGACTGACCCTGCCGCGAATCGCGCGCGGCGAAATCGTCAACCCTTCCTACCCGGGCCAGATGTCGCGCGGGCAACCCAATCTGGCCTTCGCCCCCGACAACTACGCCGGCTTCAACCCCATCGTCGATCTGAACCTGCGCGGGACCCTGTCCGATGAACTGATCATGCAGGTCCGCACCAGTCGCTGGTCCTACTATCGAGGCCTGGCCTTCCTCGACTACGATGGCCGCTATTGGAGCCTGTCCGAAGAGCAGCCCGAGTTGGTGACCTCGCGGACCCCGCCGATCACCCTGCCCCTACGGCGGGCGAACCGAAGAGCCGATCGCCTGGTCCAGGTCTTCTACATCCAACGGGAACTGCCCAACGTCATCTTTGCGCCATTCGAGCCTTACCAGGTCTTCTTCCCTTCTGAGGAGATCTATGTCGACCAGGCCCTGGGACTTCGCGCCCCCTTCCCCCTGGAGGAGGGCATGATCTATTCCGTCATCGGCCTGACCCCATCCCTGTCTGCCGAACAACTCAAGCGACTCCCGCCGATCGAGGACTTCCCCCGACTGGCTCGCAGCGCCAGCACTCAACTCACCGAGCGGGTTCCCAGGAGGGTGCGTGACCTGGCTCGCCGCCTGACGGCCCCCTATCCCAGCCCCTACGAGAAGGCTCTGGCGCTCACCCTCCACCTGCAGAACCAATATGCCTACCAGAGCCCACCTCCCGCCTATCCGGCCGAGGCGGAGGTGAGCGACCACTTCCTGTTCGAGTCCCGCACCGGGCACTGCGAACAGTTTGCCACCGCCCTGGTGGTCATGGCCCGGTCATTGGGGATGCCTGCCCGCTACGTCACAGGGTATCTTCCCGGAACCTACAACCCGTTCACGGGATTCTACGAGGTTCGAGGCTCACAAGCCCACGCCTGGGCTGAGATCTACCTGCCCGGTTACGGTTGGATGGCCTTCGACCCGACCCCGACCGGGAACGGTGAGCCCACCCCAGGACTCCAGAGCCGCCCCCGCCAGCGCTGGATGCTGGGGGCCCTGTTGGACTACCTGAAGAAGCTGGTCCCCGAGACCCGGAGGGTCGCAGCCGCCCGCACCCTGGCACAGGCCCGGTCCTGGTTCGGCGAGTTGATCGCGACCTTGAGGAACGCCGGAATCCCTGCTCCGGCTGCCGTCGCCCTCCTGCTGCTGATTCCATTGCAGATTCCCCTCTGGGCCGGGCTTGTGTCCTTGTGGAGAGCACGCAGGAGCGGTCGATGGAACCCACTGACCCGTTCACTGGACCGGGCCGCCCGGGCCTTGACCAACCTTCTCAGGGAACCGCCTCGGAACCCTCGCGAGCAGATCCAGCATCTCTACCACCAGATGGAACGGCTCCTGCGACAGGCCGGCTTGCAGCGCCCCGCCCAGACAACGCCCCGGGAATTCGCTGCGACCGTGCAGGAACAGCGCGAGTGGCCCGAGGTGGACCCGATCCTCGAGGCCTTCGAACAGGCCCGCTACGGCGAACTCGAGCCAACCCCAGACGACCAGGAGAGGGTTCACGAGGCGCTTCGCCGTCTGCGCGACCGCCTCCGGTCCGACCCCTCAGGACAGTCCAGGATTCCCCGCACCGAAGAGGAAGCCCGGCCAGGCGATGTCAACTGAACGCCAGGGGATGCGTGAGGCCATCCTGGCTGTGGGCGGGGTCCTCCTGATCCTGGCCCTCTTCTTCACTCCCGCCCTGTCGGGCGAGCGGGTCCTCTATACTGCAGACTTCTCGGGTTCCGACCTGTTGGAGATGAACATCCCGCGCCGGCACCTGGCCGCCGAGGCGGTCCGCCAGGGGCACCTTCCCCACTGGACGCCCCTCCTGGGCAACGGCTATCCCCTGCTGGCCGAAGGTCAATCGGGTGTCTTCTACCCCACGACGTTGCCCTTCTTCCTGGCCCTGCCTCTGCCATTGGCCAGCAACCTGACGCTCTTGTCCACGCTGGCAATCGCACTTCTGGGAGGCTACTTCCTGGCCCGCATCCACGGAGCCCGGCCCGCCGCGGCGGCCGTCTCGGCGCTGGCCTATGGGTTGGGCGCCGTGATGGTCCTGCGTCTCAAACACCTGAACCTGGTCCAGGTCATCTCCTGGCTTCCTGCATCCCTGGCCTGCCTCGAACTCTTCCTGCGCTCGGGGCGCAGGACCTGGGCCCTGGCGGTGGCCTTGATCTGGACCTTCCAGATCCTGGCCGGCCACCCGCACGCTGCCGGCCTCTGTGCCCTGGGCGTCGTGTTGTATGCCTTGACACGCCTGGCCAGCGGACAGGTCCACCGGCCGCTGCAAGCCGCCTGGACCCTCCTCGGCGTCGGGATTCTTTCCCTCATGATGTCGGCGGTTCAGTGGCTCCCCACTGCAGAACTGTTGCAGGTCTCGCTGCGCGGGCAGGCCTTCACCTGGCAGGAAGCCAGCGCCTACCCCTTCCGTCCCGTGGACCTCCTGCGACTGGTCCACCCGTTTGCCGGGGGGAACCCTGCCGACGCCAGCCTCCCCCTCGACCGAATCGCCGAGACCGGGGTTTTCTGGGAAAGCAACCCCTACCTGGGCCTGGTTCCCCTGCTGCTGGTCCTGGCCGCTCCGTTCTTGCGGCGCGAACGGCGGACAGCCTGGCTGGTGGGCGCCGCCGCATTGTGCGTCTTGTTGGCTTTGGGACGCTTTGGCGGCCTGTACTGGCTGTTGTGGAAGTCCCTTCCAGGCTTCTCGCTTTTCCGCTTCCCGGCCCGATTCCTGATCCTCTTCTCGGCATTTGCGGCTCTGCTGGCCGGCCTGGGTGCAGAGGGGCTCCTGAAGCGCATGGCTCCGCCCCGGGCGCGCCTCGCTGGCGCGATCCTGGTGGCGCTCACGGCCATCGACCTGTTTCGTCTGAACGCCGCCTACACCGGGTATGTGCCCTCGGAATGGTTCAATCCTCCAGCGACCGTGGCGCAACTGAAGGAGCACCCCGGTCGGGTCTCGACGCCCACCGCCGACCAGACCTGGCAGAGAACCTACCTCCTGGCCGGAGGGTGGAAGGGTCAGGCCGACCTCCTGGTCGCCCACCGGGCCGTGCTGGCCCCGGACGCCTCGGCCCACTGGGGTGTCGCCCACCACTCCGACCGCATCCTCCAGGAGGGTGGAATCGAGCTGCTGGACTATGCTGCCCTGCAGAAGCGATTCCGGGAGGGAATGGTCCCCCTCTCCCAGGCCGTGGCCCTCAGCGCGGAATCCATCCGCCTGCTGGAACGCCAGAACGTCTCGGTCCTGTTGAGCTTCTTCCCGCTGGTCGGACCCGACTTGGACCTGCTCGGCACCCACCAGGCGGATGCACGCCTGCCAGGCCCGCTCTTCCTGTATCGAACCCGGACTCCAGTTCCCCGAGTCCGCCTGGTGGGGCAGGCTCTGCCGGTCGGTCCCGACCACGCCACCGGACTGGATCGCCTGGCTTCGGAGAGCTTCGATCCCAGGGGGGCCACCCTGCTGGAGGTCGAACAAGCGGAGGGTCATTTCAGTTCCGGGCGCGCCCGGCTCCTCCAGGACAATGACTGTGCTCAGGAGATCGAGGTCGACTCGCCCCAAGGTGGTTTCCTGGTGGTGCTGGACAACTGGCACCCCGCCTGGCGTGCGACCATCGACCAGATGCCCGCTCCCGTCCTGCGTGCCGACGTGGCCTTTCGCGCGGTCCGGGTCGACCCCGGCCGACACCTGGTGCGCTTCCGTTTCGAGTCTCAGGCCTTTTCCTGGGGAAGCCGTCTCAGCCTGGCGGCCTGGATCGGTTGGCTGTCCTTGCTGGTCTTCGTGCGCCCGGTGTTCCGACGCACCCCCTGAGATCCGAAATCCAGGCCATAGACTGGCCTGAGAATGATTGAATGGGGGCTTCGCGGGGGATGATCAATGGACGGGCCGTGGGAGGTCAAGACCTCCCCTGTCGGCACCAGCAGGAGGCCGGGGTCGAAGCACACCGTTGATTTGCCGCGCCAGGGCGCGATCGACCCGGGACGCACACCCGAATCAACGCGTCGTCTCGAATCTTTTGAAACAAGCAAGTATACCCAAATAGGTCGGACATCCCCTTGACCGACGATCCTGCCGGTGATACGATCCAAAATAAGGGAATGAATCACTCCGATCAGGATACGCGGGGAAGAGATCCCAAGTACCAAAGGCCTTGTTCCTTCCAGACAGGAATGCCACCCTGACCGGAACCAAGGAGTCATTCGTATGCCCACCTCTTCTGACACCTCTCGAGGGCGTTCCTCGTCCCGACGGCTGCCCCCTGAACTAGCCTCCCTCGACCGACGGATCCAGCAACGATTCCAGCAGCTTCGGGAATCAATCCGCATTGCCGAGCCCGCGCGGTTGAGGGTTGCCGAACACCGGGCCATCCAACGGGCCATCCTGGGAGATGTCCTGGGTTTGAGCCCGGGCGAGGTGGCGGCCATCGAATCTTCGCGGGACGGAGTCCCGGCCTCGATTCTGCTGAGCCTCATGCAGCACTATGGCCTGTCTGCGCAGTTCTTCCTGGTCGAAGGCCTGCCCCCGTCGCCTTCATTCCTGTATGAGCAACAACAGCGCGAACTGCAGGGGCTCTTGACGGAACTCCGCGCGGCCGCCTCCGCGGCTCCCAGGCCTTCCCCTCGCCCGAGCCAGGCAGAGCCTCCCCGCAAGGGCGGCTGGTTGAAGGGGCTTCCCCGCACCCCCAAGACACCCGAGCAACTGGCGCTGCGCGACCTCTGGAAGCAAGCTCGAGACCAGGGCTTCACCCCGCCGACCCTCGAGGCCCTCCTCGAATGGGGACGCCAGCACGGCATCGAGGTCCCCGAACCCGCCCCTGTCAAGGCGAAGCGGAGCCGGCCCCGCAAAAGCAAGACCTCCCGAGGCGCTCGTCGCCGTTCCCCGGTCCGCAAAGGCGGCTGGTTGAAGGGGCTTCCCCGCACCCCCAAGACCCCCGAACAGTTCCAGATTCGCCGAATCTGGGAGGAGGCCCGCAGCCGCGGACTTGGCTTCTCGAGCCTGGAGGACCTGAAGATCTGGTGGGGACAGGCCCAGCCGACCCCAGAGAGCCAGCCCACGGCCGAGGCCTCTACCCCGCGTCCAACCCGCGCGCCGGGCAGGAAGACCCGCAAGAGCCAGCCTTCCCCCGCGCCTGAAACCGAGGAGTCGGCAGAGGACGAGAACAAGATGGTTCGGCCCTCGGGTCGCGAGGACTGAACCCGTCGGGGGCCGGGGAGATCTCCCCGGCTTTTGGTTCTGACCGCCCAATCCACCCCGGCATTTCTCGAGGCGACACCAGGGGTTCAGGGCCGCTTGCAGAATGGCGGCCTCACCCCCTATAATGGCCGCATTGAGGCGTAGCCAAGCGGTAAGGCAGCGGACTTTGGATCCGCCATTCCCAGGTTCGAATCCTGGCGCCTCAGCCAACCACCGGAACCCCGTCTCAGCGGGGTTTCCTGCTTTCTGGCCGGAGGGAACCGGCCGTTTGGAAGCCTCCGCTGGTTGACGAATCCATTGTTTTGCGTGAGAAGATTCTTCAGGAGGGTCTTCTTGGCACTGTCGTCTCCTGCGCTCAAGGCGCGGCGATCTGCTGGTTTCAACCTGATTGAGGTTGCCCTGGCGATCTTCATCCTGGCCATCGGGGTCCTGGGCGTTCTCTCGGTCTTCTCGTTCAGCCTGGAGTCCACGCGCCACGCCGCCTGGACCGCTGAGGCGGTTGGCCTGTGCCGACAGGCCATCGAAGAGATCCGCTCGCGGAACATGCCCTTCCAGGACGACAAGCGCAGCCTTCTCAACCGGAATCGCCCCGAGACCTGGACCACGGACTCGAGTGCCGGCCTCCACTTCCTGAACGCGCCCCCCCTGACGAACCTGCCCGCCGATCCGAACTTCCGCCGGAAGACCCGGGTCCGCCTTCTCAGCACCGACGAGAACAACCATCTGTCCCAGATCGCCGAGGTCCAGGTCACCGTGTATTGGATGGACAAGCACAAGTTGCGCCGGGTGACGGTCACGGCGCACCACCGCCAGCCATGAGACGTTCGTCCCGTGCCGGCCTGACCCTGGGAGAGACCATCGTGGCCTCGGCCGTGATGGCCATGCTGGGGACGATCCTGGCCAGGACCTACACGCTGGCCTATCGCTCCTACCAGATGAACATCGGAAAACTGGAAGTCCAACAGCGCACCAGGACGGCTCTGCAACGGATCACCCCGATCCTGTATGCTGCCATCCCGACCAGCAACTCCGCCGGACAACTCCAGCCAGCCATCCTATACCCGTCAGTGGGGCCACCCCCAAAAAGCGAAATCCGCTTCCGGGTCCCGGTGGAACCCGTCGACCCGCGAGCTCCGGTGTATCAACTCCAGAGGATCTGGCTTGAGCACGGCACGGTCCGGCTGGACCGGAACACCCCTTCAAATCCCGGAGACGACAGGGTCCTGTGCCAGGGCCTGGACTCACTGGAATTCCTCGTCCTCTCGGACAGCACCATCCAGATCTCGGCCAAGGCCCGGGTCCCCCACTTCCGCAGCGGTGAATTCCACGAATCCCGCCTGCAGACGACGGTCCAACTCCCCTTCAAAGCCATGAGGTAAGCCCATGTCGAAATCCCGCCAAGAGTGTCAGGGCGTGGCCCTGCTGATGGCCATCATGTTCCTGGCGGCCCTTTTCAGCCTGAGCCTGCTGCTCCTGGCCGTGCTGCCCCTGGAGATGCGGGCGACGGGCCGCCAGAAGATGGAAACCGAAGCCTTCTATGCGGCTGAAGCTGGAGTCCTGCAGGCCCTGGCCTGGATGGAGACGCGCGCCGCCAAGGGGCATCCGGTCATCCCCTCCGGCTCGGACGAGCACGAACTCACGGGCGCCCTGGCGAACTGGAAGTGGAAGGCCAAAATCGAATCGGTTCCGGTGAATCCCTCCAACCCAGACGACACCAGGCCCGCCTTCACCGTCCGTTCGACAGCCTTCCTGGACGGAACCAGGTATCGATCCGTCGGCGTGGCGCTGTGCCAGGAATCGATGTCCCGATTCGCCTGGTTCGAGGAGAGCGGCTCGGAAGGTCTGTGGATCGGCGCTGAGAGCTTCCGAATCGACGGGCCTTTCCACACCAACAAATACATCCAGGTGAACGTTCCCAGCGGATTCTACGGTTCAGGCAATCCTTCAACCTTCACCCAGGGGGTGACCATGGCCGGGGCTGCCCCGAATTCGCCCGATGGAGTCAACTACAACTGCCCTTTTGGCACCAACAACCCGCCGTTTGATTCCAAGGGCCGCCCCATCGAAGAACGCTACCGCGAGATCTTCGGCGAAGGGGGCAGCTCGAACGTGCTGCCCCGCGTCAAGAAGATTCAGCTTCCCTCCCATGCCAAGGATCTCGCAGCGGAGGCCTGGGGCAGCGCACTGCCCCCACCTGCCCAGGTGGGCGTGCATCCCGGGCTGGGTTCCTCCTCCAACCGGATTGAAGGGGGACTCTACGTCGTCGGCGAGGTCAAGAAGATGACCCTGGCCGTGACTGGAGGCAATCGAAAACTGACCATCACCCAGGGAAGCAACACCGTCGAGGTGCTGGAGACCGTGTCTGGAACCGCCGTCGCACCAGATGGTTCGGTCATCCCCAAAGACTCCACCATGGTCCGCGCCGGCGACGAATTCACGGTCTACAGCGGGCTGACCAACGGCCTGGTCTACTGCACCGGGGACATCAAGAGCCTCTCGGGGGTGAACCGCGGGAAGCGGACCGTGGCCGTCGACGTGGCCCAGGGCAAGGAGATCACCATCACCGGCGACCTGACCCGGGCTGACACTGCGCCAGGTCAGGCGCCGACGGGCTCTCGCGACAATCTGGGTCTGGTCGGCCACAACATCTGGATCCGGAACAACTCCAGCTTCACCGAGGCCAACCCCCTGGATGTCTATGCGGCCCTGATGGGGGGGCGGCGCAACGCCGACGGATCGGTCAGCGGATACGTCGGGCCCACGGACGTCTATGGACCCCTGACTCGGGTTCGGCTTTTCGGTGGCCTGATGATGGGAGACAAGCAGACCTGGGGGAAGTACAGCGGCGGCCGGCAGTACAGCGGGATGACCCTGGAGAGTCGTTACGACTCGCACCTGGCCGACAGCCCGCCTCCCTACTTCCCCAACATCGCCAAATTCCGCGTCGTCAGCTATCGGGAGGAACTCGAACAGTCGGCGGTCGGTTGGTAGACCCCGACCCCAGGTCCGGCTGGACGACGCTGAAGGTCCGCGCCGTGCGCACCAGGTTCCGGTGGACATAGCCGATGAAGAAGACGTAGTTGGTCGGCTCTGGCAGGGCAGGCACCCGCCCCCCCAGGCGGCGCACCCGGTTGGGTCCGGAGTTGTAGGCCGAAAGGGCGGACGCCCTGGGGTTCTCCAGGTGCTGCCACTCGCGCAGCAGACCCGCCAGCATCCGGGCTGCGCCTTGCAGGTTCTGCTGAGGATCGGCGGGATCCACGCCCAGACCCTCCGCTGTGAAGGGCATCAGTTGCCCCAGCCCCACCGCCCCCGAGGGCGAGACCGCATCGGCATCCCAGGCCGACTCGATCTGGACCAGCGAAGCCAACAACAGCGGGTCCAACGAGTTCGCCAGAGCCGCTTGTTCCAGGCTTCGGGCCATCCCCTCCGCTTCGTGTCCGGGGAGATGGGGGTTGTGGAACCGGATGGTCCAGGCCAGGAGGTGCAGGCGTTCAGGTGGCCGCCCCGCCAGGAATTCCGGAAATCCCCAGATGTGGGGAGGCTCCAGGAGAATCAGCGACAGCCCCTCCAGGCGCCGGGTCCGACCGGAGTCGGCCACCAGGCGCCCCTTGACCGCCACGCGATAGCCTGAACGATCGAACTCCAGGTTCCGCGCGGGGCGACTGAAGAGGACCTGCACCTCACCGGCCTCCGTCGCCAGCAGCAGACGGTCCCGGCCGCCCGCCAGCTCGTGGCGGCGGACCCTTCCCTCCCACAGCACCAACTGCCCGTTCCAGGAATCCGGAACGGGGTCTCGCAGGGCGCGGGCCGGAATCAGATCGGCGTTGATCATCCCCGGACCGCGGTGGGCCGGGCGGAACCACTCGCGGGCCGAGGCGGGAGCCCCCAGCAGGGCGGAGAAGAAGATCAGCAACAGGATCTGACGCACCTGCCCTGATTCGAGACCGATTCGATCGTGGCCTGCGGGACGCACGGAGCGAGGTCCTCAGTTTCCCCACCAGACGGAGGTGCCGATGTCCGAACTCGGGAACATCCAGCCGATCCAGAGGATGGCGTGCGCCCATTGCCGGGCGCTGCTGCCCGAGAAGACCCTGGCGGCGGCCCTGGAGGACGACGCGGTCCGCTGCCCCGCATGCGGAGGCTCGATCCGTCTGCCTGCCGAGGTCGTGGAACGCCACCGCCAGAAGCGATTCCTGGGAAGGAACCTGGACATCACCGGATAGGACGTCTGCTTCCCTCCCGAGCCAGGTTGGCACGCCAGGCGGCTTCGCCCGGCGCCACCTTGAGCCTCGGGACGCGAAGAAGCCCCCGCAGGCGGAGGCCTCTTGAAGTCTTGCCGAGGACGCCTCAGACGGTATAGATGCCCATGTTGTACAGAGAGTTGCTGAGATAGGAGGGAAGCACCTCGCCAAGGTCCACCGGCGAGTTCTCTGCGGCCAGGGCCTTGCGCGGATCCACGAGGAAGGTTTCCTCCTGCTTCTGACGCTGAGCGACCTGCTTCTGCTCGCCCAGCAGGACGGCCACGTCCTGTTCATGCTGCATCAAGGCAAGCATGTCCGGAGACTGTTCCTCCTTTGCCGCCTGCTCGCGCTCCATCTGGCGGAGGTCAGCCAGGTCGGCCTCGACCGCAGCCGCGATCTCTTCGGAAGGAGGCAGGTCGACCTTCCAGCGCTCGTCCTCGTGCTGCTGTTGCAGACCGAAAGCCCGTTTCTGGGTGTCCAACATCATCCGAGTCAGCTCGGCTTGGACCTGGGGGCTGGTCAGGTTGTCCTGATGCTGGGCCAGGAACTTCTGCACATCCTGCTTTTCCTTGCTCAGGAAGGCGTCCTTCTGAAGGTCCTGGGTCTCGGCCAGTTGCTGACGCTTCCCACCTTCGAACTCTTCTCGAACCAGCTTCTGCTGCGGAGTCTCGGGGCCTTTGGCCACCTGCGGCTTGCCATCCTGGCCAGCCAGGACCTGCGGCTTCCCGTCAGGCCCCTCGGCCGTCTCGTAGTGATTCTCGGCGAAGAACTTGTCCTTCATCTGTGCCAACTGATGCTTCATGGCGTCGGTCTGCGCCTGGCGCTGGGTCGCGTGCCCCTGCTGCATCTGCTGGAGGTGGTCGAAGTTCCTCTGAGGGAAGGGCGGCGGCTCGAAATCGAAGCTGAAGCGGGACTGAACCTGGGGTTGTTGGCGAGAGGTGACAAGTTTGGAAGTGTCATTGAGCGTCTCGCGCAAAGAGCGCATCGACTGCTCGTGGGTGCGCTGCATGCTGGCCCGGCTCGGACCACCCCCCACCATCCCTCCGACGGTGTTGATCAGCATCCCGACACCGATGGCTGCCCAGAACATAAGTGCACCCGTCCTTTGCGCAAAGGAGTTGACACCATGATGGTAGCACGTCAGGCCAAAGCGAACAAGAAGACCCCGCCCCCCTGAAGGGACGAGGTTCCAGGTCCGCCGACCGGGACAGGCTGCTAGCCGGCCTCCTCCAGGCGCTGACGATCCTTCTTGGCCTTCAGGCGCATGTGGGGGTCCAGGATCGACTTGCGCAGGCGGACGTGAGCGGGCGTCACCTCGACGAGTTCATCATCCCCGATGAACTCCAAGGCCTGCTCCAGGGTCAGCTTCCTGGGGGCATCCAGGCGCACGGTCTCCTCGGCGGTCGAGCACCGCATGTTGGTGACGTGCTTCTTCTTGCAGACGTTGACGTCCAGGTCGTTGGGGCGACAGTGCTCGCCGACGACCATTCCGAGGTAGACCTGCTCGCCAGGCTCGATGAAGAAGACCCCGCGGTCCTGCAGGTTGGTCAGGGCATAGGTGGTCGTCGGTCCTGTCTCCCCGGCCACCATGGAACCTCGACTGCGACGCGCGATCTCGCCTCGGAAGGGCCCATAGCCCGAGAAGAGGTGATTCATGACGCCGTACCCCCGCGTCAGGGTCAGGCACTCCGAGCGGAAACCGACCAGGCCGCGAGCCGGGATGGTGAACTCCAGGCGAAGCCGGCCGGTGCCGGAGCCCGTCATGGCCACCAACTCGCCCCGGCGCTCGCCGACCCGTTCCATGATCGCTCCCAGATACTCCTCCGGAATATCCAGGGTCAGGTCTTCGATCGGCTCGTGAAGAGCCCCCTCCACCATCCGGGTCAGCACCCGGGGCGCCGAGACGGACAGCTCATAGCCCTCACGGCGCATGGTCTCCAGCAGGATGGACAGATGAAGCTCGCCTCGCCCACAGACCTCGAAGGCGTCCGGTGAGTCCGTCTCCTGCACGCGCAGGCCGACGTTGCGCTCCGCCTCACGAAAGAGCCGGTCCCGCAGATGGCGTGACGTGACGTAACGGCCGTCCCGACCTGCCAGTGGGCTGTCGGTGGCCAGGAAGGTCATGGCCAGGGTCGGCTCCTCCACCTCCAGACCCGGCAGAAGGACCGGGTTGTCCACGTCGGTCACGGTCTCACCCAATCCGACCTCGGCCAGGCCGGTGAGGGCCACCAGGTCCCCGACAGTTGCGGATTCCACGGGCCTGCGGTCCAGACCGAAGAATCCCAGGACCTGACCGATGCGGCCCTTGCGCAAGGCCCCTCCCTGCGAGCCGAAGCACACCGACTTCCCGGGGCGGAGTTCACCGGCCACCACCCGGCCGATGGCCAGGCGCCCGACGTATTCGTCGTAGTCCAGGTTGCTGACCAGCAACTGCAAGGGCGCCTCGGGGTCGCCTTCCGGGCACGGAATGTGCTTGAGGATGGTCTCGTAGAGAGGCTGGAGATTCTCGAAGGGGCCATCCGGTGACAGCGAAGCCACCTGCTGGCGGGCCGAAGCGTAGACCACGGGGAACTCGATCTGATGATCTTCGGCGTCCAGGTCGATGAAGAGCTCCAGGACCTCCTCCACCACGGCCTGGGGCCGGGCATCGGGCCGGTCGATCTTGTTGACCACCAGGATGGGAACCAGGCCGGTCTGCAATGCCTTCTTGACCACGAAGCGGGTCTGGGCCATGGGCCCCTCAAAGGCGTCCACGACCAGAAGGGCCCCATCCACCATGCCCAGGATCCGCTCGACTTCGCTGGAGAAGTCGACGTGACCCGGGGTGTCGACGATGTTCAGGGTCGTCTCCCCAAAGCGCACCGACGTATTCTTGGCCAGGATGGTGATGCCACGCTCCCGCTCAAGATCGCTGGAGTCCATGACCCTCTCGACCACCTCCTGACCCGCTCGAAAGACACCGGCCTGTCTCAGGAGGCCGTCCACCAAGGTGGTCTTTCCATGGTCGATGTGGGCGATGATGGCGAGGTTGCGCAGTTCGGTTCGTTGCATGACGGGCAATTATACGGGATCCAGAAGCCAGAGTCCAGACCTCCCCCCCCTGAAAAGATCCAGCCGTCAGGCAAACCGGGCGTCCTCGCTCCGGAAAGCGCCGACCCTGAGTGAGAATGACGGGGTCCTGGCGTGCACTCTTTTCGGAGCCCGGGAAGACCAGGGGGTCCCAAATCCGAGCTGAACTGTACTCAGCAGGATCCGGCGCCAAACAGGGCGCAAGTCCGAGCCATGAGACTGCGAGAGTTGCTCCTGGAGGCCCTGTCGCTGAAGTCCCTGCCTCGGGCCGGGTGGGTCCGAGCCGGGGTGGAGGCGCCCGAATCCGTGGCCGCGCACAGTTGGGGGGTCGCCTGGCTGGTCCTGGCCCTGTGTCCGCCTGAACTGGACCGGGGCCGGGCCCTGGCCCTGGCCATCCTGCACGACCTGGCCGAAGTCCGCGTCGGAGACCTGACTCCCCGCGACCGAGTCCCAAGGGAGCGCAAGAAGGCACTGGAGATGGAGGCTCTGCAAGACATGCTGGGGGGTCTTCCTCAGGGGCAGGAACTGCTGGCCCTGGCCCGGGAATCGGTCCAGCCCTCCTCAGCCGAAGGGCACTTCGTCCAGGCCTGCGACAAGCTGGACATGGCGCTTCAAGCCTCCTGGTACGAGGCCCGCCAAGACCTGGACCTGGCCGAGTTCCTGGATTCGGCCCTGGAGCACTTGACGCGACCCGAGCTGCGCCTCCTGGCTGCAGGCCCTGGAGGGCCCTCCGAAGAGCCGCGCTGTCCCGCTCCCGGCAATCCGAACATTTCTTGAACCTTTCCCCAAACCCTCGACCGCTCGGGCTCCACGTGGCATCATCCAGGGGAGATGATCTCCCCACTTCGCCCCATGCCCCCGACCGCCGCCCCCGAGACCAGGGGCCCATCCGCCCCCCCGGCCAGCCTGCCCGCGGAGCCCCCCGCGTCCGAGCGCTCGGCTTCGCCCTCGGTTCCACCCGAGATGACCGGAAGGAAGATGGCCGAGACGGTCTTCGGCTCGCGTCGCGAGAACGACCTCATCGCCTGGCGGATCGAGACCGGTTCCGACGGATTGGGCTGGCCGGAGGTGACCGGGCAGGGGAACCTGCTGGTCTCGGACGACCAGGGAGTGACCAGCCTGACTCCCGATGGCCGGGTCGCCTGGCGCCACCCCCGTGAGGGCTGGACGCACGCCCGTCCGAAGAGCACCTCAGACGGAGGGTCCGTGTGGTCTCCCGGCAACGGAGGACTGGTCGGTCTGGATGCGCAGGGCCGTCCTCGCTGGCGTTGGGGTGAGGGGCTGCAGATGCAGACCATCCAGCCAACGCTCGGCCCCGACGACACGGCCTACGTCTGCGTCCAGGACGAGGGTTGGAAGCTCCAGGCTGTCGGGTCGGATGGCCAGACTCGCTGGTCGGCCCCTCTGGACATGCACGCCTCGTCCCCCCCGGTGGTCCACCCCGACGGCAAGGTCAGCGTGCGCGTGGATCTGGCCGAGGAGACCCTCCTGGCGACCTACGATCCCCAGGGGCAGAAGCTGCACCAGGCCCTGATCCCGGGACGAGTGGAGGGCAGGCCGGCCCTGGGCCCGGATGGCTCGGTTTGGATCGGCAACAACTCGGGAGGGCTCTTCAGGGTCTCTCCTGAAGGCCGGGCCGACCAGGTCTTCCAGGCCCGCGGAGGGATCCGCGCGATGCCCCGGATCGAGGAGGACGGCCGGGTCTTCTTCGGGACCATGGAGGGCATGGTCTACTGCCTGGAACCCGACGGCGCCGAGGCCTGGGAGGTCGACCTGCAGGGGAAGGTCGAGAGCCGGATCGAGCGCATGGCCGATGGCACGCTTCTGGTCGGGACCTTCGAGAAGGTGCTGCACGCCCTGACCCCCGAGGGTCAACCCAAATGGCAGATTCCCCTCCCCTTCGCGGGCGGCGACGCCCTGGCCGTCTCCAACGACGGCACGGTCTACGCAGCCGGAGGCCGGCAGGTGCTGGCCCTGCGCGAGGGTGGCATCCAGGCCGATCTGGGCCGGACCGGCTCCTCGGCGCCGCCCGCCGACGGGACCATCACCTCCGAAGGGGAGGACTGGATCGCGATCGGGGACGTCAAGCTGCCGGTGCGTCGAGCTTAGGAACCCCGTCGGAAGACCTCCCCGAAGTAGTCCTGCACGGTGGGCAGCCGGACCCACCCGAAGCCGGGCACGTTCAGGCTCTCGCGAGGGACCAGCAGACCCCGGCTGTTGGAGTCGGCCCCACCGGTGCGCACCGAGCGGAAGCCTCCGCGATCCAGGAACTCTCGCAGGTGGGGCACGCGTGCCATCAGGGCCTGGTCCCCCTCCCCCAGGACGTGGCACCACAGATCCGCCGAGGTGGCCATGATCCCCGAGGGCTTTCGCTGACGGGTATTCTCCACCTCGAAATAGAGCCGTCCCGACTCGGCGGCCCGCTTGTCCCACTTGACCTCCACGTGCCAGATCCGCCCTCGGGGCGTGCGCGCCTCGATGTCGTAGCGTCCGTCCGAGAAGCCGATGCGCACCAGGCACCCTCGCAGCATCAGATGCAGGGCGACCCGCAGTTCGTTGAAGTGCCCCTCGCGCAATTGAGAGGCGAAGGCCTGGGGTGTGTTCTGGAGGGGCCTGGAAGAGGTGGACACAGGCTTCGTGCTTCGTCATCCAATCCAGCGGATCCCGCCCTTCCTGAGCCTCAGGCTCCAGGGGCAGGGCCCGTTCGAGTGGTGGGCGAATGGCCCGCGTGCAGCCACCGCGCCACACCTCCGGAGGACCGCATGCCCACCGTCTCAAGAGCCCTCAACCCCCAGGAGATCGAGAAGATCCGCACCTTCCTGGCCCCCGAGCCCGAGGGAAGAGGATATTTCGACAACTTCGTCATCGAGAACCGCTCGGCCGAACCCTGGGGCCTGCTGGGCTCGGGCGGACACCTGGAGGGGCAGTCTCGGGCCCACCGCCTCTTCGACCTGTGGCAGTTGATGGCCACGGTCTTGCCGGAGGC
Organism: Candidatus Xenobium occultum; assembly: GCA_002423485.1. GTDB lineage: Bacteria > Vulcanimicrobiota > Xenobia > Xenobiales > Xenobiaceae > Xenobium > Xenobium occultum. The sequence continues at coordinate 35,386 of DIWH01000053.1, read as the reverse complement.
CGCCGGCGTGAATCGGAACCACATCCTCTTCGACCCGGGCGAGCCCATGTCCGAGGTGGCCCTGGCGCCGGAAGCCCTGCGGCTCTCCCGGGCCCTGTTCTACGAAATTGCCGACCAGTTGGCCGACCTGGTCCGAGAGCTCGACCCGCGGATCCCCATCGTCTCCAACGGAGCCGTCTTCATGGAGAACCTCCCCCGCCTGACCGACTGACTCCCGGCAGCCCCCCCCGGCCTGCCCGAGTCCGACTCCGGCCCGCTCCGCTCAGGACCGGGGCAGGTAGGCAGCAGCCAAGGCCTGGAACTGGCGGACCTGCTCCTGCTGCCAGGCCTCGTCGCGTCCCAGCTCGGCGGCCAGGACCCGGGCCACCACGGGAGCCGCCTCGGAGGCGGCCCGGGCATCCATGATCAGGGCCCGCGTCCGCCGGGCCAGGAAGTCATCGACGGTCCGAGCCATCTCGGTGCGGGCCGCCCACACCACTTCGCCCACGCGAATCGACAAGCGGGGATGCACCAGCTCGTTGCATCCCGGTTCGGCCCGGAAGAGATGCGACAGGGCCGGGGCGTCACTGCCGTAGGCCGCCAGTTCCCCGAACTTGGCCGCGTTCTTGTGGAAGCCGTGGATGCTCATGCTGCGGGTGACGCAAGGCCGGGGCTCGAGGTCCGCCAGGGTCTCGGCGTGATTGATCAGGTCCTCGGCCATGTGGCGATAGGTCGTCCACTTGCCGCCAGCCATGGTGACCAGTCCGCTGCGGCTGATCGAGATCGTGTGGTCCCGGCTGAGCTTCGCGGTGTTGCCATCCTCGGAGGCCTTGACCAGGGGGCGGATCCCCGAGAACACGCTGCGAACATCCTGGACCGTGGGCGGTCTCTTGAGGTAGTCGTGGGCGTTCTCGAGGATGAAATCCACCTCTTCCGCCGTCGGGATGGGTTCCAGGACGGCCTCATCGACCGGGTTGTCGGTCGTGCCCACCACCACGCAGTCATGCCAGGGAATCGCGAAGAGGACCCGGCCATCGGTGGTGCGGGGCACCATGATGGCGGTCTCGCCGGGCAGGAAGGACTTGTCCAGGACGATGTGGACCCCGGTGCTGGGGGCGATCAGCGCCTCGGCCTGGGGATCGTCCATCCGGCGCACCTCGTCGGAGAAGGCCCCCGTGCAATTCAGGACCACCCGGGCCCGAATCTCGTATTCCCTGCCAGACTCCACGTCCCGGGCGCGCACCCCGTCCACGAAATCCGACGAGTTCCGGATGAGTCCCTCGACCCGGCAGTAGTTGACCAGGCAGGCGCCCTGCTCGGCCGCGGTCCGGACCAGGTTGATCAGCATCCGGGCGTCATCGAACTGCCCGTCATAGTAGACCACGCCCCCGCGCAGGCCCTCGGTCTGGATGGTCGGGATCCGGGCCACGGTCTCTTCCGATGAGAGCAATCGGCTGGCTCCAAATCCATACCGACCCGCCAGGAGGTCATAGACCTTCATGCCCACTCCGTAGAAGGGCGCCTCCCACCAGGTGTAGTTGGGCACCACGAAGGCCAGGTCGTGCACCAGGTGCGGCGCATTCTGCCGCATGATTCCGCGCTCCTTGAGAGCCTCCATGACCAGGCTGACGTTGCCCTGCTGCAGGTAGCGGACGCCCCCATGCACCAGCTTGGTGCTGCGACTGGAGGTTCCCTTTCCGAAGTCGGACTGCTCCAGCAAGAGGACATCGTGGCCTCGTGCCGCCGCGTCCAGGGCGGCGCCGACCCCGGTAGCCCCTCCCCCGATCAGGACCATGTCCCAGGGTTCCTTGCGATCATCCAGACGGTCGAGCATCTCTTCGCGCGTCACGTTGCCTCCAATTCCTCCCCCATCGGGAACCAGACCTTTCTGGGGGGGTAGCCGTCAATCCATGCGGGCACGAGCCAGAATCCCCTTCCCGGGAACACGACACCACCGAGGCGTCGGTCGGAATCGTCGCCCGGGGCTTGGGCGTCCTGCCGAGAGTTCCCAGGGAACGGCCCTGGGGCCTTCCTGGTCCTCGGCAATCCACCCCGATTCCGCGTCAAAAGATTACCTCGTCCCGGGCTGTTCCCCTTCCCCGAGAGCCCGGCGCAACAAGGCCTCCAGTCCCTCCGAGGTTCCGACATGGAGGAGCCCATCCCTGCGCGCCAAAGGAAGCCCCTGTCACGAAGGGTTGAGGGCGCGCGCGCGGAAGAGGTGCCGCGCGCGCCGGAGAAGACCTGGAGAGCTGGCCGAGTGGTTGAAGGCAGCGGTCTTGAAAACCGCCGTGTGGGTGACTGCACCGGGGGTTCGAATCCCTCGCTCTCCGCCAAGAAAGCCCCGGAAACGGGGCTTTCTGCTTTGTGGGGGAGGCGACCGACGCGGTCTTCACACAGGCTCCTACCCCAGCAGCCAGGGGTCAAGCTTCTTCAAACGACGGGCCAGGGTGGCGCTCAGGACGATCTTGACCAGGTCGGGAAGCAGGAAGGCCACGAAGCCTCCCAACACGGCCTCCTGCCAGGGGAGGTTGAGGATCAGCTTGAGGTAGGCCACACCCGGGACGAAGAGGGCCGGCATCGACAGGAGTCCGATCCCCAGCATCCTGGAATAGCGATTCTCCGGGTTGAATCGACGGGACAGAAAGCTCATGCACGGCGCCATGAGGATGAACCCCAGCAGATAGCCGAAGGAAGGCGACAGGACCGATTGCAGGCCACCTCCGCCGGCAAAGATCGGAAACCCGATCAGGCCCATCAGGACGTAGGTCAACTGGACCAGGGCCGCGTCCCAGGTCGGCAGGAGGTAGCCGGCCAGGCGGACGCTGACCGTCTGCATCGTCAGCGGAACCGCCCAGAAGGTCAGGCAGAGCTGGGCCGTGACGATGTTCAGCACGACGAAGAAGGCGACGCGGGTGAGTTGTCTGCTCTTCAATGGGGTCCTTCGGGGCGGGTTCCTTCTCGGATGAACCCGATGCAAGCCTCCTGGTTCCCGCAGCACCGGACCGCCTCCTCCAGCCTCCAGGCCCCCGGGGTTACCCAAATCGGAGGGCGGCCTCCATCCAGCCGGTCTTCGCAGGACGGACAGCCTGTCCGACGAAACCGGCATCCCCGGGGGGAAGGTCCCGAGACTTGTAAAGGATGGCCAAGATCTTGAAGCGTTGGATTCCCAGCCTGGTGATGATGGCATTCCTGGCCGGAGCGTGCACCCCGCAGACCCCGCCGGCCGACACGACAACCACTTCCCCGCCGCCCGCCCCCGTCGAGACGGTGACCGCATCGCCCGCAGGAGATGCGGGTTCACCTCAGGTCGCACGGCTGGATGGTCCGCCCCCTGCCGGTGATCAGAAGACCCTGCCCCAGGGCGTGAAATACACGATCCTCAAGCCGGGCCAGGGCGAGAAGGCCCAGAAGGGTCAGACCGTCCAGGTGCACTATACGGGTTGGTTGACCGACGGCCAGGAGTTCGACTCCAGCCGCGGACGGGGCGAGCCCTTCGAGTTCACCCTGGGTGCCGGCCAGGTCATCCCCGGCTGGGACAACGGAGTCGAGGGCATGCTGATCGGCGAGCAGCGCCGTCTGGAGATCCCGCCCGAGCAGGGCTACGGGTCCCAGGGCGCGGGAGGCGTCATCCCGCCCGACGCGACGCTGATCTTCGAAGTGGAGCTCCTGAACCTCCGCTGACCCGAAGCCTCCCAGCGCACAGGAATCCCGTCCTCGCCGACCGCGGGAGGGCGGGATTCCTGACGTCCGTGACCGGATGCGGATGCGCCTGGACGGGGCGAGGGATTCCTTTACGAACCCCGGTCTGCAAGAGGCGCACTGAGAGGACGCCTCCCGCCCTCTAATATGAAACCCCCATTTTGCGGGCTTCGTCCATCACGCTCTCGGTCAGCACCGAATCCAGGTTGTTCTCCAGACCTGCGCTGGCGGCCGGGACGGGCCCTGCGGAGCTGGTGGACATGGCCCGAGCCTTCCCCTCCCGCATCAGCCGTGAGGCTCCCCGCCGCCATGAGGCGTCCGCGTCCGAGGCCTCGTAGGCGGTGCCTCCCTGGTAGAGGACATGACCTGCCGAGCCGTCCGCTCGCACCACCTCCTGGCGATAGGTCAGGAACTCGAAGCGGCCCTCTCCCAGGTCGGCCACCTCGCGGAACTCCGCCTCCCCGCTGTCCTGGATGCCGCTGCAGCCCAAAGCGTGGACCTGGATGCCTCGCGCCCGCGCCGCGCGCACCTGGGCTCGGAAGTCCAGGCCCAGGTCCTGGTGGGGTGCCGCGTCTCCGATCAGGAAGAGCATCCGGGAGGTGGCCCGGTCGGGATCCCAGCCGACCTGGTGGATGGCGGCGTGCAGAGCCTCGGCCACGGCCTCCGGGGTGTCTCCTCCCCCGTCGGCCTCCAGGCGCCGGACGGCGGCCTCCACCCGGCCCGGGTCGTCGGAGAGTTCGAAGACCCGGGTCAGGAACTCATCGCCGTGGTCGCGGTAGGCCACCAGGCCGAAGCGGACCCGGGGAGCCGGACTCCCCGCCTGGATCCGAGCGATCATGGCGCGCAGGTGCTGCTTGACGGCGTCGATCTCGTCTCCCATGCTGCCGGTGGCATCCAGGACGAAGACCACATCCAGGCGGGGACCTGACCCCGGCACACCCACAGGCGGCTTCGCGAAGGTCCAGGTGGCCAGGGCTACCAGCAGGACGCCCGCCAGCGCCAGGAGCGACCGTGCCGGCCCCCGACGGGGGAGCGCCTGCCCCAACCGGGGACAGACCCGCCGCCCCAGGGGATGGAGACTGCCACACAGCGGGCAGCGCTCCTGCAGGACCCTCCCGCAGCCCTCACAATCCGGGCGGGTGGGCGGGTTGCGGGTCCCGCACGGGCAAACCGTGCTCTCGGAAGCGGCCCGCAGGCGCCGATCCTCTCCGAACTCCCAGCACGTGCCACAGGACTGGCAGCGCAGGGATTCGTCCACTCGACCCGAGGTCCCGCAGATGGGACAGACCAAGCCTGACATGCCGGTTTCCTCCCGTCTGGATCATGATCTTCCGGTCGCAGGGCGCCCGGTTCTCTTCCCCAGTCGCTGGAAAAGCCGCAGGCCCGGTCGGATCGAGGTCCGGCCGGGCCCGCGCAGGTCAGGTCAATTGACCAGAGGGAGGTTCTACGGGATCAGGGACGGCAGGACCGCATAGAACTCGGCGGCCTTGACCACGTCGTCCAACTTGACGCTGTCGCGCACGGTGTGGGCGGTTTCTTCGTCGCCAGGGCCGAAGCCGATGGAAGGGATGTTGGCCTTGCCCATCCAGTAGATGCCGTTGGTCGAGAAGTTCCATTTGCTGGAAGGCACGTCTTCCAAGCCGATCACCACGCGGGCCTTCTGACCGGCCTGCACCAGGGGATGGGACTCGTCCAGGGCCCAGGCCGGGAAGTACTTGTCCACCGGGAAGACGAAGCCCGTGTAGGAGGGATCTTCGTAGCGCATCATCTCGACGGTGATGTCCTTGCGGTGCTCTTCGGGAACCAGGTTGCGAACCTGCTCGATGGCCTTCTCGGCCGTCTCGCCGAAGGTCATGCGGCGGTCGATGTACACCCGGCACTCGTTGGGCACGGCGTTGATCGAGGGGGTCTGGACCTTGACGTCGCTGACGGTGATCTTGCCATGGCCCAGGAACTCGTGGTCGCCCAGTTCGGGTTCGAGCTTGGAAATGCCCTCGATCACCGGCAGGACCTTGTAGACCGCGTTGTCGCCCAGGTGGTTGGAGGCGGCGTGGGCGCTCTTGCCCTTGGAGATCACCTCGATCTCGACGCGGCCCTTGTGGCCCCTGTAGACGATCATCTTGGTGGGCTCGCCGATCACCACGAAGTCCGGCTTGATCCCCTCGTGCTCGACGAACGCGTGGGGCCCGATTCCGTCGCACCACTCCTCCATGTTGCCGAAGTAGTAAGCCTTCCAGCCCTTCAGCATGCCCAGGCGATGAGCGATGGCCAGGCCGTAGACCATGCCCGGGGTGCTCCCCTTCTCGTCGCACGCGCCGCGCGCATAGAGGACTCCATCCTCCACCTTGCCCTGGAAGGGGTCCCACTCCCACTCGGCGGGGTCGCCGATGCCCACGGTGTCGATGTGGCTGTCGAACACGATGGTCCGGGGGCCTTCGCCGATCTCGCCGACGATGTTGCCCATGCTGTCAAACCAGGTCTTGGCGAAGCCGAGCTTCTTCATCTCGTCGGCGATGCGCTCGCCCACGGGGCCAATCTGGGACTCCATCGAGGGGATGGCGCAGATCTCCCGCATGAACTTGATGATGTCGTCTCGGTGCTTGGCCACCTCCGCCTGGATGGCGGCGATGTTGAGGGTTGGTGTGGACTGGGTCATGGTCAGTCTCCGTTCCTGATGATGATGGCCCCGGAGGGGCTCAAAAGACTGCTCGGTGCCGTTCGGGTCGGGTCGAGACGGGTCGATCCGGCAGGGTCGGTCCACCGGTTTCCCGGGAGGTTCCCGACGAAGAGAGGGGTTCCTTCCAAAGTCGAATTCCCCCCTTGGAGAGACGGAAACGCCCCCCCAAAGGGAAAGCGCGAGAAGTCCGGGGAACCGATGTGGTCTAGGAACGCGGTCGGATTCCTAGGACGGGCAGCAGGCTCCGCGCGAGCAGCAGGCCGAGCGCCCGTGCAGACGGCGCCAGTTGGCAAGATGGGCGGAGATGAGGCCCAGGCCCCCGACGGCCGTCAACACGCCCTCTGCAAAATGCCCCAAGGTGTCATGCATCAGCGGGCCGCCCAGGATCAGCGCCAACCCCGCCAGGCCCAAAGCCAGAATCCACAACTGCCGGTGCCGCCGGAAGCCCGTGATCAAGGCCAGGGTGGCGACCGGGACCACGAGGATCGTGGTCCAGAGGTGCAGGCGTTCGTCCGCGTGATAATGAGCGCCGAGGAAAGGGAGCAGAGCCAACAGGACGGGAAGGAAGGTGCAGTGCACCAGGCACAGCCCCGAGAGCACGACTCCAGCAAGGTCGAACCCTCCCAGGCGTGGGGCAGGAGGGGCAGGGGTGGAGATGGTCTGGAGCATGGGCTTCCGGGTCCTTTCTGGCGACCTCCGAAACCTGGGGCTCCGGCGAAATGATAATAGGTTCTCAAGTTTCGGATGTCAACCTGAAATCGGGGGCCGAGACGCAGAATGTTCCGAAGGCGGGGGGGGGATCGCGTCCTGGCCCTGACGGGTCGAGACGCGGACCTCGCGGCGGGGGCCGGCGACCAGGAAGCCCGCCTTCTGGAAGGCCTCTCCCAGGGCCATCGCCAGGTCGCTGCGGATCTGGAGGACCTGGGCGACGTCGTGAATCCAGACCTGCAGCACGAATCGAGGAGATCCCTCCTGGAATCCCGTGGACAAGGCCAGGGGTGCCGGCTCCCGGGCCACATCGGGATGCCCATGGGCTGTCTGGCGCGCCAGTTCCAAGACGGCATGGGCGTCCAGGGGCCCGACCAGCGCGAAGTCCAGCTCGATCCGACGCGGCTGCAGGTTGGAGGCCGACCCGTTGATCACCTGCTGACTGATCAGCTCGGAGTTGGGAACCACCAGGTCCCGCCCGTCGTACAGACGGACGATGCTGGCCCGCAGGCCGATGTGCACCAGCTCTCCCTGATGCGCGCCGAACTGGATGGGGTCCCCCAGGGACAGCGAAGGGTCAAAGAGCAGGATCAGCCCCGAGACGAAGTTGTTCACGATGTTCTGCAGCCCGAAGCCGATTCCCACGCCCAGGGCGCCGAGGACGACCGTCAGGCGGGTCAGGTCCAGTCCCACCGCCGCCAGGGCGAAGAGGAACCCCAAAAGCAGGATCGCGTAGTGCAGGGTCAGCGAGAGGGCGTGCCCGGTTCCGCGCTTGAAGCTGAAGCGCGGGAAGACATCCTCGTCCAGGACGAAACGAACGAAACGGGACAACTGCACGGCCATCCAGACCGACAGACTGAAGAGCAGCAGGTCGGCCAGGCTGAAACTGAAGGAGCCCAGACTGACCGTGGCTCGCAGCAGCCTCCACAGCCCTCCCACCACTTGCTGGTGAAGCGAGAAAGCCTCCAGGGCCACCAGGACCCAGACCAGCAGACCCGCCCACTGGATCGCTCGGCCCAGGCGACTGACCAACAGAGGACGGTTCTTGCGCACGGCCTGCGACTGGGAGAGAGGGCGCACATACAGCAGCCAGGCCACCAGTCCCTGCAGGATCCGCGAGCCCGCAGCCAGGACCAGGCCGGCATAGGCGCAGCGCAGGAGCCCCGTGCCCAGAAGATCGGCCAGGGCCACGAAGCCCAGGAGGTTGGCCAGCGTCGAGGCCGCCAGGATCGCCGCCGCCACCCGGGCCAGCGTCACGGCCCGCGCGCGGACGGCCTCGCGCGAAGCCACGGGGACCTCGAGCCAGCGGCCCGGCCGCAGGAACCAGGCCACCAACAAGAGCAGGGCCAGGAAGGTCTGGAGCAACAGCACCAGGCGGTCCAGCATGGGAACCGGCTGGGCGACCATTCGCACCAGGTCCAGGGCAAACAGGAACGCCACGACTCGAAGCAGGGGCAGCAGATAGGGTTCCAGCAGCACTCGGAGGATCAGGAGCGTCGGCACCAGGACGACCGCCCCCAGGAGCCCCAGGAAGAGATCGGGAGCCTGGAGGTCCGCCAACCCCCCCAGGGCGACAGTGACCAGCAGGGCGACCGGAATCGGCGATTGGAGCAGACGCGAAAGCTGATGCAGACAGGGCTCTTCCAAGAGTTGGGGCTGGAGGTGACGATGAGCGCGCCGCAGCCCCAGGAACACCAGGCCGAAGACCACGAGCATGAAGCCCAGTCGCGCGCGCCCGGCCAGAAGGAAGGCCCGCAGCTCGACCGATTGGACCCACAGGTGGGACCCGATCTTCTGCTGCATGTCCGCCATCTCTCGAAGCCCTCCAGGCTTCCACAAGGGAGGCGAATCCTGCATCAGGGCCCGGTCGCGGGCCGACTCTCGAGCCTCGACGAGCTTGCTGGCCGCCAGGTCCAGCCGATCCTCCTGCAGATCCGCCTGACTCTGGAGGTCCAGGATCCTGGCCTGATGATCCTGAATCCGAAGGGTGGCGGCTTCCAAGGACGCCAGGACCTGATCGATCTCCTCGACCAGGGCCTGGGAGGCCTCTATCTCGCGGGCCTCCGCAGCAGTGGCACGCCAGGATTCGCGAAGAACTCCCAGGCGAGCCGCCTGCTTCTCGAGCAGGTCGGAGCGCTTCGAAAGCAGGGTTCTCCAGGTTTCCAAAGGGCTTGAGAGCTGTGCCAGGGCCGCCTCTCGAGCCCGCAGGACCTCCAGGGGCGGCTGGTCCAGAAGAAGCCTCTCGTTCTCCTCCAGGTGTCGGTCCAGGCGCAGCGACCAGTCCAGCAGGTCCGCCTGCAGGAAGGCGGGATCCGTCGCCTGCAAGGTCTCCGAGTCGACATCCTTCAGCCAGGCGCGAGCCTCGGCGGCGGCCTCGGCGATCGAGGCCAGGGGAACCGGACTCGGTGCCACCGCGGTGGGGGACTCCTGGGCTCGGACCGAAGTGCCGACCGGAATCAAGAAGACGAGAAGAGCGAGCCAGAAGCGAGCACCTGGTCCTGCCATGACGCAGCCTTTCGCCCGGACCCGTGCCGGGGCCTTTCTCGGAATCAGGAGGGAGAAGCCCCTCCTGGCGAGAATTTCCCCGCTCTGGCTTGAAGGCCATTCCACGACTTTCTCCTGGAGGACCCGGATGATCCGAATGATCCTGGCCCTGTTGGCGGCAGGACTGATGACCCTGGGGACCCGACCGGCCCTGGGCCATGAACCACAGACCGATGCCAGCCACCTGGTGCCCGTCTCGGTCTCTGCGGCAGACGTGTTCCTGATCCCCTTCCAACCCCTCCCCGCCCAGGAGGAAGTCTCACCGTCGCCCCCCGTCAGGACCGACATGCGAACAGCCTGGGGTTTTGGGACACGCGAGAACCAGTACAACGAGACGATCCTGCACGCGGTGCAGAGCGCCTGGCCCCACAGCGGGCTGACCCTTCCCCCAACCCTGTTCAAGTCCGTCATCGCCACCGAGAGCGCCTTCAACCCCCAGGCCATCAGCGCCACGGGCGCCAGGGGGCTGGTCCAGTTGACTCCGGACACGGCCCGCCGCTTCGGCCTGAACCTTCAGGCAGCCCACGATCCTCGCCAGGCGGTGCCCGCGGGGGTCAAGGTCCTGGCCGAGAAGGCCCGCGCCATCGTCGAACCGGCCCGCTACCACGAGCTGCTGGGACGTCGAGCCGAGGACTGCCCCTACGCCACTCGGGTGGCTGAGGCCTACCAGACCCTGGGGCCACCCTCACCCGACGAGTGCTGGCCGTTGGTCCTGGCCGCCTACAACGGCGGAGGGGGAACAGTTCTTCGAGCCATGGCCGTGGCCTGGGAACGCGGGTTGGACCCCCGCAGGTGGGAAAACCTGGTCGGCAACCCCGCCCAGCCCAAGGACACCCCCCTGTATCTGGCGTGCGTGGAAATCTACCGCCATGGAGCGGCGGGCAAGTATCGCGAGATGCGCCACTATCCCGAGAAGGTCATGCGCCTCTACCGGTCCCGCTGACAACCCCGGCTTCTCAGGCTCCTCCGGCCCACCCCAGCGAAATCCGGCCCCTCTCAGCCTCGATCCGCAGGATCGTCACCTCCACCACGTCGCCCGGACGTACAGTGACCCCCCGGGGCATGCGGGTGGAGTGGAGCAGGCCGTCCTGTTTGACCCCGATATCCACGAAGGCCCCGAAGTCCACGACGTTCCGAATCGTCCCGTGCAGGCGCATGCCTGGCTGGAGGTCCTCCAGGGCCAGCACGTCCCGGCGCAGCAAGGGCGCGGGCAGATCCTGGCGGGGATCCCGACCGGGACGAACCAACTGTTCGAGGATGTCGGTGAGGGTCGGTTCTCCGGTCCCCAGCTCCCGGGCCAGCCGAGGCAGGGGCACCTGGGCGAGCAGGGCCTCCAGGGCGGCCGCCCGGCGCGAAGACTCGGACTTCCCCGAGATTCCCGCCCGCTCCAGGACGGCCCGGGCCACCTCGTAGCTCTCCGGATGGATGGCCGTGGCGTCCAGGGGTTCGCGTCCCTCCCGGATCCTCATGAAACCGGCGGCCTGCTGGAAGGACTTGGGACCCAGCCCCGGGACCTTCAGGAGATCCTTGCGGCGAGCGAAGGGACCGTGCTCGTCGCGCCAGGCCACCACGCCCCGAGCCAGCTTCGGGCCCAGGCCCGCCACGTGGCTCAGCAGCGCCGGTGAGGCGGTGTTCAGATCCACCCCGACCCGGTTGACCACGTCCTCCACCACCCGCTCCAAGGCCTGGGTCAGGCGGGTCTGGTTGAGGTCGTGCTGGTACATCCCGACGCCGATGGACCTGGGTTCGATCTTGACCAGTTCGGCCAGGGGGTCCTGGAGGCGTCGCGCGATCGACACGGCCCCTCGCAGGGTCACGTCCATCCCGGGCAACTCTTCTCGGGCCAGGGCGCTGGCGCTGTAGACGCTGGCTCCGGCCTCGTCGACCATCACGTAGTGCAGGTCGGGGCTCTCATGAACCAGCTCGGCCACCAGGGACTCCGTCTCGCGGGAGGCCGTCCCATTCCCGATGGCCACCAGATTCACCCGATGGGACTCCACCAGGGCCCTCAGCACCGAGAGAGCCTCGCGGCGCTGGTTCTGGGGGGGGTGGGGATAGATGGTGCCGGTCCGCAGGACCCGCCCCGTGGGGTCGACCACCGCCAGCTTGCAGCCCGTGCGGAAACCCGGATCCAGTCCCAAGACGGTGCGGCCGGGAAGGGGGGGGCCGCTCAACAGGCCGCGGAGGTTCTCGGCGAAAACCGAAATCGCGTGATTCTCGGCCTCTTCGGTCAACTGCCGGCGCACATCGCGTTCGACCGCGGGAAGAAGGAGGCGCCGGGCAGCGTCCTCCCACGCCTGGAGGATCTGGGCGGCCCAAGGTGAGCGGCGATCCGCCACATAGACCCTCTGGATCGACTCCTGCCAGTCGCGCTCGGGGACCTCCAGACCCGTCCGCAGAACCCCCTCCGTCTCACCGCGGTTCAGGGCCAGGACCTGGTGGGGGCGGATCCTCTCCACCGACATGGTGAAGTCGTAGTAGGTCTGAAAGACTCCTTTGGGATCCTCCCCCCGCGTGGCCTTCTTCGTCGCCAGCACGCCCCAGCGAACGGCCTTCTCTCTCAAGGGCCCGCGGACCCGCGGGTCTTCAGAGACCCTCTCGGCAACGATGTCCCGAGCCCCCGCCAGGGCCTCCTCCACGCTTGACACCTCGGGGGTCAGGAAGCTGGCCGCCTCCACCTCGGGGGAAGGACCGCCGGGCCGTTGAGCCAGGATGCGGTCGGCCAGGGGTTCAAGCCCCTTCTCGCGGGCCATCTGGGCACGGGTCCGACGTCGGGGGCGGTATGGAAGGTACAGGTCCTCCAGGGCGGTCAGGGTGGAAGCCGAATGGAACTGAGCTTCCAATTCCGGGGTCAGGTGCCCCTGCCGGCCCACCTCCACCAGGATGGAGGCCCGCCTCTCCTCCAGGGCCCGCAGCGAGGCCAGGTGCTCCTCCAGGTGGCGAAGCTGCTCATCATCCAGGCCCCCCGTCGCCTCCTTGCGGTAGCGGGCGATGAAGGGGACCGTGTTGCCGGCGTCCAGCAACTCGATGGTGGCGGCAACCTGGGCGGGGCGAACGCCCAGACGTTCGGCGAGGGGCCTGGCGAAATCCATGGGGCGCGCTTCTCGGGCCCCTCGGGGAACCCTGCCCGGCGCCCCGTCAGGAGCCGGGCGAAGCGACGCGACCGACCTGCATCTGCACGTCGCCCCCGGTCAAGCCTTCCGGAGGCATGCGGGCCACCCGTCCGCTCCAGACCAGATCCTGCGCCGGAACCCCGCGCATCTCCATCCGACCCGCAGCCGCCACCCCGACCAGGCTCAAGCCGCCTCCGACCCGAACCAGACGACCCTGGGCCAGCACCAGGGATCCGGTCTGCTCGGGGCGCAGCGGGTCCCCCACCACCAGACGGGCACTTCCGGTCGACAAGACGAGGTCGCCGCCACGGAGGTTCCGGTCCTGATTCCAGGAGGGCGATTCCCCGGCCTGGGGACGGCCGTGAAGGACGGCCACCGCCAGGGTAGAGGACGCGCCGGGCTGCAAGTCCAGAGTCCCGCGCTGAATCTCCAGGCCCCCACCCCAGACCACCAGTGCTCCTTCCACTCGCAGGTCCTTCTCAATCCTGAAGTGGGCCCCTTCGACCAGCACAGGGCCGGGCAGGCTCCCTCCCCGACTCACCACCCAGGACCCATCTCTCCAGACCAGTTCCTCTCCAGTCGTGCAGGTCCAGGTGCTGCCCAGCAAGGTCCAGCGATGCCCTCCGGGAGCCCAGTCTCGAGCCTCGCCAAGGCCTCCACCCAGATACAGGAAGGAGGGGTTCCCCTCCCACTCGACCTCCTGCCAGACCCCCCCGCCCGGTTGGAAGCGACAGTCTTCGGGCCGAGCAGCCAGCAGGATCCCCTCTCTCAATGCCCGCTCCCTCCACAACTCCAGGCATCCCGGCTCGGGTTCAGGCGGTTGCCCGAGCGAGGGAGCATGGGGGTCCTCGGGTTCAAAGCCACCCTCCCGGCCCCGCAGGTCCAGGGAGGTGCCAAAAAGCACATGGCCGTAGGCGCGACTCTCCAGGCGAGCCAGCAGGGGGTCTGCACCTTCACAGTCCAACAGGAATCGCCCACCGACGACACGGCAATCCAGTCCCCGGGTCTCCCGCAGCCAGGCGGCTGCCTGGGAAGGCGATTCGCCCCGACGGACCCGGTCCAGGACCTGACTGAGATGACCCAGGGCCTGATGGCGGTGGTTGGCGCGGGCCACCCCTCGGGTCACCGCCGATCGCCCCGCCGACTGCCGCAGCATCAAGGTGCCCGCCGTCAAAGCCAGAACCATCACCAGCGCGAGGATCGTCACCAATGCGAAACCGCGCCGGTGAAGGTTGCCGAGCCTCGTCACGCGTGCACCTCCCGGTCGTTCAACAGATCGTGGCTGGCTGCGTAGAGCAGGACCTGGACCCGGTTCCGCAGGTCCAGTTTGCGCAGCAGACGATTGACGTGCGACTTGACGGTCCCCTCCGAGATGACCAGGCGGTCAGCGATCTCCCGATTGTTCAGTCCCCGGACCATCATCTCGAAGATCTCCATCTCTCGGAGGGTCAGTTCTTTGAGCGCTGGAGGCATGGCGCAAACCGGCTCTGCCGGCTCGGGCCTGGGGGAAGGCTCGTTGGCTCTCAGCACCAGGACCAGTCGACCGCTGTGCTCCAGGCGCTGGACCTGCAGGTGCAGCTCGTTCTCGGGTCGACCCGAAAGGAACCAGCCAGCCCCTGCCAGGGCCTCCCGGTCGTCCCAGGACCATTCCCGCCCCTCACGGACCAGTGGAAGATCCCGGGAATCCAGCCCCCGGGAAGCCCGCCCCAACAGCTCCTCCGCCGCCGGGTTGGCGAACTCCACCTGCCCTCGGGCGTCCAACAGCAGGACCGCGGCCGGCCACCCGCCCAGCAAGGCCTCCAGGTCGTCGCAGGCCGCGCTCCCGGCAGGTTCGGGTGCGGCGACGGAGGCCGTCACTCCGGCCTGGAAGCACACGCGACGCGCCAGTTCGAACGACAACAGGAGCGTTCCCAGGCCCAGAAGGCCAAGTGCCAGAGTGCCGGCTGCGGAACGGGCCGACCAGGCGTCCAGAAGCCGGATCAAGGCTTCCGACTCGTAACGCTCCAAGGCTCGTCCCAACTCGGGTTCCGAGCCCGCCAGGGCCTCCAACTCAACCTCGACGGCCCCGGGCAAGGCCGGAAGCCGGGCCGGGATCTCACCTCGGCGCAACTTCTGGGCCGCCAACAGGGCCTGGGCACTTCGCCGAGCCTCGGCGCTCGGCGCATGGAGGGCGGTCAGGTTCAGGAGCAGACCCCCCACCAGAGCCAGGGCCGCCGCTCCCAGAAGCAGATTGGAGAGATGTGGGACGCGCACAGAGAGGCTCACCTCTTCAGCCTAGCCCAGTCGCCCCCCTGGGGCTTCCCCCCCAGGCTGGATCCCGACTCCAACCCAGGGTCCAAGGCCACCCTCCTTTGGGTAGAGCCCCGGAATCCTCGGCATTCGCAAAGTACCAACGCAGGTTGAGTGGGTGTTCCAACCTCCGACAGTTCCGGGGAATGCGTGCAGCCGGCTAGGCTGGAGTCGACTGGAGGTGAGCCCATGAGGGGACGTCCCAGACCCGGCGGTTTCGCCCTGGCCATGGCCCTTTTCCTGATCCTGATCCTGGCCACCCTGAGCTACGGGTCCCTCAGCATCGCCACCCTGGATTCCAGGACGGCGCGCGAGAACCAGCGTGCGGCCCGAGCCATGTACGCCGCCCGGGCAGGAATCGCGCTGGCCATGTCGCGGCTCTCCTACGACTTCAACTGGACCTCGGGCACCGGGAATCTCTCGGAAGAATCCGGGTCGCCGACCTACTCGGTTCAGGTCGTCCCTGCGGCCAACAACCCGAGCGAGCCGGACAAGCTCTGGAAGGTCACGTCCACCGGCCACTGCCAGGGGGCTCAACGCCAGCTCACCGCCACGGTCGCCTTGGAGTCCTTCGCCCGGTTCGCCTACTTCACCGACCAGGAATTTTCCACGGCCAACACGCCCATCTACTTCGCCACCCGGGACGAGCTCGACGGCGCAGTCCACACAAACGGCTATTTCTCGATCGCCGGGCGCCCCCGATTCGCCTCCCGGGTCACCTCCGCCAACACCGGAGACAATCGCTACAACTCCGGGCAGTTCTCCTACCAGCAGGAAGGGGTCCAATACCGACCCGCCCGGTTCTACCGGACCCAGACCAACTACGCCACCGACAGCCCGACAGCATTGAACTCCAGCCCCGACTTCTTCTTTGCCGGAGGGCAGACCCGAATCCCGATGCCTGCTGACACCGGCGAGATCCGGCGACGGGCCAACCGCTCGTATGACGGAGACCACGAGTTCCAGTTCCGCAGCGATGGGACGGTGCAGGTCCGCCGCAGGTGGGGGAGCCGTTGGGTGTACGTCGAGACCCGCCGGACCGACACCAGCCCGGGCGTCACCTTCTTCGTGGACGGGGAGGCCTGGGTGAACGGGAGCGTCCAGGGCCGGGTCACCTTCGGGGCGACCGAGGACATCCACCTCAACGGCGACCTGGTCTACGCCGACCCCACGCGGGATGTCCTGGGACTGGTCGGTCAGGAAGACCTGGTGGTCGAGTCGTCCACCTCAGTCACCGACGACCGCCACATCCACGCGGTCATGATGGCCCTGAACGGCTCGTTCCGGGTGGCCAGCTACGACTCGGGGCGCTACCGGGGGGTCCTGCACGTGTATGGAGGGATCATCCAGGCCCGGCGTGGAGCGGTCGGGACCATCAGCGGGTCGACCATCCAGACCGGATATTCCAAGAACTACGTGTATGACAAGAAACTGGCCAACACCCCTCCGTTGAACTTTCCCACCACCGGCAGCCTGGAGATCCGAAGCCTGATCGACCACGGCTCTCTGGGCGGAGCCTGAGAACCCATGCCAACTGAGGGAGGTGACCTCTTGCGAAAGCGCCCGAACGGGCTGTCGATGATCGAGGTGGTGGTGGCCTTCGGCGTGCTGGCCACGGCCCTGCTGGCCCTGCTGGGCTGCATGCCCGCCGCCGCGCGACTTCAGAAGTGCTCGACCCAATCCACCCAGGCCCTGTACCTGGCGGAGCAGAAGATGGACTTCCTGCTCAAGCAGGATCAGAGACTGGCCACGACCCCCGAGAGTGACTACCCTCTGGGGAATCTGAGCCTGAACCGCCAGTGGTGGGGAGGCCCGGTGCCGGGCTGCCCCGATGTCCAGCGCGTCGAGGTACTGGTCACCTGGCTGGAGCGGGGACGCCCCCACGAGGTCCACCTGCAGTGCTTCGTGGTCCCATGAGAGCACGCCAGGAATCCCGGGCCTCCGCCTCGGGCTCCACCCTGGGGCCCAGGCCTTCTCTACCCCAGGATGGAGTCGCCCGCCCTCCCTCAGAGGCACACTCCTACCCTGGACACTCGATCCATGACGGTGGTCTGAATATACTATGGGAGCATGGCTCAAATGGGCCACCCTCTTCCGAGAGAGCGGCCCCCGGAGCGGGGGCATCACCGGGGCTTCCCTTTCGCCCCCCTCACGAGATCGGAGGGATGACCCATGAGAAAAGTTGGACCCAAGGGATTCGTCCTGGCCCTCACGCTCTTCCTCATCCTCATCCTCAGCCTGGTGGCCTTCGGTGCCCTGAGCCTGGCCACCCTGGACACGCGCAGCGCCCGGCAGGACTATGCCGGGGCTCGAGCGCTCTATGCCGCTCGGGCCGGGGTCTCCAGAGCCATGGATGAACTGGCCACCAACTACAGTTGGAGTTCCGGGAGCGGTCTGTTGACCGCGGACGCCGACCAGGAGGCCTATACGGTGTCGGTGGTGCCGGCGCCGGACAACCCATCCCGCAGCGAGAAGCTCTGGCGGGTCACCTCGGTGGGTTCCTGCGAAGGAGCTCAGCGCCGGGTGGAAGCCATCCTGCAACTGGAATCCTTCGCCCGTTTCATCTTCTTCACCAACCGCGAGTTCACGACTTCGGGAACCCCGATCTACTTCATCACACAGGATCGGCTCGATGGCCCCGTGCATACCAACGGCTACTACTCGATCTCCGGGCACCCCCGCTTTGCCGACCGCATGACCTCTGCCAACTCGGGGGACAGCCTCTTCAACGCGACCAACTTCACCTACCATCAGGAGGGCATCCAGACGGACCCGGCCCGCTTCTATCACACCCACACCGGCTATGCCTCCGATTCCCCCGTGGCTCTGGACTCCAGCCCGCGCTTCTCCTTTGCCGGAGGCCAGAACGCCATCACCATGCCGCTGGACACCGGACAGATCAAGAGCGTGGCCGACCATTCCTATTCCGGGACCATCGAGTTCCAGTTCCGTGACAACGGGACGGTGTTGGTGCGACGAAGGACGGGGAACGGTTGGAGGAACGTCGAGACCATCCCCTCGGACACCCTGCCCGGGGTGACCCTGCACGTGAACGGCGAGCTCTACGCCAGCGGGACGGTGAAGGGCCGGGTCACCGTCGGGGCGACCAAGACCGTGCACCTGAACGGCGACCTGGTCTACGCCGACCCCAGCCGGGACGTGTTGGGTCTGGTGGGGCAGCAGGACATCCTGGTAGAGTCCTCTTCGACCCAGCGAAGGGACCGCTATGTCCACGGGGTCATGATGGCCCTGAATGGCTCCTTCCGGGTCCCCGACTACGACTCGGGCGTTCCCCGAGGCGTCCTGCACGTCTTCGGAGGCATCGTCCAATCCACGCGCGGAGCGATCGGCACCTTCAGCGGAAGCACGGTCTCGACCGGCTATTCGAAGAACTACATCTATGACGAGAAACTGCCCAGCACGCCCCCCCTGAACTTCCCGACCACCGGGAACCTGCAGATTCAAAGCCTGATCGATCGGGGGTCCCTGGGAGGATCATGAACCAGGACCGAGGCTTCAGCGTCATCGAAATCGTCCTGGCCACTGCGATTGGAGCGATGTTCCTGGCCCTGGTCACCGTCGGGGGCAACCGAGCTCTGGCCCAGCGCGGCCTGAACACCGCCAGCATGGAACTGGAGGGGGCCCTCCGCAACGCGCGCCAGGCCGCCCCCAACGCCGGCGGGGCCCAGGTCCTCTTCCATAAGGCCACCCCCACCTCCAAAGGGAACTGGCAGGTCCTGGTCGGCACCCGCCTGACCCACCAGCGCGAGATGGATCGGGACCTCCAGATCACGCTGTCGCCACCTTCCCCACCGGAGATCGAGTTCACCGCTTCTGGAACCATTGCAGCCGACCGCCAGGTCACCCTGATCAGCTCCGCGACGGGCAGCTCGGTCCGCTGGCAGGTGCACGCCAGCACGGGCGCAGTCGAGAGACTGCCATGAGAGGAGGAATCTCCATGCGACACCGTCCTCCAGGTCTCTCCCTGGTTGAGGTCCTGGTCTCCTTCGGGGTCCTGGCCGTGGCCATCCTGGGCCTGCTGGGCTGCATGCCGGCGGCGGCCCGCGTGCAGAAGGTCAGCACCATGTCCAGCCAGGCCCTGTATCAGGCCGAACAGAAGCTGGACGATCTGCTCCACCAGAACCAGCGACTCTCGGGGGTGGCCCAGGTCGACTACCCCTACTCCGACGCGTCCCTGCGGCGCCGATGGTGGGGAGAGTCCGTCGACGGGCATCCCAACCTGCAACTGGTCCAGGTCGAAGTCACCTGGGTCGAAGGCGTGCGGTCCCACCAGTCGGTGCTCCGCAGCTACCTGATCCCTTGAGAGGAGTACTTCCCATGCGCCGTCCGCGTGCCTTGAGCCTGTCCGAGATCGTGGTGGTGGTGGCCCTTTTCGGACTCTTCTCCACCACGGCCCTGGCCGGACTGAACCTGACCCTGGGTTACTGGCGGACCATCTCCTCGACGGTGGACGCGGTGTCGTCCTGTCGATTGGTCACGGGGACTGTGGCCAACGAGTTGCGCCAGGGCATCCCCAATCCGGCCCCGGCTTCCACCTCGACGGGCTATCGCCGGATTTCGCCGCCGGTCGACCCCACTGCGGTGCTGACGCCCAATGCCCACTCCCCCATCGCCAGCGAGCTGGTCTTCACCGAGCCCGACCCGGCGCGCTATGACCCTCTCGACTCGTCTTTCGACCCCCTGGATCCGAGCTGCTACAGGACCGTCCGCTACTACGTCACGGGGGGCACGGTGCGCCGGGAGGTCAAGACCTGGACCTCCTCGGGCTCGGTGGCCGACACCGTGGACGGAGTCCTGGCCCACATGGACTCGGCCAGCCTGCGGGCCATCTGGCGGGCGCCCGACCTCTTCGAACTCGAGTTCTCGTGTACCCGGGGTCAGGATGTGGCCCGGTTGACCACCCAGGTCTTCGTGTTGGGGAGGTAGATCCATGAACACCACAGGCGAACAGCTCCGCAGGGTGAAGCAACTGGCCTCTGCCGCCCTGGCCCTCGTGATCCTGGCCGTCCTGGCCGGCATCCTATGGATGTCCGGCCTGGAGGGGCAGCCTCAGGCCCCAGACCAGCAGAACCCGATGCGGGGGATCCTGCCGGCGACCGGCCGGGAAGGTCGGCCCGAGATGCCCCGGATGGTCCCAACCGGGCATGAAGGCGGCTCCCCTGGAGATCCGGGCCTGCCTGCCACCAAGTCTGGAACAATGCGGGGCATCCCTGCTCCGCCCCCCGGGCAGCTCGACTACCTTCCTCCCGACGCCGTGTCGTCGCCCCAGCCGCGCTCGGAACGAGCCGGCGAGTTCGACACCTGAGGCTCAGTCGTAGCTCTGCAGGCCGCCCTCCTGGAACCAACGCACATTCAGGTAGGAGATGACCCCGACCACCAGGGCCAGGACCAGGGCCAGGGCCGCAGAGTATCCCATCTCGAATCCTTCGAAGGCCCGGTTGTAGATGTAGAACACCATCGTCAGGGTTCCATTCTGAGGCCCCCCTCCGGTCATCACGTAGATTTCGCCGAAGACCTTCAAGGCCGAGATGCATGACAGGATGGTGCACAGCGCAAGGGTGGGACGAAGCATGGGCAGGGTGATCCTGGTGAAGACCGCCCAGAAGCCCGCTCCGTCCAGGCGGGCAGCCTCCTCGAGCTCTGCGGGGATGGTCTGCAGGCCCGCCAGGTAGAGGATCATGTAGTAGCCCAATCCCTGCCAGAGCGTGACGAACATCACCGAGAAGAGCGCCCAGTCGGGATCCGTCAACCATGGGACGGGCAGGAAGTCCGGAGACCCCAAGACCTGGGCCAGGCGGCCGATCCCCAGAGCTTCGAGGAAGCGATTGGCCAGACCATCCGAGCGCAGGACCCACTTCCAGGCGATGCCCACCACCACCACCGAGGTGACCACAGGCACGTACAGGGCCGTCCGGAAGAGGCGAACTCCACGCAATGGCTGATTCATGGCCACCGCGATCAGGACCGAGAGGATTTGCAGGACCGGGACCACCAGCAGATAGAGCATCGAGTTGCCCAGGGCCGTCCAGAAGTAGCGGTCGTGCAGCAGGCGGTGGAAGTTCTCAAGCCCGACGAAACGTGGGGGTGCCAGAAGACCCTCAGGCGTGTGGCGCAGCATGCTGAAGTCGAAAAAGGCCAGCAGCACGCCACAGAGGATGGGGTAGAAGGTGAAGAGGCCCAGCACCAACAGGGCCGGAGCCATGAACAGCCAGGCCACCCGGCTGCGCGGAGATCTCACTCAGGGCCTGCGGGGACTCCGGCAGACTCCAGTCCAGCACGGGCGTCCTCACCACAATCCCCGCTCCTTCGCAGCAGCGGCGCCGCCTTGCGTCGCGGGTCGCCAGGCATCAAGGTCGGCTTCAACATGGGATGCGGTGGCTCGTCCGAGTCCCTCTCGGGTGCGGATTCCCCCGTCGGCTCGGAGGTCTCCTGCAAGGTGCGCAGGACGGTGTACTTCTCCTTGCGACCCCGGGACAATTCGACGGGATAGCGTCTGGCGTTGAAGGCCAGCTTCTCCTCCATGGCCTGTGCCAGGTCGATGCCGGTCTCGTGGGACAAGAGCAGCACCCAGTACAGGACATCGGCCAGCTCGTGCCCCAGGTCGGTGATGTCCCGCTTCTCGACCTGGGCGCGGACCTCCGCGTCGGATTTGAAACGGAACAGCTCCAGGACCTCCGCCGCCTCGATGGAAAGGGCCAGGGCCAAGTCCTTGGGCTGGTGGAACTGTGCCCAATCCCGGGCGTCTCGGAAGGCCAGGACCTCTTGCCGGAGTTCGGCCACGGTCCATCGTGAATCGCTGCGCATGACGGGGCGCCCCCTTCGGCAGGCCCCCTGGCCCCCCTTCAAGGAAGACCCATGGTCCGATTCCATTCCAGGGCGGCCTGATTCAAGGCCTCCCCAGGTTCCAGGCGGCCATAGAGGGCCGCCTCCACGGCCTCCTTGAGGAGGCGTTCCAGATCCTGTTGATGATCCAGACCCAGCGAGAAATCCCGAGCCCGGGGCAGTTGCCGGACCGAGAGGCGAATGGCCTCGTCCTGCAGGGGCTCACCCTTGCCCTGATCGAAATAATCCTCCTGCGCCGTCTGGCGGGTCGAAGGCAGCAACGGCACCTCCCGGACGAAGTCCAATTGATTGGCCGGGCTGGTCAGGAAGAGGCCGAACTTCACGGCCATGTCCCGATGACGCGCCGAGCGGGGGACCACCAGGTTCATCAACGAAGCCGGCAAGGTGCCCGTGGGCGTCTCGGGCAGGGGGGCCACCCCCGTCCGGGCGTAAACCGAGGGAGCATCGGACTGGATCTTGAGCAGAAGCTGCGGTCCCGCCTCCAAGAGCGCCAGGGCGCCCTGCTTGTAGCGGTCCAGAGCCCCCTGAAACCCCTCGGTCAGGCTCTCGCGGGGAATCAACCCCTCTTCATACAGGCGGGCATACCACTCCAGGCGGGCTGCCCCGGCCGGGGTGTTGAAGAGGGCGCGCCCCGTGACGGGGTCACAGATCGGCACCCCCCACATCCTCCAGTCGTCCACGATCCGGACCACGGGGATGTATCCGTAGGCGGAGGTCCTGGTTCGGACGGCCCTGGCCACCTCGACCACCTCCTCCCAGGTTCGAGGCGGGCTGTCGGGGTCCAGGCCGGCCTGGACCAGGAGATCCTTGTTATACATCAGGACCCGGGTGGAAAGGTACCAGGGGAGGGCATACAGTCCTCCCCGGTAGCGCGCTGCCTCCAGGAGGTTCTCGAAGTACAGTTCCCGAGTGGGAGCCGGCAGAGTCGCGCCCAGATCGAAGAGCGCGTCGTTCTGGGCCAGAAGGAGTGCCGTGCCGGTGTTCAGGTTCACCAGATCTGGAGGTACGCCGCCCGCGATGGAGGCCATGAGCTTCTGCAAGATGCTCTTCTGGGGCAGATCGATCCAGTCCACGCGCACCCCGGGGTGCCCTGCCTCGAAGTCCGCGATGACGCCGTGCATGTAGTCGTCGAAGCGGGGGCGCAGTTGGATGGTCCAGAACTCCAGGCGAAGCGGTTCGGGCTTCCGGGAGGGGCCCGCACAGGCCAGTCCCCAGACCAGGAGGACCAGAAGGCCCAGCATGCGCAGTCTCAAGAAAGCCCTCAGACTTCTGGGGCGCTCTCGGGCGCCGCCTGCTCGGCCGGCGCTTCCGGCGCTCCGGGCTCCTCGGGAACGGCCGGCGCTTCCGGCGCTCCGGGCTCCCCGGGTGCGGCCGGCGCTTCGGGAACGGGCGCCGGCAGGCGCTCCAGGGCCCGGCGGGCCTCCCCCAGCGTGGCGTCCTGGTCCAGGGCCTGTTCATACAGCGTACGGGCCTCGGGCAGGCGCTTGAGGGCCTCCAACGCGCGCGCCCTCAGGACCAGGGCCAGGGTCAAATCCGGATTGGCCTCCAGGGCTCGGGCGGCTGCCTTTTCAGCCTGCTCGGGGTGATTGTGCAGCAGCATCTGGACGGCCAGGGCCATGTTGGCCAGGTCGGGCCTCTCTGTCTGGGAGCGGGCTCGGTCCAGGTTGGCCATCCCATCCACCCGGTTGCCCATGTCCACCTGCAACCAGCCGAGACTGAGCCGATAGAGCGGGCTCTCAGCGTCCAGGCGCACGGCATCCTGCAAGGCTGACAGGGCACGCGCCTTGTCTTCCTTCTCGCGGTAGAGGATTCCCAGGTTGTGGTGGGCTTTGGCCATCCCCGGACTGAGTCGGATGGCCTCGCGCCATTCCGTTTCGGCAACGTCCAGGCGATTCTCGGCCCAGGCCAGGACCCCAAAGCCGTAATGAGACTCCGGCGCCCCGCCTCGGACCTTGCCCAGGGCCCCGAGAACCTCCCGGGCCTGGTCATACTGCTTCTGCACGACGTACAGTCGAGACAGATGTCCCCAGGCGGCAAGGAAATCGGGCCGCAGCTCGGTCACCCGCCTGAGGCGGGCGACGGCCTTGTCATACTGCTCGAGGTTGGCGTGGCACAGACCGGCCAGGTACAGGGCATCCGGGTAGTCCGCATCCTCCTTGAGGGCGCGTTCGAGAGCGACCAGGGCCTCCTCCCAACGCCCGCCCGAGGCCAGAACCCTTCCCAGTTTGTAATCCTGGGCAGCCGGAATCGACTGGGTCAAGCCTGGCTGCGCCAGGCAGATGAACACGAAGCCTAGGACCATCAAGAGGATTCTGGACAGCTTCATCGCGATTCTCCGCTGCGGGGCAGATGGGGGTGGCCCAGGAACTTCACGCCAAACGAGCGGGCCGCCTCGCGCTCAGGGAAGTCGGCGCTGCCATAGACGGAGAAGAGAGAGGGGACCGTGCGGTCCACCGTGCGGGTCGAGAGGCTATGCACCTCGTCCCCCAGAGAGAAGTGGTAGACGATCTCGGCTTCCCCTCCTTCCCCCGAGAAGGCCTCCAGGGTCAGGAATCGAGCCCCCGCCTCTCGCAGGCCTCGCACGGAGGTGGTGAACTCCTCGTGATCCAGCATGATCGACAACCTCCCAGGCGACAGGCTCAAGCCGAGTGCGACGCCCTCCGCCCTGCGGCCTGTCGCAGCCGAGGAAAGGTCCCTGGGGGCAACCAGACTCCACCCAGATCCACCTTGTGGTGCTGGTCCGGCCCGTGGTAGTCGGATCCCCCGGTGATCAGCAGGCCCAGGCTCCCGGCCAGCTCCTGGTAATGCTGACACAGCAACGGAGGGTGCGAAGGGTGGAAGGCTTCCAGCCCCTCCAACCCTGCCTCCGTCAAGGTGCGAATCAGGCTCTCGTCCCCGATCTGACCCGGATGCGCCAGGACAGCGACTCCGCCAGCCTCCTGGATCAGTTGGATGGCCTGAACCGGACGAAGGTTTCTGCGGGGAACGAAGGCTGGCTTCCCCTGACCCAGGAACAGGTCGAAGGCTGCGGACACGTCTGCGGTGTGTCCGGCCTCCACCATCGCCCTGGCCACATGCGGGCGACCGACGCTCTGGCCACCGGCAAAGGCCAGGACGCGCTCCTCGCGGACGGGAACGCCTGATTCCCGGAGACGGTCCAGAATCTCAGCCATCCGCCGCACTCGCGATTGCTGCAAGGAGGCGAGGCCCCGAAGGAGGGGTTGGAAGGTGGGGTCGAGGCCGTAACCCAGGATGTGGACATCCAAATGGCCCTCCTCGCAGTTGATCTCCACCGCCGGGACGACCTCCAACCGATAGCCAGCCGCCGCCCTTTGCGCGGGTTCAAACGCTGCGACGGTGTCGTGATCGGTGATCGCCAGGGCCTCGAGCCCCTCGTGCAGGGCACGCTCCACCAACTCTTCGGGGGTCAGCGTCCCGTCCGAGGCCGTGCTGTGACAATGCAGTTCGACCTTCATGGTGCTTCGGTTCCGTCCTGTCGCAGGGCATAGACCAGGACCCTCAACCCATCGCGGTATCCCACCAGGTCCATCGTATGAGGGAGGAAACGGATGCGCTCCAGGGAGGTGGCCAACAGTTCCTCCTGATAGCCGTCGTCGTCCTCCTCATAGTCCTCGCCCATCACCAGGTCCCGCTCGAGTTCGTCCTCTACGACCTCGACCAGCAGCGAAAGATCCTCCACCGCCAGGGTGCGAAGATCCCGCTGCACAAGCACCGAGTGGACCCGGTCCTGAACCCCCTCGGAGGACTCGAAAGACTCTGACGAGGCGGACGGGCGCGGCGTTCCGGCACGCAACACCTTCAGGACGGCCGCGTCGAGGCCCTTCAAGATCGTGAAGACCTGATGGGCCTCACGAACCTCCCGCGAAAACTCGCGGAAGCGGGCTGTGCCCAGGCGACGATGCAGGAAGAACTCCAGGCTGAGCAGGGGGCCCTCCTGCTCGTCCACCTGGATCAGTTGGGCGGCCCCCACTCCAGGCTGGGTCACCAGAAGAGCGGTCAGGAAACGGACCGCCTGCCGCGCCTCCTCACCGGGCATATTCGTGCGAACGCGTCTCGCGGATGACCGTCACCTTGATCTGGCCAGGATACTGCATCTCATCTTCAATCCGGCGGGCGACCTCGCGCGCCAGCCGGGTGGCTCCCAGGTCATCCACGGCCTCGGGGCGGACCAGGATCCGCACCTCGCGACCCGCCTGGATGGCATAGGTCTGTTCGACCCCCTCAAAGGAGGTCGCTACCTTCTCCAGCTTCTCCAGACGTTTGACGTAGGTCTCGACGTTCTCGCGCCGTGCACCCGGTCGGGCCGCCGAGATGGCATCTGCCGCCTGCACGAGCATGGCCTCCACGGTGCGCTGCTCGACATCCTCGTGATGAGCCTCCACCGCGTGGACCACCTCGGGTGATTCCCCATACTTCTCGCAGAGCCGCGCCCCGACCAGGGCATGGGGCCCCTCGATCTCGGCGGTCACGGCCTTGCCCAGGTCATGCAGCAGACCCGCGCGTCCGGCCAGTTGAACGTCCCCACCCAGTTCCGCGGCCATGTGGGCGCACAGGAAGGAGACCTCCAGCGAATGGATGAGGACGTTCTGGCCATACGAGGCCCGGAAGCGCAGCCGCCCCAGCAGCTTGATCAGTTCGGCGTGGAGACCGGTCACCCCGGCCTCCAAAGCTGCGCGCTCGCCTTCCTGGACGATCCGATCGTCCATCTCCTTGCGAGCGCGCTCGACCATCTCCTCGATCCGGGCGGGGTGGATCCGTCCATCCTGCACCAGCTTCTCAAGGGCCATTCGGGCCACTTCCCGCCGGATTGGATCGAAGCCCGACAGGATGACGGCCTCCGGGGTGTCGTCGATGATCAGGTCGATCCCGGTCAGGCTTTCGAGCATCCGGATGTTCCGTCCCTCGCGCCCGATGATCCGGCCCTTCATTTCATCAGAGGGCAGATTCACGACCGAGACGGTGGACTCGACAACCTGCTCGGAGGCCCACTTCTGGATGGCCATGCTGATGATGCGACGGGCCTTGCGGTCCGCCTCGTCCTTGGCCGCCTCCTCGGCCTGGCGCACCCTGCGCGCCAGGAAGAGCCGGTTCTCACGGTCCACCTGGGAGAATAGCTCGGCACGCGCCTCTTCGGTGGTCAACTGGGCGTTGCGCTCCAGCGCCTCCCGAAGGATGCTTGCCGATTGAGAGAGTTCCTGGCGAAGCTTCTCCTGCCCTTGTTCCTGGCCAATCAGCCGCTGCTCTCGTCGATCGAGCTGTTCATCCTTCTTGTCCAGCGACTGCTCACGCTGCAGAAGCCGCATCTCCGAAGCCTGGAGTTGCCCCCGAACCTCGTCGCGGTCCCGCTCGATCTCTTCGCGCAGTCTCTGGCTCTCGTCCCGGGCCTCCAGGAGGCGCTCCTTCTTGAGGGCCTCCGCCTCCCGCAGGGCGTTCCTGTGAATATCCTCGGCCGTCTGTCCGGCGGCCTGTTGTTTCCGCTGCTCGATGCGACTTCCAGTCAGGAAGCCTGCGGCCAGGCAGAGCAAGCAAGCCCCGACCATCACGATCAAAGTGACGGGCTCGATGGCGGGCTCACCTCCTGGGGAACTGGTTTTCGCCGTCCCGCCGATCCGAAGACCGACCGGCCACCGAAAACATCCGTGCAGACTGAGCGTCTCTGAACAGCACTACACGCAGTAAACTTGATTGTACCGACCCACGTGGATCCGTGTCAACAAAAAGCAGCACCGGAATTCCAACGTTCAGTCTGCCGGGAAGACCTCGCCCAGGACATGGCGGATGGTCGAGGCCGAGAAGCCCCGCCCGGCCAGAAAACGCGCCGTGCTTTGAGCGGAGCGTCCGGCCTGGACTCGCCGTTCCGCCAGGATCCGGGCCGACTCGGACTCCTCAGCCGGTGACTGCTCTTCCAGAACCTCCCGGGCCAGGTCCGCGTCGATCCCGCGCTGTTGAAGTTCCCGGCTCACCCGCATCCGGCCCATGCCCCGACGGGTCCTCTCCCTGACGAACTGGATCGCAAAGCGGCGATCATCGAGGTAACCCAGCCGGACCAGGTCCTCGAGCAAGCCGTCCAGGCCTTCCGTCCCCAAGCCTCGTGCGAGGAGCTTGCGTCGCAGCTCCTCGCACGAGTGGTCCCGAACCTGCAGGATTCTCAGCGCCCGCTCACGCAGGTCCGCCGGGTTGCCGCCAGACAAGCTCAGACCTGCGCCTCGACCGGGGGCGATGTGACTCCACCCAGGATCTCACGAACCTTGCGCTCGATGGTGTCGGCCGCCTCGGGATTCTCCTCCAGCCAGGTCCGAGCGTTGTCGCGGCCCTGTCCCAGACGGGTGTCACCAAACGAGAACCAGGTTCCCGACTTGGAGAGGACTCCAGCCTCAAGACCCACGTCCAGAAGGCTGCCCTCCCGCGAGATGCCCTTCCCGAAGAGGATGTCGAACTCGGCCACTTTGAAGGGCGGGGCCAGTTTGTTCTTGACCACCTTGACCTTGACGCGGTTGCCCACGTTCTCTGAGCCCTGCTTGAGGCTGTCGATCCTGCGGACCTCCATGCGCACGGAGGCATAGAACTTCAGGGCGCGCCCGCCCGGCGTCGTCTCGGGGTTGCCGAACATCACGCCGATCTTCTCACGCACCTGGTTGATGAAGATGACTGCGGTCTTGCTCTTGGAGATGACCGCCGTCAGCTTGCGCAGGGCCTGGGACATCAAGCGTGCCTGGAGACCGACATGGGAGTCGCCCATCTCGCCCTCGATCTCGGCCCGGGGCACCATGGCGGCCACCGAGTCCACCACCACCACATCCACCGCGTTGGAGCGGACCAGGGTCTCGACGATCTCCAAGCCCTGCTCGCCGGTATCCGGTTGGGCCACGTACAGTTCGTCCGTATTGACACCGAGGTTCTGGGCGTAGTTGGGATCCAGCGCGTGCTCGACGTCGATGAACGCGGCGATCCCACCCAGTTTCTGGGCCTCTGCAATCACCTGAAGGGCCAGGGTGGTCTTGCCCGAGGACTCCGGGCCGTAGATCTCGCTGACCCGGCCCCGCGGGACCCCACCGATCCCCAAGGCCACGTCGACAGCCAGCGAGCCGGTGGGGATGACGGGAACCTCAAATCGGGAGGCGGCCTCTCCCAGCTTCATGATCGAACCTTTGCCAAAGGCCTTCTCGATCTGACCGATGGCCATTTCCAGGGCTTTCTGCTTGTCCATTGTGCACCTCGCCAGGTTGCGTCCCAGGTCAATCCCTGGTCCGCCGGGGCGGCACGCCTGAGCGCCGCCGGATATGTGGACCGGTATCCCCGGCCGGGGGCGCTGCCTGCGCAGGCACGCCCAGGGGGAACCGATGGAGAACCGAGTAGACAGGGCCGGTCGGGTGGAGCCGACTGCAGAAGAGACAGATTTCAGAAACTCGACAGAATCCCAGAGGATCGCTTGCCAGGGCTCCGACGGCCTGCTCCAGAGAGGAGGCCGCGCCAGGCCGGGCGACCCGGCCCAGGGTCACGTGCCCCACGAAGCCTCGACCCTCGGGTTGAAACCCCAAGCCTCCGAACTCTCCTTCAAGGTGCCGGGCGACCCGCCTCAGCTCCTCTTGTCCGGAAGACACCCCCACCCACAAGACACCGGGGCGCTTGAGGTCGGGGAACGCGCCCACCCCCTCCAAAACGAGTTCCAGTGGAGAGTGCTGTCGGGCAACCCGCTCCAGGGCCTCCCTGATTTGCAGAATCCGTTCTCGGGGGACCTCCCCCAGGAACTTCAGGGTCAGGTGCAGATTCTCGGGCCGAACCCACCTGACGGCGGAGCAGGCGCGCAAGACGTCCTGAACCGCAACCAGCCGTCCCTGAATCTCGGGGCCCAACTCGACGGCGACGAAGAGACGAAGCATGGCTTCCGTCTTTGAGCGACCCGAGCCAGGGCTTGGGGTGCTCTTCAAGTTCGGCCCGCCGCCACGGACTCCTTTCGGAACCATCGGGTCAACAGGCTACTTCTTCTTTCGCGGCTTCTCCTCCGCGGGAGCCGAAGAGGACGCAACATGAGGCAAGCAGACCTTCACGTGCCGGATCTCCTCGGAGATCCGGTTCAGCTCCTCGCAGTCCATCCGGGGATGAAGGGGAATCGGTTCGCCCTCCTCTTCCAGGCGCTCGACGACCGGAACGACTCCGCCCACCTCATCGAAAAAGACCTGGCAGTTCAGGACACCGGCAGCCAGCTTGTAGACCAGCGAGATGTCATCGTAGGGGGTGCTGGGGAAATCCCGGCCCGCAGAATCCAAGACCGAAACGGTCAACTCCTCGACCGTGACGGGCTTTCCCTTGCTCTCCAGCACCCTGCGGATGACCTCCGCCACCGGGGTGTTCTTGCCGACGTCCTTCAAGCCTGTCGCCACTGCGGCTCCTCCTTTGCAGGGCCTCTCAGGGAGGAAACACCTGTCTTTTGAGGGGACAGGGTTCTCGGAACGCGGCTTGGGTCCTTCAGGCGAGGCCGGGGTTCCGTGACCCGGACAAAAAAAAGAGGCCCCTCACTTGTGGGGGCCTGGTGCCGAGACCCAGATTTGAACTGGGGACACCGCAATTTTCAGTCGCGTGCTCTACCAGCTGAGCTATCTCGGCTCGAACCTTCATTTCCGACACGAACCTCTCGGGAAGCCGCTTCCGGCTTCCCGAGAGGTCTTCTGGCGGGAGCGACGGGATTTGAACCCGCGATCTCCGGCGTGACAGGCCGGCGCCCTTAACCCCTAGGCCACACCCCCGTGTGTGTCGGTCCTTCCCTTGCGGGACTGGTGGGCGGAACAGGACTTGAACCTGTGACCCCCTGCATGTGACGCAGGTGCTCTGCCAACTGAGCTATCCGCCCTCGGACGAACGCAATTATAATCACAGTGCCGAGGACCTGTCAAGCGATCCCAAGAAGAAATCTGCTGATCCAGGAACCGGGGGCGGAGTTGCCGCGAAGTCCCCCACCCTCAGCGGCGGGTGGGGTCCCAAAGGACCGCCCCAAGGGGGTTCCCCCCCACCTCCAGGGTCCGGTACACCTCCGGGCCCTCCATCCGGACCACGGACACCGTGTCTCCATCGGTGTTCATACAATACAGGAATTCGTCTCCGGGCAGCTTGAGAAGCCGAGTCGGCCCCTGACCGACGGGCAATCGGGCCACGACCTTCAAGCTCTTCAGATCCAAGACCGCCAGCGTGTTCTCTCCGCGGACCGCGACAAAGGCCCGGGTTGCTCCACTGTCAGAGACGATCTCGCTGGGGTTCTTGCCAACCGGAATCCGCAGACGCACGACCAGGTCCTGGATGCCGGCCACCAGCACTTCGGGGACCTCACCGGAAACCCCGAGCAGGAGCCCTCGATCCGGAAGCTCCACCCGGCTTGCGATCGCAGCGGTGACCTCCCCCCTGAAATGCGTCGGTTGGCGGTCAATCGTTCCGACACACGGGGAGGTGACAGTCTTGGGGACGAAAGTCAACAATGGGTCGGGATCGAGATGCAGCAGGGTGTTGGGGCCTCCCCCGACGTTCGCCACCTCCAGGATTCCCCGCTTCTCGTCCAGGCTCAGGTTGCCGGGTGCCCTGCCGATGACGTAGCGTGTCAGAAGTCGGCGCGTGGCTGTATCGAAGACCTGGACCGTCCCGGCTTCGCGACAGGCCACGTACAGGCGCCAACCTCCTCCGCCCACCAACAGTTCCTCAGGGCCGGCATCGGTGTGAAGGGCCCCGAGCACCTCGTGTCGGACAGGGTCGACCAGGGCGACCCGATCCTCTCGGGTACAGGCGATGTAGAGACGGGCTGGAGCCCTGCCCATCAGCATCAGGCTCCACGCTGCAGCGGCCAGCAGGACCGCGAGCAGAGCCAGAAGCGACTTGATTTGCCGGGTCGACTTCTGGTTCACGGTTGCACCTCCAGAACGCCGGGAGCCGCAAAGCAAACAGGCCCCGTGCGACCATGATAGCACTCGATGGAAGCCCCCCCCACTCCTGGCTCGAGGGCTGATTCCTCAGGCCAGGTCCGGGTCAGGTCTGGAGGACCCGGGCCAAAGCTGCGAGAGCCGCCGTTTCCACCCGAAGAATCCGAGGTCCCAGCCCCGCCAGAAGCAGGCCGCGCCGGCGAGCCTCGAGCACCTCCTCGTCAGAGAAGCCGCCCTCAGGACCGACCAGCAAGGCGACCCGCGCGGCCCAGGGGCCCGACAAGGAGGCTCCCCCCGGTGCCAGCAGAAAGGCCTGCTCGAACCCACAGGCCCGGTCCAGGGCTTGAGAGAAATCCAGCGGCGTCTCGATGTCGGGAACACAGACCCGACCGGACTGGGCCGCTGCCGAGACCGCCAGACGCTGCCAACGGCCCCGGCGTTCCTCACCCGGATGGCGAACCTCGGTCCGACGGGTGACCATGGGAACCAGGCTGGAAACCCCCAGCTCCGTGGACTTCTCAACCGCCCAGTCGAAGCGTTCTCCCTTGACCAGGCCCAGGAAGAGGGTCACGAAGACCGCAGATTCCACCTGGGGCCTGCGGATCTCCAGAATCTCGGCCCGGACCTGTGGGCGCGTCTGAAGGATGCGCGCCAGGGCCTCCTGACCGGTTCCATCAAAGGCCAGGAACTCGTGCCCCGGCTTCAGGCGCAGCACACCAGCCAGGTGATGCGCTGTCTCTCCATCCAGCAGGATTTCGGAGGCAATCCCACGGCAGAAGACCCGGGGCAGCCTCACGGCCGGCGCAGACGCAACCCGACCCAGGCCTCGCGCTCCAGTTCCGCCTCCAACTCCAGGCCTCGCGCCTGCAGGGCACGGACGACCTCGTCGCGACGTTCCTCCACGATGCCTCCAGCCACCAATCGCCCCCCTCGGGCCACGGCAGCCGCGAGGTCGCCGGCCAGGTCCACCAGGAGCTGGGCCACCAGGTTGGCCAGGACCAGATCGTACTTCCCTTCGGGAACGCCTTCGAAGTGGCGGACCTCCGCCCGGTCGCCCAAAGCGTTGAGTTCGAGGTTCTCCCGGGCAACCCTCACGGCCACCGGGTCGTGGTCGACCCCCAGGACCCTGCCCGCCCCCAGCAACAGGGCTGAGATCGAGAGGATCCCCGAGCCGATCCCCACATCCAGGACGCCTGGCGCGCTGCCGACCAGGAGGTGCTCTTCCAGCAGCTCCATGCACAGAGCGGTGCTGGCGTGATAGCCGGTCCCGAAAGCCATGCCCGGATCCAGCACCAGCATCCTCTCCTCCGGAGCGGGCTCATGGCGCTCCCAGGAGGGGCAGATCACCAGGGTCTTTCCGATGCGCCGAGGATGGTAGAACTGCTTCCAGCACTCGGCCCAGTCCTCGTCCGCCACCGACCGGCGAACCAGCATCCGAGCCCCGGCCTCACGCAACGAGACCCCCAGGGACCCCAACCTTTCCTGCCAGCCTGATTCGCGAGGGACGTAGAAGACCCATTTCAGGTGGGGCTCCTCTGCCTCGACCACCCACCCGCCCAGGTCGCGCCGGGTCAGAAGCACATCCAACTCAGAAGCCAGGGCCGGATCGGCCTCCAATTCGACCTCCAGCCAATCACCAGGCACCGGTTCAACCGAAGATGGCATCTCGAATCCTCCCGAAGAATCCACCGCTTCCCTCCTCAGCCTCCTGCGACCCGGCCTCGGCAAACTGCTTGAGGAACTCCTTCTGCTTGGAGTTGAGGCGCGTCGGAACCATGACCTCGACCATCACGTGCAGGTCGCCATGCCCGGATCCGCCAAGCCTGGGCATTCCCTTGCCCTTCATGCGGAAGGTGGTTCCGCTCTGGGTCCCGGCGGGCACCTTCATCGGTTCGGGTTCGCCGATCAACTGCTGGATGGGGATCCTGGCGCCCAAGGCGGCCTCGGTGAAGGTCACGCGATGGCGGTGGATCAGGTCGTCCCCCTGGCGTTCGAAGTCTGGGTGGGGTTCAACCTGGATGGTGACCAGCAGGTTCCCGGGCGGGCCACCGAACTGGCCAGGCTCACCTTTGCCGCTGATGCGCAGTGACAGGCCATTATCCACGCCGGGAGGAATCGCCACCTCCAGGGTCTTGCGGGAATTCACCACTCCGCGACCGCGGCACTCGGGGCACGGCTTGGTCAAGGTGCGCCCCTGCCCCCGGCAATCGGGACAGGGGCCGACCTGGGTCAGGCTGCCAAAACCGATATTGACGATCCTCTGGACCTGGCCGACCCCCTGGCAGGTTGAACATGTCTGCACGCCGTCCGGCTCGGTGGTGCACCGACCCTGGCAATTCAG
The DNA here is from genome assembly GCA_002423485.1 of Candidatus Xenobium occultum. GTDB lineage: Bacteria > Vulcanimicrobiota > Xenobia > Xenobiales > Xenobiaceae > Xenobium > Xenobium occultum. The sequence goes on along the minus strand of DIWH01000053.1, from coordinate 1,249 downwards.
ACAGGTCTCCTCCACCTGGTAGGCGACCTCCCGACGAGCCCCGGTGAAGGCCTCCTCGAGGGTCACGCGGACTCCAACCCGCAGGTCCCGGCCCCGGGCAGGCCGATTGCCGGAGCGTCCCCGGCCTCCTCCCCCGCCTCCCAGATCAAAGAGGGTCTCGAAGAGATCCCCGAACGGGAAGCCGAAACCACCCATGTCGGCCGCACCCATTCCGGAATTCTGGTTGGGAGCATGCCCGAAGCGATCGTAGTAGGCCCTCTTCTCCTCGTCGCTGAGGACGGAGTAGGCCTCGTTCATCTCGCCGAACCGGCGCTCGGCCTCCTGCTTGTCCTCGGCCACATCGGGGTGATACTGCCTGGCCAGGCGCTTGTAGGCCTTCTTGATGTCGCTGACGCTGGCGTCACGAGGGACGCCGAGAATCTGGTAGTAGTCCTTCTGGGCCATGTTCACGCGGGGGTGCTCCTCCCTGGGAGCGCCGTCACTGTGGACTCCGGCGCGACTCCAGGCTTTTCGAAAACGTCCCCATCATACCCTCGAGACCTTCCCCGATCAACTGCGAGGCGGCGAAGGACGATGGAGACGAGACGAGGCCCGGCCCTTCCAGGAGCCGGGCCCCGGGTGGGAACCCGCTGCAGCGGGACCCGACTACTTCTTGAACCAGCCGAACAAATCTTCCTCGGCCGGCTCGTCCACGCTGGACTTGATCGACCCGGCTCCTCCCGGCTTGGCCCCGGCCGACTTTCCGGTCTCCAGCGAGTAGTAGGCGTCCGTCGACACCGCGAAGAGCTGGTCCTGCAGGGTCTTGGTGTCCTGGCTGATCTTCTGAAGCTCGTAGGTCTGCAGCGACATCCGCAGCCGGTCGATGGCGTCCCGCAGCTTGCGCTGATGCTCGACAGGAATCTGCTCGCCGAGGTCGCGGATTGTGCGCTCGGCCGTGTCCAGCTCGATGTTGGCCTTGTTGCGAATCGTGGCCTCTTCGCGACGCTTGCCATCCTCTTCGGCGTAGACGGCCGCCTCCTTGACCATGTGATCGATCTCATCCTTGGTCAGGTTGGTGGGCGACTGAATGGTGATCTTCTGCTTGTTCCCGGTGGCCATGTCCTTGGCCGACACGTTGACGATGCCGTTGGCGTCGATGTCGAAGATGACCTCGATCTGCGGGATGCCGCGCGGCGCCGGCGGGATGCCGACGAGCTGGAACTTGCCCAGCGTCTTGTTGTCGTGCGCCATCGGCCGCTCGCCCTGCAGC
>DIWH01000042.1 GCA_002423485.1 Candidatus Xenobium occultum | reverse complement strand
TGTGCAGTGCTGCCGGAAAGACACCAAAGTCTACAGGCCTCTTGCGCTGAGCGCGCTCGTAGGCTTTGACCGTGGTCGACACGGGGGGAGCAGCCTCAGCAGGCTTCAGCATCTGCTCGTCGAGCCAGAGCTGTTCTGCCGGGGACAATGCAGCCAGAATCCGTCGTTCCGACAGAACCCCGAAGAGATGGCGCCGGAGCCAGTCGTTCTGGAGCCGGAAATTTTCGTTCTCTCGCTGCAGACCTTCGCATTGCTTCTGCAATCTTTCGCTTTGCTGCAACAATCCTGCGAATTGAGACTTGACCCCATCAATTCGATTTGAGGCTTGCCTGGCAAACTCTGTATGTTCCCGCTGTGATTGGCTAATGAAAAGGATGAGCTCTTCACGATTCATCCTGGGTCAGGCCGCTGGCCTCGAAACGGCCGATAGCCTTCTTCCAATCATTCGGGGTCTTGGGATTTGCCATTTGATGCTCCATGCGCCGAGAATCTGGATCAAGATCCGAATTGATCCATAGCGCAGGGGCGACAGCGAAGGAAGAACGCTCTCGAGGCATCGCTTACGATCGGCTTGCCCGTGGAATCAGCGATCGGCTTCACGTCCATCACGGGGCCAGGCGATCGCCAGGCGCCGCAGCGGCGCCATGAGGCGCCATGAGGCGCCGGTGGGAGGGCCAATGAGACGAATGGCTAAGGGCCAGGGGGTCCTGGCAACACACTACAACGAACAACGGAACCCGACGTTGCTGAAGCGACCGTCGGGGTCGAGCCTGCCGCGGATGGCGCAGCGCAGTTCCCCGTCACTGTTGAGCCAGGAACCCCCGCGGAGAATGCGATATTTCGTGCCGTAATTGTTGTTCATCTCCGTGTTACCGGGATAGCGATCATACCAATCCTGGCACCACTCATCCACGTTGCCCGCCATGTCCAGGCAACCATAAGGCGAAACCCCCAGCAGAGCAGAACCCACATCGTGAGCACGACCGCCGCTGTTATTGTCATACCACGCCCGGTTCTCCGGCCCCTCGTTCCCCCACGGATACTTCCGGCCGTCCGTCCCCCGAGCCGCCTTCTCCCACTCCGCCTCCGTGGGAAGGCGCAGACCCGCCCAGCGACAGTAGGCCTGCGCGTCGTTCCAGGACACAGACACCACCGGAGCGCGAGCCCCCCACTCCGAAGCCTTCTCCCTCCAATCGTTCCCGGCGTCGTACCCCGTCTCCGACATGAAACGCTTGAACTGCGCGTTCGTCACCTCATACTTCCCTATCCAATACTCACTCAGCGTCACCGCGTGCACCGGTTTCCCGCTCGACCCCCCATCCTTCGAGCCCATCCGGAACGAACCCGCCGGAACACACACCAGCACCGAACCATCCTTGGCGTTCACACGCTCGTTCGAGCCCCGCGACGGCGCAGGGGACGTCGCGGCGACGCCCAGGGTCTGCTGCAGCGCCGCGACCGCCTGGCCCACGTCGGTCACCAGCAGGCCCCAGCGCACTCCCGAAGGCTTGCCCCGGCCATCCAATTCCACCACCAGCAGGCGCGGACACCGGCTGCCCGGCCCAATCCCCAGCCGCTGCAATGGGGCCTTGTGGTCGGCGCGCTGCAGGTCATAGCGCAAGAAGCTGTCGCTCAGCCCGCCCACCCCGGACAACGTCCCGCTTTCCCGCAGGGCCTTCAGGGCCGTACGCAGTTGGCCCTCCAACACGGTGGCGTCGGCATCGTCCAGATCGCCAACCACCAACACCGCAAGCCGATCACCCGGCGCCGCCCTCGCCACCAGCGCAGAGGCCCACCACGCCACCAACAGCCCCAGCGTCAACACCAAGACCAGACGACGCACAACCACGATTCGCCTCCATCCGACGCCGCAAAACTCGCGGCGTAGGAATGAGCACTCCTTCCACGCACCAGGGCCCCACCCCTGGCGAAAGGCGGACGGCGCCCCGGCCCAAGGCAACCAGCTTTCGGGACCTCGCCCAGGCTGAGCCAGTGGAGGGCGGCGTAAGAGAGGAGGGCCCCGGCCCACCACGGCATCGGGGCTCTCTCATCTTCCTTCGTCATCCAAACCGTTGACCCACAGTGCACGAGCGGCAGAGGGCTCTCGCGCCCGTCACAACCGAGACCTCGGACCGTGCAGTTCATGGCAAGTTTTCGGGACCCTCCACGGGCTCAGAAGTGCCTGGTCTCCACCGCGGAGTTCGTGGGATTGAACGTGGTCTGCAGGTTGTCCAGCAGCGCGGACTGGAGCTGCGTGGCGAGGACGGAGGGGCCGGGCTGGACCCGCGATCAGGCCTCCGGGCGCGCTGGGCCTGGAGGCACTGGTAGCGTGACGGCGCTCGCGATACCCACCGCGATGCGCCCACTGCACCCAGCAAACAGGTAAAGCACTTGATGGAAGCACCCAGGCCAGCTACACTGGCGGGGAGGTGATTCCCGTGGGACATGTCAAGATCAACCTCTCCCTGGATGCGACCGTCGCGGCTGCGATGCGGCGGTTGGCGTCGGAGGATGGCAAGCCGATCAGCCAGTACCTGGCCAGGTTGATCCAGGCGGATGAGCAGCGCCGCAAGGATCGTCTGGCCGAGGAAGGCTATCGCTGGATGGCCGGGGACTCGGCAGCCTTTGCCAGGGAGTCCGAGTCTCTGGTGGCCGAGGCCTGGCCCGAGTGGGATCGGGAATGACCTGCCGCAGAGGCGAGGTCTACTGGGTGGATTGGCCGGAGGGTCGAGGCTCCGAGCAGCGAGGCCGCCGGCCCGCCCTGGTCGTCCAGAACGACCGGGGGAACCGCTCGTCCCCCACCACGGTGCTGGCCGCCATCAGCAGCGCTCCCCTGCCTCGCGTCTATCCGTTCACCGTGCTCCTCGAAGCCGGCGAGGCCGGTCTCCCGATTCCGTGCCACGTCAATTGCGCCCACCTGATGACCGTGGACCAGGGCCGTCTCCGCGAAAGGGCCGGTGACCTCAGTCCGGACAAGGTGCGGGAGGTCCAGGAGGCTCTGCGCTACGAACTCGATCTGTAAAGGCTCACCGGGGCTTGGGGGGCACCGCCGCCAGGGGCAGGAACATGGGCACGGGACGCGGGCGCTGCTGGGACTCTCCCTCGACGGCCTGGATCTCCTCGAAGCCATACAGTCGGTAGAAGTCGACGGCGTTCGGCTTGGCGTCGACCAGCACCCCGACACAGCCAAGCTCGTCTCGCATCCGCTCCGCCAGTTCGAAGCAGTGCCGGAGCAAAAGCCTGCCGACGCCACGACCTTGGACCGCCCGGTCCACGGCCAGGCGCGCCAGGCGCAGGATGGGAACCGGATAGGGAGGCATCCTCCGCCACGAGGGAAGGGTCGGCGCCTCCAGTTGTCCGGGGGAGATGGTCACGAACCCCTGGATCCGATCCTTGGCCACGGCCACGCAGGTCACCCCGACATGGTGTCGGAACTGGTTCTGGCCCGCGTAGCGATGGAAGAAGAGGTCGAGGGCCTCGTCCCCGGACCGGAAGGACTGGCGGTCATCCTCGGGCCGCAGGGCCCGGACTTCAACGGTCATCGAAGAGGCTCTTCATGGCCTCCGTGGGCTGGGGCGGGCGGGCGATCAGGTCCCGCACACGCACGGCGCTCTCCTCGGACAGGACGACCCGAGCGGGCAGGATCGCGTCGACCGGGAGTTCTTCGAGGGCCTGGAGATGGTGCAGGAGAGCCTGCTCGATCACGTAGGCACGGGTCGTGCCAGTGGCCCGGACGTAGCGCTCCAGACGTGCTTTGGCCTCGCCGGAGATGTGCGCGGAGATCTGCGTGGTAGCCTCCATGTCGCCTCCTTCAATGTCTCTACATGATTGTATCATCTACAAATCTGTAGAGCAGCGGGAGGTGTCTCAGGTTCGAAGCGCCTGGGTGGTTCGGGGGGCGGCCGTTTCCGCCATGATGTTGAGGAAATGCCGCATGATCAAGGCGGAAACTTGCTTGTCCGCGCCTCCGGGAGTGCTCCGGACTGGATCCATCTCGTGATCCGCGCCTCCAGGCGCTGAACGTCCTCGGGGCAGAGGCTGCGGACGCGCTGGTATCTGCGTGCAGCTTCCTCGGCCAGGATCTTCCGCCCGCCTCCCACCTGCTCGGACACGCCACGCCTGTGCGCGTAGGGCTCGTAGTAATTCTCATTGGGGTCGACCTCGGTGCATGCGCGAGCAGGTTCGCCTCCACCTGGCCGGAGCGCAGCACGTGGATGCCCGTGAAGAGCACGCGGTAGGCATACAGCAGGTCCTTCACGGTGGCGCCTTCCTTCGCCAGGGCCTGCCGCTGGTTGTGGGCGAAGCCTCGATAGTGGTGGTAGAGATTCCGGGTGATGCAGCCCCGGCCGAGCTCGCGCAGTTCATCCAACCAGGGGCCGCCGAGCACCACCAGGGGCGAGAAGACCTGCTCCAGCACGTACCCGTTCCGACCGGTCATCAGGTGGACGAACTTGCGGACGTCGTGGGCCACCCAGTCCACCTGGATGCCCTCGTCCCGGCTGATGGTGAGGGTTTCGACGGACTGGCGCAGGCCCAGGACCTCCCGCAGGGGCAGCACGAAGGCGCCCCGCAGGTCCACGTCGGAATCGGGCGAGGGGAACCCGTAAAGGTGGGCGCCGCTGACGGTGGCGAACAGTGGGGCGGGGCCGCTCCGGACCACGCCTCGGAGCGTCTCGTAGTCGAGGTTGAACACGCAGGGCCATTCACTCCACGGCCGGCGCCTTCCTACCCGGGGATCCGGGCCCGGGGGCGCCGGTTGCGGAATCGCCTCTCAGCTCGCTTCGGGTAGGGCGAACCCGAATTGCAGTTGGCGGCCCAGGGCCTCGGCGATCCGTTCCATCGTCGAGATCGTGGCGTTGCACCGCTCGGGGTCCTCCCAGCGCTGGTAGGCCGAGAAGGACACCCCAAGCCTGTCGGCCGCCTGCTGCATGGTGAGCCCCACGCTCTTGCGCTCCTGGCGAATCATCCAGGCAAGCTCGACCCGAGCCTCAGGGTAGACCCACTCCCAACCCTCAGGCAGATCTCCAGAGCTGGGAGGATCGAGAGGCTCGCCGTGGCTGTGCTGAGAGAGCAGGAGCATCGTCACCGCATCCCGGGCCATATGCCGGACTTCCTGGGGGGTCCTCCCTTGGGTTACCGTTCCGCGCGCCACGTCCGGAATCTCGGCCATCCACCAGCCTTCTTCCTCGTAGTACCGGACCCTGTAGCGAAGTCGCATCAGGATGGTCCCTCCTCGTCCGCTTGCGAATTCTTCCGGTCCCAGTCCCGGAGCACCCCGGGCGACACCTGCGTGTGCCGCGGGACGGCCACCGATTCACGGGCCTTGCAGTAGATGTCGTGGTCGCCGTCCGTCCGGTCCAGGACCCATCCCCGCTCTTTGAGGAGCCGGAGGAACTTCCGGCGGCTCATCGGCTTCATGGTTTCACCATAACACTTGGAAGAGTTGTTCTCAACGCTCGGGAGTGTTATGCGGGGGCCTGCGGCCAGAGGCGCCCCCCATCACCCCTCGGCCGTGAACACCGCCGCCACCTTCAGGTCGGGCTCGGCCACGGTGGTCAGGCCCTGCTCGACCCAGTGCAGTCGGTCGGACATGCGCTTCTCGGCCTCGGCGAGTTCTGCATCCAGGCTCTTCTGCTGGTCGCTCCGCACGGCTCCTCCCGAGGTGCGGTCGCGCTCGCGTCGCTCGTCGACCCTCTGCTGGATCCGACAGAACCACTCGCCGACCTGCTTCTCGTTCTCCAGCAGGGCCGGGCGCAGGGCGTCCGCACGCTGCTTGCGCAAAGAGATCATGTGCCGCCGGGCCTGCTCCACGGCCTCCGGAAGGCCGTTGCGGAGCCGCTCGCGCACCTTCTCGCCGGGGTCTCCGTGGTTGGTGAAGCCGTTCCCCAGGCCCAGCGTTGCCGCCTTCGGAGGTCATCTGGGTAGAGCGGACGATCCATTCCTCGTCCCGGATGACCACCCGCGCACCGGGAGCGTAGACGCGGCTCTTCCTGGCGGCGCTCATCGGGCGTCCAGGTGCCGGGCCACGGCCTGCAGGACCTTGGCGTCATCCTCCAGCCCCATAAGCCGGCGGGTGTCGGGCAAGGCATCGTTGTCCAGCACGAAGTAGAGCACGGCTGCTTGGATGAGCCTTTGATCCGCCTGGGTGGCGGTGGGGCTGAGGGCCAGGAGCCGGTGGGACTCCCTGGCCAGTCCCCGGGCTGTGGCCAGGTCGAGAAACTCGTTGCTGCCGTGGGCCTGCTGGAGATCGGCCAGGTGGCGGTCGACCTGGCGCTTCAGGGCAGGGACGGGCTGGAGTTCCAGATTCAGGAGGTTGTCGAAGACGGAGGTGGCCTCCGGCGGGAACCCTGTGAGCTGCGCCGCGGTGGGGTCGGGCAAAGTTTTCCCCTTTGCCGTCCTGGGATGGTGGGCAAGTCCTTCGCGTCGGACAATCCCGTCTCCTCGCGTCATCGAATGGGGCGCAGGTGGCTCCGTTTGGGCTCCCCATTGTCCTGGCGGCTGAGCGTTGCAGTCGACCCGGGCTGCCGCAGGACCCACCTGGGCTTGACCTGGAACCCATCCATCCTGGGGCGGTTCTTCCCATGGGAGGCTGCAATCCAGACCGCGAGGAGGCAGAGATCAACCCGGGTCCCGCTCGCCAACGCGGGCCTGGATTCTCGACGGGCGTCGCCACCTGGTGGGCCCTGAACCACCGGAGGAAGCCATGCACCGCAGACCTCGGTCCAGGCGATCCGGAACCGTCGCCGCCCTCAGCGGGTTGGCCCTGGCGGTGCTGCTGCTGATGGCCCCACCGCTGCGGGCGGCCCCGGTGGAAACGCCGCCCCAGCCTGCGGGGCTGTCGCTGCCTCAGGAAGAGTCCTCCCAACCCCTGGTCCAGGTCGGGCTGGATGCCGCGGGGCGCCCCCGCTACCAGGGTCGCCTCACCCTCACCGCAGCCTTGGACCTGGGCCTGCGCGAGAACCTGTCCGTCGCCCTGGGGGGGATCGAGAGCCGGATGGCTGCGGCCGAGACCGCGGAGGCAGCGGCCATGGGCCGCCCCAAGCTCTCGTTGGGCGCGGTGGGGGCCGGGGGGACGGCTCCCATGGTCTGGTCCGCGCCGCCTGGCGCCGAGCCGGGCTTCCTGACCGTCTTGCCTCCGGGGGCGGTCAGCCTGAACGCCACGTTGATGGTGCCCGTCTTCACCGGGGGGCTCTTGGCGGCCCGCCTGGAGGCCGCCGAATACTCCCAGAAGGCGGCGGTGGCCAGGGCTTTCCTGGCCCTGCGCCAGGCCGCCAGGGCCGTGCGCACCGCCTGGCACGCCGTCCAGCAGGCCCGGGCCCAGCAGGAGGTGGCCTCGTGGGAGTTCCAGCAGCAACAGGAACTTCTGAGGCTGGCCCACCTTCAGCTCGACCAGGGGCGGGTCGCCCGGGTCGTGGTGCTGCGGGCCCAGGCCGAGGTGACCGCCGCCGAGGGACGGCGGGAACTGGCCGGGGCCGAGGTGGCTGCGGCCGAGGCGGAGCTGAAGACGGCCCTGGGCGTCTCGGTGCAGTCCGACTTCGAGTATGAGAGCGCGCCACCCGAGCCGCCCCCACAGGCGACCGAAGAGGAAGACCTGCGCACGGCCTTGTCCGACCGGCCCGATCTGGTCGCTGCCCGCTACGCCCTGGAGGCGCGGGACCGGCGCGTGGCCCAGGCCGTGGCCGAGTTCTCTCCCCAGGTCTATGCCATGGCCATGGCCGAGCGAATGCACATGGGGGCCTTCCAGGGAGGCCCCCTGGAGGGCGGCTACCAGGTCGGCCTGGGGATCGCCTGGCCGCTCTTCGATGGCGGCCAGCGCGCCGCCAGATTGGAGCGGGCCCAGGCCCAGAAGGAGATCGGCGAGTTGGAGCTGGAGCGCCTGGAGCTGGAGGTCACCGCCCAGGTCGTCGCCGCCCGGGCCCGGGCCCACGCGGCCTGGCGGGCCTTGGAACTGGCCGAGGCCGAGGTGGCGGCCGCCAGCGAGGGGCTGAGGATCGCTCGCTTGCGTCACCAGGCCGGGCGCAGCATCCAACTGGAGATCCTGGACGCCGTGGCCGCCGAGCGGCGGGCCCGAAGCACGCTGGCCGAGGCCACGGCCCTCGCCGGTCGGGCCCGAGCCGACCTTCTCTACGTCACCGGGAGGTTCTGATGAGCTTTCACCGCGCGACCTTGATCCTCTTCCTGCTGCTCGCGGGGGTGGCCCGGGCGGCACTCCCCGGCTCGGCCGGACACTACGACCTGACGCTGACCACCGACCCAGCCGTGATCCCGGTCGGAACCGCCGAACTGGTGGTCACCGTGAGCCTGGACAACAAGCCGCTGGAAGGGGTCCAGGTGACCACCTTCACCCACATGCCCGGCATGCAGATGGGTGAGCGTCCCGAGACGGCCCGTCCGGTCGCCGGCCAACCCGGCGTCTACAGGGCTCGGGCGTCGTTTCCCATGGGGGGCGCCTACCAGGTCCAGGTCACCGTTTCGGGTCCCCATGGCGCGGCGGAGACGACCTTCTCGGTGGCCACCGGGGAGGACGTCTCCGCAGGGAGGCTTCCCCGCTGGCTCGTGCCGACCGCCGTGGGCCTGGTCCTCCTCCTGCTGATCGCCTGGAGGATGCGGGTGACGGGTCAGCGCCTCCAACCCCGACGGCTCCTCAACCGGCAGGTGCTGGGCGGGCTCTTCCTGATCGGCGTGATGCTGCTGGGATCCTTCCTGGCTGTCCGTCATTTCCGTCGTCCCGGCTCCATGACTCCCCTGGAAGCCCAGGTGATGGAGATGGACATGCCTGCCCCCGTGGGCAGGATCCCGGTGGTCCTGGCCGCGGTCCAGCGCGGCCCGGTGGAGGAGGTGCTCCGCTACACCGGGCAGGCCCTGCCCTTCGACCAGCAGGTGGTCACGGCGCGCACCACCGGCGTGGTCGAGTGGATGCCCTTCTACCTGGGCGACCGCGTGAGCCGGGGCCAGGTCCTGGCCCGCCTGGACGTCAGCGGGCTGGATCCGCGCCTGGCCGTCAGTCGGGCTGCCGAGCGGATGGCCACCAGCGCCCGCTCGGTGGCCGAGGGCGAGCGATTGCAGCAGGTTGCCGAGCTGGAGCGGGCCAGGGCCCAGAGCGCGGCAGCGCGGGCCGCTGGCGAGGCGGCCGCCACCCGGATCCGGGACGCCGAGGCTGAGGTGCAGGCCGCCTTGGCCCAGCAGGCCTATCGCGTCGAGTTCCTGGCCCGCTCGCGGGAGCTGGCCCGGGAGGGCGCCCTCTCCGAGGAGGAGCTCCAACGCGACCAGGCCGAGACCGCTGGCGCGGAGGCCCGCCTGCGGATGGCCCGGGCCCGCCTGGACGAGGCCCGAGCCGGGCTGCGCCAGGCCGAGGCGGAACTGGTGGCCAGCGGGGCCCTTGTTGACGCGGCCCGGGCCGCCCATCAGACCGGAGCCAGCCGTCTGGCCGAGGCCGAGGCCGGCCAGGAGATGGCTCGGTCGCAGACCGCCCTGGCCGCTGCCGAGCGTGGCTATGCCGACCTGAAGGCCGGCCTGGACGGAGTGGTGACCGATCGGGTCGTCAGCCCGGGGACCCTGGTGCAACCTGGCCAGGTCCTGCTGCGGGTCGCCCGCGTGGACCCGATCCGCCTGCAGGCCAATGTGGCCGAGAGGGACCTCGAGGAGGTCCAGGTTGGTGACCGGGTGCGGGTTCCCCAGCCTGGCGGGGGGACCGTGCAAGGTCGCCTCAGCGCCGTCCGCCCGGCCGTCGAGCCGGCCTCCCGCCAGGGTCTGGTCGAGGCCCTGATCCCCAACCCGGGGCACCGCTTCCTCCCCGGTTCCTACGTGGACATGGAGATCGTCACCCGGCGGGTCGAGGGCGCCCTGCTGGTGCCCGCCACCGCGCTGCTGACCAGTGCCTCGACCGTGGAAGGGGCCTCCGTGCCCCAGGACTCGCGAACCTTGGTCTGGGTGGCCCGGGGGCAGGCCCCGGACCTCAACGTCCAGCGGGTCCAGGTGACGCCCGGCCCCTCGGACGGCCTGCGCGCGGCGGTCACCTCAGGGTTGGCGGCAGGCGACCTGGTCGTGGCCTCGGGCTTCGAGAACCTCAAGGAGGGGGACCCGGTGGTCGATTCCACCCGCCAGGCCGCCGCAGGAGACGCGCAGGCCGCCGCAGGAGAGGTGCAGTCCGTCACCATCCGGGTCTCCTCCCAGGGCTTCACGCCCGCCCGCCTCGAGCTCAAAGGGGGGGTTCCCGCCCGGCTGACCTTCCTCCGGCTGGACGAGCAGAACTGCGGCACGGAGGTCGTCTTCGCCAGCCTGGGCGTCCGCCGGGACCTGCCGCTCAATCAACCGGTGGTCCTCGAGTTCACCCCCCAGAGCGGTCAGACCCTGGACTTCTCGTGCGGCATGGACATGCTCAAAGGGCAGGTTCTTGTCCGATGAAGACCGGCTCCTCCTGGATCCACAACATCCACCGCTCGTCCATCGAGCATCCCTACGCGGTGATCTCGATTTACGTGGCGCTGCTGTGGCTGGCCTGGGTCTCGGTGTCGCAGGTGATCCCGCGGCGTTTCGCCCCCTATGTCCAGAGCCCGATGATCGGCGTTGTCACCATGATGCCCGGTCTCTCGGCCCTGGAGATGGAGAGCACGATCTCCAAGCCCATCGAAGAGCAACTGGTCCATGTCCAGGGCCTGCGATTCATCCGCTCCAGCTCTCAGGACGGGTTCTCGATCGTGGCCCTGGAGTTCCCCTACGGGACCGACATGGAGAAGGCCCTGGTCCAGGTCTCCAGCCTGATGGACGTCGTCCAGTCCAGCCTGCCCGTCAGCGGAGCCAACCTGAAACCCTCCTTCATCGTGCCCATCGACCCTTTGAACCTGCCGGTGCTGTCGCTATCTCTGCGAGGCGACCCGGCCCGGGGTTGGGATCCCGTTCGCCTGCGGGAGTTCGCCGACAACGCGGTGGTGGCGCGGCTGAAGGCCGTTCCCGACGTCTATTCCGTGGTCCCCTTCGGAGGCTACCGCCGCCAACTCCAGGTCGTGGTCGATCGCCAGAAGTTGGCGGCCTACGGCCTGTCGATCCTGGACGTGAAGAGCGCGGTGGACCGCTTCAACGTCAGCGCCTCGGGGGGCACCCTGACCTCTCCTGCCGGCGAGGGGATCGTGCGCGTGGACACCCGTCCCCGGCGCGCCGAGGAGGTGCTGGACTACCCCATCCGCAGCGCGCCGGTCGGGCCCTCCGAGACGCTCGCGCCCCGGGTCGTCTACATCCGCGATGTGGCCCAGGTGCTGGATTCGCATTGGGAGCGCCGCAGCGCCTACCACTATCTCAAGCACGAGCCGGGCACCCCGGGCCAGGTGCACAAGAGCCTGGAAGTGTCGGTCATCCAGAACCCGGGGGCCTCGTCGGCTCGGGTGGTGCCGGCCGTGATGGACGTGATTCGGGCCCTGGAGCGCGAGAACCCCGGCCTGACTTTCGAGGTGGCCTACGACAACGCCCGCTTCGTGGACATCCTCTTCGACAACGTCTGGCACGAGTTGGGCCTGGCGGTCTTCCTGACGGGCCTGGCGGTCCTGCTCTTCCTGGGAGAGTGGCGCGGCACCCTGATCGCATTGGTCACGGTCCCGACCTCGCTGGCCATGGCCATCTTGATGATGGTCCCCTTCGGGATGACCTTCAACTCGGGGACCCTGGTCGGGTTGCTCTTGTCCATCGGTCGGCTGGTGGACGACAGCATCATCGACATCCACTCGGTGGAGCGGCACCTGCGCATGGGAAAGGATGCGCGCACGGCCACGATCGACGGGATCGCCGAGGTGCGGGTGGTGGTCATCGCCTCGACGTTGATGATCGTGCTGGCCCTGACTCCGCTGCTCTTCTCGGGCGGCATCGTGGGCCTGATGTTCGTCGAGCTGGTCTGGCCCCTGCTCTTCGGCCTGGTGGCCTCGACGGTGGTGTCCTTCACCTTGACGGCGTTGCTGTGCGCCCACATCCTGCGTCCCGAGTCGGTGCGTGAGGCCGAGCGTCGCCACCCCATCGGGCGTTGGCTGTACCTGGCGGTGGACCCATTCCAGCGCGGTCTGGACCGACTGGAGCGGGGCTATGGCCGGGCCCTGGAATGGACGCTGCGCAACCGTTTCGCCAACTTTGCCAGGGTCCTGGCCACCCTGATCCTGGGTTTCACCTTCTACTTCTTCATCGGCAGCGAGATGATGCCCCTGGCCGACGTGGGCCAGGCCAACGCCTTCCTGGAGATGCAGCCCGGCACGTCGTTCAGCCAGACCGAGCAGGCGGTCGAAAGGCTGGAAGCCTTGATACTCAAGCACCCCGAGATCGAGAAGGCCAGCATCGAGATCGGCCAGGAGTCGATGTTCGAAAGCTGGTCGCCCTTCTACACGGGCTACCAGATGCCTCAGGTGAACGGCGCGGCCATGATGCTGACTCTCTCGGACAAGGACACCCGAGATCGCAGCATCTGGGAAGTCATGGACTCTCTGCAGCAGCAGGCGATGGACACCATTCCCGGCATCCGCCGCCTGCAGATCAAAGAGATGGGTTCGGACGTCATGGCCACCGCGGCGGCTCCGATTCACGTCAACATCGTGGGCCCGGACCTGGTTCAACTCGACCGGTTGGGGAAGGAGACGCTGGCCCTGGCCCGGAGGATGCCCGAACTGCACCAGCCCGGCACCACCTGGACCCTGGGCGTTCCGGACTATCAGATCCGGGTCGACCCCCAGCGGGCCCAGGAGGTTGGCCTCTCACCTGCGGCCATCGCCCAGCAGGCCTACTACTCGCTGCGGGGAGGGCTCACCGACCAGTTCTGGGGGCTGCCCAACCTGCGGCAGAACACCATCCTGGTGCGCTACCGTGAGGACCAGCGCCAGGACGTCCGGGACTTGGAGAACCTGTACCTGGCCACGCCGGACGGCCGCAATGTGCCATTGAAGTCGGTGGCCACCGTCCAGCGCCACAGCGCCCCCACGGTCATCGAGCGCGACGGGCTGAGGCGCGTGCTGGGCGTGACCGGGTACTACCGGATCGGCGACTTGCCGTCCATGGACGTGGTCATGAACCTGGTGGCCAACGCCTACGGGGGGAATCGCGATCTGGGGGTGCAGCCACTGAACTTTCCCCCCGGCTACGGGATGGAGATGCGGGGCGACATGACCCAGATGATGGACAGCTTCCGGCGCCTGGTGGGCGGACTGGCCTTTGCGCTGGTGCTGATGTACCTGGTTCTGGTCATCCAGTTCCGGGGGTTCCTGGCTCCCCTGCAGATGATCGCCTCCCTGCCCCTGGAACTGGCCGGTGTGTTCCTGGCCCTGTGGTTGGCCGGACAGGCTTTCTCGACGGTCTCGATTCTGGGAATCATCGTCTTGACGGGCATGGACATCACCACTGCCATCTTGCTGATCGATCTGATCCGCCGCTACCGGGACGAGGGAGTGCCCCGGGACGAGGCCATCCTTCGGGCGGGGCCCGAGCGCTTGCGGCCCATCCTGATGACGGCGGGCATCTCGCTGGTGGTCCTGCTGCCGATTGCCCTGGCGCCGCGGACCGGTCTGGACGCCTACCAACCCCTGGCCACGGCGGTCGTGGGCGGGCTGCTGGCCGGCACGATCCTGAGCCTCTTCGACATCCCTCTCATGCACACGTACCTCGACGACCTGAACCGTTGGGCGACCAGGACCTTCCGAAGGAGGTCGCCTTGAGGGCTCATCTCCCTGAGGTGTAGGTGGCGGCCTATTTCCGGTCGGCCCCGGCTGGCGCATAGCGGGCCTCGGAGTAGGGGAAGGCCTGCATGGACGGAGCTCTGGAGGGGGGGACCTCGGTGAAGGGGATTCCCGCCTCCTTCAAGCGGTCGCGGTTGGCCAGGAAGGGGCCGAAGCAGACCTCGAGCGGGGCCTGTCGGGCCACCTCCCCGAGGTGGCGGCGGATTCCCACCGAGGTGTTCCACTGGTGGCGGACCTGCACCCTGAAGACGGCCAGGCCCGTCGTCAGCAGCAGGATCAGGACCAGGGCCCCGGCCCCCCGCACCAGGCGGGGAGGGCGGGGCGTGGCCAGGAGGGCGCAACCGGCTGCTGCGACGGGAACCAGCCAGAGGTGGGGAACATAGCGGGCCCACCATCCTTCGGGGAAGAGAGCTGCCGAGACCACCACGCCGCCCACCAGGCAGAACAGCCCTCGGCTTCTTCCGCCGCTGCCGGCATTCCAGGCCAGCAGGCCCGCGGAGAGAATCAGCGCGGGCAGGAAGAAGGGCCCGAATCCGCCGATTCGGGTGTCCGGGATCCGGAAGACCCGGAACTGGTCCCGGGCGGAGGTGAAGGGCCAGGGAGGCTGGAGAGGTCCTGGTGCGACGCCGTTGCGGGAGGCCGAACCCAGCGAGATCAGCAAGGCCTCCACCCGGTTGCGACCTCGGAGGGGAGGCGGGGTGTCCGAACTCGTGGCTGACGCGGAGCGGACCTCCAGCGCGCTCAGATTCCCCTGGCTGGAGCGCAGGGCCTGGGCCTGGTAGGGATGCACCGGGCTGCCGTAGCCCAGCCAGTTGGTGAGGTAGGGGTGGAAGCCCAGCACCAGCACGCCGGCCAGAAAGCCCAAGAGCGCCGTTTGGGTGAGGGGTGAGCGCAGGCCCTTCCAGGCCCAGAGGCTGAGCAGCAGCACGGCCAGGAAGAAGGTGACGTTGAACTTCACGTTGCCCGCAGCCGCCGTGGCCAGGGCCAAGAGCGGAAGGGTTCCGGGGCCGGAAAAGACCCGGCGAGGCGACCGAGGGNNGAGGGGTTTCCGGCTGGGTTCCTAGTCCTAGGGCCAGGGTCGTCAGCAGCAACACGTAGCCCAGGCCGTCGACGTAGGAGGTGGCCGCCTGCGTGAGGACGACGGGGTTGGAGAGCAGGGCCAGGGGGAGGAGGAAGCGCAACCAACGGGCGCTGGGGGCCCGGGCGGCCAGGGTGGCCACGCAGCACCAGAAGGCCATCCAGAGGGCCGCCAGGTTCACGACCTTGGCCGCCTCCAGGGTTCCCACCGTCTGCATCGCGATCCCCGACAGGACCCAACCCAGCTTGGGGTTGTGAGAGAGGTAGGCGGGCATGTTGCCCGACAGACCGTGGGCCGTCAGGGAGTGGGGAGCCTGAACCCAGGGGTTCCATTCACCCCGGGCCAGCAGGCCAGCCGCCACCAGGTGGGCTGTCTGGCCGTCATAGGAGAAGTCGACCAGCCTGGTGGACAGGAGGGTTCCGGCCAGAAGCCAGGCCAGGGTCGCCGCCAAGGCCGCCGCCGCGAGTCGGCGGTCCTTCTCTTGGGAAAGGACCCATCCCAGGGCCAGGCCGCCTCCGCCCAGGAGGGCCAGGGGACCGTTCAGGGCCAGGCCGCAGGCCATGCCCAGGTCGGCCATGACGAACGCGCCACTCAGGAACAGGAGGGTGGAACCTCCCGCCAGCAGGGCAAACCGGGCGGTTCGGTCGTTTGAGGGGCTGACCTGCACCGCCCGGGTTTCGCCCCGTCCGCGCCTGGCCCTCTCTACCGGGAAGCCCCCAACCCCCGTTCCCTCCACGATGTTGCGGGTCTTCCACATGATCGTGGAGGGAACGGGTCGGTCGAGTGAGGCCTACTTCCTCGCCGTGGCCTTCAGCATCTCGGGGACCGCCGCCAGGACCTGGGGCAGCCTGGAGGCATCCTTGGCTCCGGCTTGGGCCAGGTCGGGGCGGCCTCCGCCGCCACCTCCCAGTTCCTTGGCCACCTGACGGATCAGGTTGCCGGCGTGGTAGCCCGCCTTGACGTAGGCGGGGGTGACCAGGGCCAGCAGGCCCACGCGCTCGCCGGTGACCCCGGCCAGCACGGCCACTCCCTGGAACTTGTCGCGCAGTCCGTCGGCCAGTTGCAGCAGGTAGTCGGCATCGCCGTCGCCCACGTCGGTCGCCAGCAGGGGCACCCCGTCCACCTGCAGGGCCGAGGCCGCCAGGTCGGCCACCCGCGAGCGCGCCGAGGCCTTGCGGGCCTCGGCCAGCTCGCGCTCCAGCTTCTTCTGGCCATCCAGAAGGGCTTCCAGCCGGCGCTCCAGCTCGGCGGGCGTCGTGTGCAGTCGGGCCGACGCCCGCTCCAGCAGCTCCAGGTCGCGGTGCACGGACTCCTCGGCAGCCGACCCCACCACCGCCTCGACGCGGCGGACTCCCGAGGCGATGGCCCCCTCGGACAGGAAGCGGAACAGGCCGATGTCCCCCGTCCGGAGGGTGTGGGTGCCTCCGCACAGCTCCTTGGAGTAGCCGTCGAAGAGCGGCTCGGGCATCGGGCCTGAATAGCGCCCGCCGATGTTGAGGACGCGCACCCGGTCTCCGTATTTCTCGCCGAAGAAGGCGATCACCTCAGGGGGCTTGAGGTCGAGGGGGATCTCGATCCAGCCGACGTTGGAGTTCTCAAGGATTCGCCGGTTGATCTGCCTCTCGATGGTGCGCAGCTTCTCGGGGGCCACGGCCTCGGGGCAGGCGAAGTCGAAGCGCAGTCGGTCTGGCGCCACCAGGGACCCCTGCTGGCGCACGTTGTCGCCCAGGACCTCGCGCAGCGCATGGTGCAGAAGATGGGTGGCCGTGTGGTGGCGCTGGGTCTGCAGCCGGCGCTCGCGGTCGACTCGGGCCACGACCTTCTCACCGGGTTCCAGGACGCGTCCGGATTCGGGGGCCAGATGGTGCAGGATGACGTGCTCGCGGGTGCGGGTGTCGGCCACCCGGATGTCGCCGTCAGCGGTCAGCAGGGTTCCGGTGTCGCCGACCTGGCCGCCCATTTCGGCATAGAAGGGAGTCGCTTGCAGGACCACCGCCCTCTGGTCCCCCTTGCCCAGGGTGGCCACCACGGTGGTCTCCTCTTCCAGGTGATCATATCCCGTGAAGGGGGTGGGTTCCAGGCACAGGTCCTCGTCTTCGGCCAGTTGGGCCACCTTGACCTGAGAGGCGCGGGCTCGGGCCCGTTGCTCCTCCATCCGGGCGCGGAAGCCGGCCTCGTCCACCTTCAGGCCGCGCTCGCGGGCCATGACCTCGGTCAGGTCCAGGGGGAAGCCGAAGGTGTCGTACAGCTTGAAGGCCGTCTCGCCGGGGAAGACGCCCCCGGCCTCCAGGCCTGCGGCCTCATCCTCGAAGAGCGCGATGCCCCGGTCCAGGGTCTGATGGAAGGAGGTCTCCTCACCCCGCATGACCTGCTCGATCTTGGACTGTTCGCGGCGAAGCTCGGGGAAGACGTCGCCCATGGTCTCGGCCAGCACGGGGACCAGGGTGTAGAGGAAGGGATCCATCAGGCCCAGCTTGCGCCCGTAGCGGGCCGCCCGGCGCAGGACCCGGCGCACCACGTAGCCTCGGCTCTCGTTGGAGGGGATGGCCCCGTCGGCGATCGAGAAGGCCACCATCCGGAGGTGGTCGGCGCAGACCCGCATGGCGATCGAGTCCTCGTCGTTCGAGACTCCGGGCGTGTAGGTCCGCCCGGAGATCTCCGCCAGCCGTTCGATGATCGGCCGAAACAGGGCCGTGTCATAGTTGGAGACCTGGCGGCTGAAGTCGCGCCCACCCCCCGTGCACTCCATGACCGCTGCAATCCGGTCCAACCCGGCCCCCGTGTCGACGTGGCAGGAGGGCAGCTTCTTCAAGCCCCCGTCGACCTCGGCGTTGAACTCGATGAAGACCAGGTTCCACAACTCCATCACCTGGGGAGAACCGGCGTTGACCAACGAGGCCCCCGAACAATCCGGCGACAGGTCGATGTGGATCTCCGAGCACGGGCCGCATGGGCCCACGTCACCCATCATCCAGAAGTTGTCCTTGGCGCCGAAGCGCTGGATGTGGGTGGGGTCGATGTCGGTGACCTCCGCCCAGAGCCGCTCGGCCTCCTGGTCGGCCGGCAGCCCTCGCTCCTCATCGCCTCCGAAGACGGTGGCGTACAGGCGCTCCTTGGGCAGGCCCCAGACCCGGGTCAGGAGATCCCAGGCCCACTCGATGGCCTCGCGCTTGTAATAGTCGCCGAAAGACCAGTTCCCCATCATCTCGAAGAGGGTGTGGTGGTAGGTGTCGTGCCCCACTTCCTCCAGGTCGTTGTGCTTGCCCGAGACCCGGATGCATTTCTGGGTGTCCGCCACGCGGCGGTGGGCCGGTGTGGCCTGCCCCAGGAAGTAGGGCTTGAACTGGTTCATCCCGGCGTTGGTGAACATCAAGGTCGGGTCGTCCAAGGGGACCACGGGGGCGCTGGGCACGATCACGTGGCCGCGCTCGCGGAAGAAGTTCAGGAAGGACTGGCGGATCTCGGTCGCGTTCATGGGGTGCTCGGGTGCTCCTCTGGATTAGGAAGCCCGGATCTTGCACGCGTCGGCACCCGATCCTGCCAGGGGCGGGGTTCCTAGGGGCCCGGTCGGAAACCTCGACCGAGCATCGCCGAGGGATTTTTTGTCCCCGCCAGGAGCAAAAAGTTGCGGTTTGCTTGAGGCAAATGAGACTTTTTGCGACANNCGACACAGCGGGGGCGGAAAAGACCCGGCGAGGCGACCGAGGGGTTTCCGTCTGGGTTCCTAGAGAGGGGCGGCGCGGCAGACGTCCCGGAGGAGGCTGCTCAGCAGGCGATAGCCTTCGCGCAGGGCGGAGCCCTCCACCCATTCCACGGCTTGATGGGCCCGGGCCGGGTCGCCCGGTCCGAAGTTGATGGCTGGAATTCCCCGGGCGGTGAGGCGCGCCAGGTCGGTGAAGGCCTGCTTGGGCCGCACCTCGAGTTTGCGCAGGCGGATCCACTCCCTCAGAAGGGGGTGATCCAGGCAGACGGCCCCCGACTGACAAGAGTCGGTGACTTCGACCTGGCCCAGGTCGCCGACCACCTCCCGCAGTTCTTGCAGGGCGTCCAGTTCGGTGCGCCCGGGGCCGAAGCGCACGTTGACGTTCAGCTCGAAGCGGTCGGGCACCACGTTGGCGGCGTTGGAGGTGTGCGCCATGGTGGCGGACATGACCTCGAAGAATTCCAGCCCGTCCACCAGGTACTTCCTGCGAGGCCGGTCGCGCAGGCGTTCCAGCAGAGGCATGGCGCGGTAGATGGCGTTCTGCCCCTGCCAGGGTCGGGCCGAATGGGCCCGGCGCCCTTCCACCACCACCCGGGCGTGGATTCCGCCCAGGCATCCCGCCTCAACGCGGTTGTCGGTGGGCTCGAGGATCACCGCCAGGTCCAGGTCAGGCAGGAGGTCCAGGACCTCCCGCAGCCCGTTTCCCTGGTCGGGGCCCTCCTCGCCGGCGTAGAAGACGACCACCAGGTCGCATTCCTGCCGGTCGCGTTCCTCCGTTGCCGCCATCATCAGCGCCAGGCCCGCCTTCATGTCGCTGGCGCCGCAACCGTAGATCCGGCCCTCCTCGACCTTCAAAGGTTGCTCGGGGCCGGCGGGGACCGTGTCCAGGTGTCCGAAGAGGCCGACGACGGGGCGATCCTTGCGGGCAGGCGGGGCCAGGATCAGGTTCTGGCCCACCCGGCGGGCGGGCAGGCCCAGGTCGCAGGCCCACCCCTGGACGTGGTCGCAGAGGGCCTGTTCCTGCCCGGTGGGACTGGGGATCGAGACCAGTTCGAAGGTCTTGCGGATGAGATCCATGACTAGACGGGGACTGCGAACTCGCGCAGCACGTCGTTCAGGCTGGTCTTGCGGTCGGTCGAGGCCTTGCGCTGGCCGATGATCAGGGCGCATGGGACCCCGAACTCTCCGGCGGGGAAGCGCTTGGGGATGGTTCCCGGGATCACCACCGAACGGGCCGGGACCCGGCCCTTCCAGACCACGGGCTCGGGTCCGGTGACGTCCACGATGGGGGTGGAGGCCGTGAGCACCACGTTGGCCCCCAGCACCGCCTCCGACTCGACGCGAACTCCCTCGACCACGATGCAGCGCGACCCGATGAAGGCGCCATCCTCGACGATTACCGGCTGGGCGGAGGCCGGTTCCAGGACCCCTCCCAACCCCACTCCCCCTGAGAGGTGGACGTGCCGGCCGACCTGGGCGCAACTGCCCACCGTGGCCCAGGTGTCCACCATGGTCCCCTCGCCGACTCGCGCCCCGATGTTGACGTAGCCCGGCATGAGGATGGCGCCGGGTTCCAGGAACGAGCCGTAGCGGGCCACACCGGGGGGGACCACGCGTACCCTGGCCTGGGCCAGGCCCTTCTTGAGCGGAATCTTGTCGTGGAACTCGAAGGGCCCGACCTCAAAGACCTCCATCCGGGCGATGGCGAAGTACAGCAGGATGGCCTGCTTGACCCAGGTGTGGACCACCCAGTCCTTTCCCACCTTCTCTGCCACCCGGATCTGACCCCGGTCCAGGGCGGCCAGGGTCTCCAGGACGGCCTGGTGGGCCTGGGGCAGGAGGGTGCGGTCCGAGAAGGCGGCGGAGATCAGTTGGGCATCCATTGTGGAGGGGTTCCATCCCGACCCGGAAGTTCCTGGACCTCGTCGGGGAGACGGCCCAGGTCGGGACAAAACGCCCGGATGCCAGGGCAGGTCGATGGGCCGAACCCTGGGTTCAGGCGAAGCGGCGCAGGCTGCGCTTGGCCAGGAAGGCCGTCAGGGCACCCTGTTCAAAGGGCCCGCAGGACAGGCGCAGCCGGCCACGGCATTCGCCCTCGACCCAGGTGGCCTCGGCCACGTGGGCCTGGACCCGCAGGGCGAAGCCCGGTTCCAGCAGCATCTGCAGGTGCAAGGACTGACCCTCGCGCAGGTCTTCGCGGGCCTGGAAGTGCACTTCCCGCAGGCTCATCTGTCGCGTCATCAGCCGCAACTCCTCGCGACGGCCGGTTCGGTGCGCCAGGAGGATCAGGATGCGATCCAGTTGGACCGCTTCCTCGAACAGGTTCGGGGGCTCTGGTTCCAGCGGCGGGGCCGAGGCCTGGAGTCCCCAGAACCTTCGGATGGGGAGGAGCAGGTGGCGAAGGCGGTCGGACAATCCGGCAGCTCGGAGCACGCAGAGCACCTCTCTTCTCGGGGGTTGACTTCAGTGTAGAGCCCCCGTGGCTTCGGGGCTGTGAAGTCGAACACACCCGGGCCTTCAGGAGGCGATCAGGCGTTCAGGGGAAGCCTCCCGGGCAGCCAGGCCTGCGCTCAGTTCTCCGGCGCTGTCGAGCGGGAGCGCTCCAGGAAGAACCGATAGTCCTCCAGGGATTCTCGGGCGGCGGCCTGCAGGGATTCGTGAGCCCCATCCTTCTCCAGTTGGTGGCAACGCTCGCGGGCCTGGGAATGCAGCTCTTTGAGGGCTTTGGGGACATCCAGGGCCCGGATGTCGGCCTGGCGCTTGTAGAAGGGATCACCCTCGGGCTGGCGGGCGTCCTTCTTGACGAAGTACAGGGTCTGTCCGTCGGGCGACCAGGACGGCGACTGGGCCGGCTTGCCGTAGAACGTCACCTGGATGCGGCGCTCGAAGTCCGGGGTCGCCAGCCACAGGTTCTTGTCACCCGAGTCGTCGGAATGGTAGGCAACCAAATCGATTCGGGGATTGTAGAAGGGGTGCCGCTCGTCGGAATCGGGGGTGCGCGTCAGGTTGCGCTCGGTGCCTCCGGCCGGGTCCAGGGCCACCAGATCCGCCTTGGGGTCCTCACCCTGCTTCGGCTCAGCGTGCGCCAGGATGGCCCCCTTCATGGCCGACGGGTGCTTGTAGGAGACCGTGCCGTCCGAATGGGTCAGGAATTCGACCTGGCCGGTCCGGGGATCGGCCAGGAAGATGTCGGAATACTTTTCGGACGTCTTGTAGGTGGCGTCCGGAGGCCCGCCGTAGCCCAGGATATAGCCCTCGGGGGTCTCGACGGGGTGCTTGAGGTTCATCTCCGGCAGGTGGACCACGGTCCGGGCCGAGGAGTCGTCCAGATCGAAGCGGGCGATCGAGAACGGGCCTTCCGAGTTGGACCGATAGTAGACCGAACGGCCGTCGGCGGTCCAGGTCCCCTGCTCGTCGATCCGGCCCCGATGGGCGGCCAGGAACTCGGGAAGGTCGCGGGCTCGGACCTTTTCGCCGGTCAGGAGGGCCCGTTTGTCGCTTCCGTCGGCCTTCATCAGGATCATCTGTGAGGTGTCGTAGTCGCCCACCACGTTGAAGACCACGTGTCTGCCGTCAGGTGAGGCCTGGGGGAACTCGACGTAGCCGAAAGACTCGGCCAGCACGGTGACAGCCTTCTTGGGCGTCTGCATGGGAGGCAGACCCTGCAGGTCCAGGCCATCTGGCCGGGGAGCCGCCTCCCGGGGAGCCTGTGCGGTCGGAGAGGGGGCCACGCCGGGCGTGGCGACACGGAAGGGGGGGAGGGGGCGAATCTCTGACATGGCTTGGTTAGAAGTCTAGCATCTCGGGGGGGCGGCAAGTGCAACCAATCTGTGAATTCTTGCCATGGTTGTCTCCGGTCGCGACGGACCAGGAGGGACCTGCGCGGGAGTCTGCGAAAGCCGCTGGATGCGCTCCGACATCGTGACCATGCTGACGGACTTCGGGGGGAGGGACCCCTACGTGGGGATCCTCAAAGGAGTGATCCTGAGCCTGCATCCCCAGGCGCAACTGGTCGACCTGGCTCACCAGGTGGAGGCCCAGGACATCCGGCAAGGCGCGTTCCTTCTGGCCACGGCGGTGGACTGGTTTCCGCAGGGCACCGTCCACCTGGCGGTGGTGGACCCGGGGGTCGGCGGTCAGCGCCGTGCCCTGGCCGTCCAAGGCGAACGACACTTCTACGTGGGCCCCGACAACGGGGTCCTGTCGCTGGCGATGCGACGCGACCGACCGGTGGCCGTGGTCGAGCTTCGCCCGGGGCCCTGGAGTCTGGAACGGGTCAGCCGGACCTTCCACGGTCGGGACCTCTTCGCGCCGGCCGCCGCACACCTGGCCCGGGGGGTGGCCCTGGAGAACCTGGGGACCCCCGTCAGCGACCCTGTCGAGTTGAACCTGGAGCCTAATCGGCTGGAGGATGGGCGCGTCCTGACCCACGTCGTCCACTGCGATGTCTTCGGGAATCTGGTGACCCTGCTTCACCGCAGCGAGGTGGAGGTCGGTCTCCAGAGCGTTCGCGTGGGTGGGACGGAGATCCCCGTTCGTGCAACCTATGGTGAAGTGGACTCGGGCCAGCTTCTGGCCTGTTGGGGCTCGGCCGACTACCTGGAGATTGCCGTCAACCGGGGATCGGCAGCACAGCGCCTGGGGGTGGCAGCCGACGCACCCGTTGAGGTGCTGCTGGCCGAAGGTCAGAACAGGTTGTAGGTGCTGTTCAGGCCGACCTGGGTGAATCGCTCGAAGAAGCTGATGAAGCCGACCATGACGCCCAGGACGGCGAGGATCCAGAAGATGGGGTCGGATAGAATTCGGTGCGCCAGATTCTTGAGTCTGTCCAAGTCGCCTCCTCTAGGAGCCTGTGTGAGTCTCCGGACCGAGCATCGCCGAGGGCCCACGGATGCCCCGCGCGACGCGCGGGGCAAGTGTGCGTTTCCGCAAGGCGCAAAGAGTCGTGGTTTGCTGGAGGCAAATGAGACTCTTTGCAACGCAGGGGGGGTGCAAGAGACCCGGCGAGGCGACCGACGCGGTATTCACACAGGCTCCTGGGCCCGGCCCACGCCGGCCCGTCCTGCTGAAATCTAGCAGAACAACCAACCACCCTTCAATAGAACTCCGGGCGCCTGGCGCCGAATCCCCCCTCCGAGAAGCCTCGTGCCTTGCCCGTTCGGCGCTGGCGACAGGACGATCGAGCTGAAGCCCGAATCTGGACGGCCCACCCAACCCAAGGAGGAGACCCCATGCGGACCCGAGAGCAGATCCTGGCGCAATTCCCCGAACGGGACCTGGATGCGGTCTGGGAGATCAGCCCGGACCTGGACAGTCGCTGGCGTGCAGCCGTCCTGGAGTTGCTGCTGGATATGCGCGACCACCTGCTGGAGGTCCAGGCGCGTCGGGAGAACAGGGCCTGAGCCGACCGGCCGGACAGGAGGCGACCCCCTACCTGGATGCCCTTCTGGGCTATGCTCGGGGAGGCGTCCTGCCATTTCACATGCCCGGTCATATGCAGGGTCGGGGGGCGCCGGAAGACCTGCGGGCGCTCATGGGCATGCTGGCCCTGGCGGCCGACACGACCCAGGTGCTGGACCTGGATGACATCCATCGTCCCCGAACCGCCTTGAAGGCGGCGATGGACCTGGCCGCTCAGGCTTGGGGGGCGGATCGGACCTGGTTCCTGGTCAACGGGTCCTCTTGTGGGAACCTGGCCATGATCATGGCCACTGTCGGGCCCGGGCAGGAGATCCTTGTGCCGCGGGCGGCGCATCGCTCGGTTCACGGGGCCCTGGTCCTGTCCGGGGCCTGTCCGGTGTATCTGGAGTCTCCCCAGGACGAAGAGATGGGGGTCCATCATCCCGTGGAACCCGAGGTCCTGGCCCGCACGCTGAAGGCCCATCCCCAGGCTCGAGCGGTGTTCTTCACCAGCGTGACGCCCTACGGGGCGGCTGCCGCAGTGGAGGACCTGGTGACCCTGGGGCACCAACGGGAGCTTCCCGTCCTGGTAGATGAGGCATGGGGGCCCCATCTGGCCTTCCATCCGGACCTGCCGACGTCTGCCCTGGCGGCGGGGGCGGACCTGGTGGTGCACAGCGCGCACAAACTGCTCAGCGCCCTGTCTCAGGCTTCGATGATGCACCAGTCGGGCCACCGGGTGGATGCGGCCCGCGTCGAGGTGGCCTTGCGGATGCTGCAGTCCACCAGCCCCAACTGCCTGTTGGTGGCTTCGCTGGACTCGGCGCGAAGGCAGGTGGCCTTGCATGGGACTCGAGACTGGCAGTCCGCCCTGGACCTGGCCGACGCGGCCAGGGAAACCCTGACCCTGGTGCCGGGGTTGCGCTGCCTGGGGCCGGACCGCTGCGCGCGTTACGACCGGACCCGTCTGGTGGTCTCGGCCCTGGAGCTGGGCTACACCGGGGTGGATCTGGAACGCCACCTGCGCGACCGCGAAGGGATCCAGGTCGAGATGTCGGACCTGCGCAACATCGTGGTGCTGGTGACTCCGGGTCATCAAAGCCGGGATCTCGAGCGATTGGTCACGGGCCTGCGCCGGCTTCCCCGCCGGGAGGGCCCGGTCCGGATCCCCAGCCTGGCCGCGACCTTCCCCTCTCCAGAACAGGCCATGACCCCTCGGGAGGCCTTCTACGCCTCCACCTGCGTGGTCCCCATCAGCCAGGCTGCGGGTCGGATCTGTGCCGAGTTCCTGACCCCCTATCCTCCGGGGATTCCGCTGCTGTGTCCGGGCGAGGTCTTCTGTGCCGGACACGTGGACCACCTTGCCCGGGCCCTGGCCGCGGGCATCCCTTTGGAAGGTCCGGCCGACCCCACGCTCCAGACGGTCCGGGTGGTGGCCGAGGAGCCTTGACCTTCAACCTCAAACCCCCAGAATCCCCGGAGAGCCCTTGACCAGGAAGAAGAGCAGAACCCTGCGCATCACCGACGACCTCGACCGCCTGCTGGAGAGACTGCCTCCCGCCGTTCGATGCGCCCTGGAGGCCCGGCAAGAGGAGCTGGTGGATCTGATCGAAGTCGTCACCGACCTTGGCCGGCGTCCGGAGGCCCGATTCCCGGGCCGTTTCGAGATGCTGACCGAGGACCCCGTGACCCGCGACGACCTGCGCTACATGGTCGACCGGATCGGCGCCTTCGGGAAGGACAACCGGGCGGGGATCGAGGCCACCCTGCACCGCATCTCGGCCATCCGCAACCGGGCGGGGGACGTGGTGGGTCTGACCGCCCGCGTCGGCCGCGCAGTGTACGGCACGATCGACATCCTGCGAGACGTGATCGAGTCCGGACGAAGCATCTTGTTGCTGGGGCGGCCTGGGGTGGGCAAGACGACCATGCTTCGCGAAGTGGCCCGGGTCCTGGCCGATGATCTGACCCGCCGGGTGGTGATCGTCGACACCTCGAACGAGATCGCCGGGGATGGCGACATCCCCCATCCGGGAATCGGCATGGCCCGGCGGATGCAGGTCCCGCAACCCGACCAGCAGCACGCAGTCATGATCGAGGCCGTCGAGAACCATAGCCCCGAGGTGGTGGTGGTGGATGAGATCGGCACCGAAGCCGAGGCTTATGCGGCCCGGACCATCGCCGAACGGGGGGTGATGCTGGTGGCCACGGCGCACGGCAACACCCTGGAGAACCTCTTGATGAATCCCACCCTTTCGGATCTGGTCGGAGGGATCCAGGTGGTGACCCTGTCGGATGAGGAAGCGCGGCGTCGCAAGACCCAGAAGGCCGTCCTGGAGCGCAAGGCCCCGCCCACCTTCGAGGTGATCGTCGAGATCCGGGACACGTCCACCCTGGTGCTGCACGAGGACGTGGCGGGCACGATCGACCAGATGCTGAGGGGGCAGACTCCCGAGCCCGAGATCCGCACCCGCAACGAGGACGGCGAGGTGGAGGTTCGGCCCGCCGTGCCGGCCCCACGCGTTGCGCCCGGCCATCGGGACTCTGGCGGCCAGGCGGCGCCGACCCTGGCCGGACCTCCACCGGGACACGAGACCCTGGAGGGCCCCCGGATCTTCCCGTATGCGGTCAGCCGCAACCGGCTTTCGCGGGCCATCGGAATCCTGGGGGTTCCGGCTCGGATTGTGCGGAACTGGGAGGAAGGGGATCTGGTGCTGACCCTCCGGGGGCAGGAACGCCGACGTTCAGCCGTTTTCGATCGGATGCGCCAGCGCAACATGCCGATTTTTGCCTTGCGGGCCAACACCACCGCCCAGATGCAGGCCTTCCTGGAGGAATACTTCCACCTGCCCCAGGCCGATCAGAAGGAGTTCGCGGCCCGAGAGGCCGAAGAGGCCATTCGCGTCGTGCAAGGCTCGGGTCAGCCGGTCGACCTCTCTCCGCAAGGTTTGCAGTTGCGCCGACTCCAACATGAGCTGGCCCAGGGAGCCCACCTCGGCTCGCGCAGCCTGGGGATCGAGCCCCAACGTCACGTCCGCATCTACAAGCAGGCGCCTGGAGCGCCGACAGAGGATGGCTTGAGCGATGAACCGTCATGACACCGAAGGCCTCTTCATCACCTTTGAAGGTCTGGAAGGGGCAGGCAAGAGCACCCAGGCGGAGATGCTGGTCCGTCACCTGGAACGTGAGGGCTACCCGGTCCGGTTGACCCGCGAGCCCGGGGGCACGGCCGTCGGCGAGGCCATCCGCGAGCTCTTGATCGATCCGGTGCACGAGGACATGGATCCTCTGGCCGAGGTCTTCCTCTTCGCGGCCGCCCGGCGCCAGCACGTCGAGCAGGTGATCCGTCCCCGCCTCTCGGAGGGCACCATCGTGGTCTGCGACCGCTTTGCCGATGCCACCGTGGCCTACCAGGGCTACGGAAGAGGTGTCCACCTGACCCAGATCCGCGAGGTCAACGGCATGTGTCTGTGGCGGATTCAGCCCGATTTGACCTTCTTCCTGGATGTGGAGCCGTCGCTGGGCCTTTCCCGTCTGAACGAGCGCTATCGGGAACTTCAGAGCGGACCCGATCGCCTCGAACGCCTGGATGCCGCCTTCTACTCGCGGGTCCGGGAAGGCTACATGGATCTGGTTCGCGATGAACCCGGGCGCATGCGCTACCTGGACGCCAGTCTGGAGCGCGAGGCGCTGCATGCCCGCATCGTGGATTGCGTCATGCGCGAGGTCCAGCGTCGGATCCCCAACCGGCGGAGGCTGACCCTGAACATGGAAGGCCTTCAGTAGCCCTTCCGGGGTTCCTCGTCATGCACATCCTCGGCAACCAGGCACTGAGAAGCCGCCTCGAGGAGGCCCTCCAGGCAGGTCCTCCCGCTCCAGCCTATCTCTTCCTGGGCCCTCGGGGGGTGGGCAAGGGCCTGACCGCCACCTGGATGGCCTCCAGGCTGCTGTGCACCGGGCCCGAGCCCCCTTGTGGATCCTGCCCAGCCTGCCGAAAGGTGGAGTCCGGGAATCACCCCGATGTGTTGTTGACCGACCGCATCGAGGGCAAGGCCAGCGTGGGAATCGACGATGTCCGCGAAGGCATCTCGGAGGTTCAGTTGCGTCCCTACGAGGGAGGCTATCGGTTCTGGATCCTCTCAGAGGCCGAGCGATTGACCGGTGAAGCGCAGAGTGCTTTGCTGAAGACGCTGGAAGAACCCCCCGGGCATCTGGTCTTGATCCTGGTGGCCGGGGGCGAGAATGCCCTCTTGCCGACGGTCACGTCGCGTTGTCGGATCCTGCGTTTCGGGCCCGTGGACGTTGAGGCCGTGGCTGGATTCCTGCTCGAGCAAGGCGTGCCCGCCGGGCGGGCTGCCGTGGCTGCCCGGATCAGCTCTGGCTCGCCAGGACTGGCCCTGGACCTGGTTGGAGCCGGTGAGATCTGGGACCTGCGCGAAGCTGCCTTGGGTCTGGCGGCCGGTCTGCCCGGCTCGGAGACCTGGCAGGCCTTGGAGACCGCCGCCTCTCTGGAGGCCCTCAAGACCGGTTCCAGCGACCCCAAGGCGGACCTGACGCGGGTTCTGGACACCCTCATGTCGTGGTTCCGCGACGGCCTGTGTCTGTCGGTGGGGGGCGACGAGGGGCTGGTCGTGAACGTGGACCATCTGGACACGCTGCGGGCTCTGGCTTCGGCGAGCTCTCCCCGGAGCCTGGACCGGGCGCTGCGGGCCATCCTGGAGGCCTTCGACCATCTGCACCGTAACGTGCAGCCTCGATTCCTGCTTCAGCGCCTCTGCCTGGAACTCTCCAGGGTCCGGGTTTGAGACCCCCTGGGGCCGACCGAACAGAGTCTTCCCGTTGAGATGTGGAAAAACGCGATGAAATCGGCAAAAAATGGATCTCTTGTTTTCGATTGACCTGGGCGTTTGGGATTGGTAATCTGGGGAAGTCGCCCGGTTACTCCCCTGCGGGGAGCGACCCGATGCCTGTGAAGAACCTGTGAAGAGCCTGTGGATAAGCCTGTGCAAAGGTGCACAACCAGGCTCTTCAGGTATTTTCCCGGCAATTCAACGCACGAGAAAAGGCCCGGAATTCGGGCCTTCAGGTCCCTGCTTCGGGGACGTTCGTCAGGATTCGACGGCCGTGATGTAGGCCTCGCAGGCCCTCAGCAACTGGGCGTTTTTGATGCGGTCATTGCTGAACTTGATGGTGTAGCAGAACTCCAGTCGGGGATCTGGGACCGTCCCACCCTCTGCGGCGGCATCCACCTCGGCCTGGATCTCCCGGACGGCGGTTCTCTCGTCGGGGGTCAGGAACTTGAAGGCTTCCTGGAGGAGCTTCATGGCGGCTTCGACGTGGGGTTTGGTTGCCTCGTCGCTCAACTGGAGTTCTCCCTTCCCGACCCGTTGGACGGCAGGCAGGCTGCGCCCGTTCCGGGTCGACTCGAACTTGACTGGGCCTTTCGGTCCCTCGTCTCGGAGTCCTGCGTTTCAGGCCGATTCGGGAGGGTTTTCAGGGGCAGGACCACCTGGACGCCGCCCGCCGGGCCGCCGGTCGCGGCCGCGACGCCGGCCTCGGCTCGATTCATTGGCGTCGGGCGGGGGTGATTTGCCGGACGCCGAGACCTCGGTCGAGGCGGTCTGGCCTGCGGGCCGCGTGCGCCCGGAGCCTCGTCGAGGCCGTCGCTTTTCTGGTCGCTTTCCGCGTTCGCCGGAGGCGGGAGAGGCCTCGGCCTGAGGGCTGCGGCCCTTGCGGGGACGTTTGCGCAACGCCGGGGTGGCAGGCTTCTCTCCCGAGGCAGGCTCGGCTGGCTCGGGTGTCTGCCGGGAGCGATCTGTCGCAGGAGGGGACTCGCGACGCGGCCGCGCCGGTGGGTGGCTGCGTTCCTGCGGGCGACGCGGCGCGCGGGCCCCTGTCCGGGGCTTGGGGCAGGAGGCTTCCAGAGAGGATTCCGTCGGCTCCTCACCCTCTGGAAGGTTCATTGGCCGCCCCGGGTCCGGGGCTCTCCGGACCACCGGGGGAAGGCTCTTCTCGGTCTCCGGGTCTTCTGGGGCCGGGAGGGAGAAGCCCAGGCCCAGAGCCTTCACCCTTTCCGGCGGGAGTTCGTAGACCCCCTCCTCGGGGTGCTCGACCTTCAGGCTGCAACGGCCAAGGTTGACTGCCACGACGCGGACCTGCCCCTCGGGCAGGTCCAATGTCTCCCCAATCCGGGGCAGCCCCCGGCGCAGGTCGCGGTAGGTCTGGTACTCGTAACGCAGGCAGCACATCAGCCGCCCGCAGGAGCCCGAGATCTTGCTGGGGTTCAGTGACAGGTTCTGTTCCTTGGCCATCTTGATGGACACCGGGCAGAACTCGCGGGCCCACGACGAGCAGCAACACTCTCGTCCACAAGGCCCCAATCCCCCGGTCATGGCTGAGCGGTCTCGGGGGCCCACCTGGCGCAGTTCGATCCGTTTGTGCAGCGCGGTGGAAAGATCCCGAACCAGGACTCGGAAGTCGACTCGGGACTCTGCGCTGAAGTAGAGCAGGACCCGGTTGCCATCCAGCGAGGTCTCGGCCTGGAGCATCTTCATGGCCAGGCCGTGATGACGGACCCTTTCGCGGGAAAAGGCCAGGGCCTCGGCGGCTCGGAGGCGCCCGCGGAGGTGTTGCTGGAAGTCCTGCTCTCGGGCCTGGCGTTGGACTTGAGGCAGGTCTTTGGCGGGCTCGGCACCTGGAGCCTGCACGACCAGGACGACCTGACCCAGTTCCAGACCCAGTGGCGTCGGGACGACCACCCAGTCGCCCGTCTTCAGGTCCAGGTCGCCCGGGTCGAAGTGGTGGAGGCTGCCCGCCGTGCGGAGCGAGACTCCGACTTGCTTCGGCATGATGGTCTCTCCTGGACGTGTCGAGAACCCTGGACTTCAGCGTGCCGTGGAAAGGGCCTGGCCGCAGCCGCAGGAAGCCTCTTCGGGCATCCGCTCGATCAATCCCACGATCATCTTCTTGACGTTCTCGATGTTGGCGGAGAAGGTGCGCAGGACCTCTTCGTGCGAGACGGGGGCTTCGTGGCCGGGGACACCGTTGTCATAGTCCGTGATCAGCGAGACGTTGACGTAGCACATCTCCAACTCGCGGGCCAGGATGGCTTCGGGGTAGCCCGTCATGTTGATGACCTCCCACCCCTGGGCCTGGAACCAACGGCTCTCGGCCCGGGTCGAGAAGCGCGGCCCCTGGATGACCACCATGGTGCCTGAGGGGTGGACCTCGATGCCCAACTCCCGGCCGACCTCCAGGGCCATGCTGCGGAGTTCGGGGCAGTAGGGCTCGGCGGCACTGATGTGGGTGGCGATGGGACCCTCGTAGAAGGTGTCCGATCGACCGGAGGTCCGGTCCACGAACTGGTCACACAGCACGAAACTGCCGGGTGCAACGTGGGGTTGCAGCGAGCCCGCGGCGCAGGGACCGATCAGTCGCTTGACACCCAGGTGCTTCATGGCCCAGAGGTTGGCCTGATAGGGAACCTGAGCCGGTGGGTAGCGGTGGTCGCTGCCGTGCCGGGGCAGGAAGGCGACGCGCCGCCCGGCGACCTCGGCCAGGGCGATCTGGTCGCTGGGAGGCCCGTAGGGGGTCTCGATCCAGACCGACTGGACGTTGTCCAGGAAGTGATAGAACCCGGAACCACCGAAGACTCCGATTTCAGCGCTGTGCTGCATGATGGTGAACCTCCATTTGGCCGTTCCCGGGGGGCTGCGGCCGGGTTGGCCTTCGCGGGAGGGGCCGGGACTCCTGGCGATGAGGTCGGGCAGGCAATCGGGGGGGACGTGTGAAAGCCTCTGCCGACTTCTTTCCTACCAGGGTCTGTTGGAGAGCCCGCAGGCCGACGCGGTGGGCCACCCCTTCGGCGGAGAGTCGGACCTCCTGCGTCGACTGGCCGGTGCGGTGATCGAAGGGGAGATGCCCCTGGAGGAATGCCGGGCCCGAACCGAACAACTCCAACAGGCCGTCCGGGGGTGGTTGGCCAGCGCCACGAGCGGCCTGGAGACGGCCTTCGCGGCCTCTCTGGCCTTTGCTGGGGCCTGACCTGAGACGATGGTGCAGGCCGGGCGGGATCTGGAGACAGCCACCCGGGAACTGGGTCGGGTGATTCTGGTGCTTCACGATCCCGAAAGCACGAGGGCGGCTGCGCAGCAGATTTCGCGGGACCAGGGTCCGAGCTGACCGTCGTGGGCCAGAACGCAAACGGGGCGGGCTGAAAGGCCCGCCCCGTTTGCGCCGGCAGCCAGCCGGGGAGGGGCTTTCAGTCGAACAGGTTCTTGATCCGGTTCAGCCCCTCGGACAGCACCTTGCCGCAGGCCTTGGCGCCGTCCTTGACCTGGTCCATCCGTTCCCCAACCTTGTTTGAAGCCGATTCACCTTCCGCAGGATGGCCCCGCTTCTTCTTTGTGTTCTCAAGACAATGGTGAATCGGGTCTATAGCCCGGAATGGCCACAGGCTCCTGGCCATTCCTGGGGAGGCAATCGATGGGACGGGGCGTGTCGGCTACCGTGCACGCGCTCGCTGAGGACGCCGGCGACCGGCCTGAGGGAATCGTCGATCCAAGACCCGGAGGAATGCCTCGACGCACTCAGGATCAAAATGGGTGCCCTTGCCTTCGGACAGAAGCTTGCGGACCTGTTCCACCTCCATGCTGGACTTGTAGGGGCGCTCGGCGTGCAGGGCGTCGAAGACGTCCGCCACCGCCAGGATCCGCGCCGGAAGCGGGATCTGCTCGCCCTTCAGGCCGTCGGGATATCCCTTGCCGTCCCAACGTTCGTGGTGGCCGCGGATGGTGGGGCACAGGTGCCGCAGGGAGAGGATGGGGTAGATCATCTGCTCTCCGTAGATGGGGTGCATCCTCATCAGCTCGTATTCCTCGTCGGTCATGCGGCCGGGCTTGCACAGGATGTCCCGGGGGATCTGGATCTTCCCGATGTCGTGCAACAGACTGGCCCGGCGCATGTCCTGCGAAGACATGAATCTGGCAATCTCGTCGATCTGCTCGTCTGGTTGCTGGGCCAGCAGCAGCCCCGCTTCGCCGATGTCCTTGAACATGGCGCCCAGACCGATCTGATGGCGGACTTCCCGGTCCTCGATACCCATCTCGTCGGCCAGTTCCATGGCGAAGTCCAACACCCGGGCGGAGTGGTCGTAGGTGAACTCACCGCTCAGCTTGAGCATCAGGGCCAGGCTGTTCACGGCTTCAGCCTCGTCCAGACCCTCGAGATCCTGGCTGCGGTAGATTCGCTTCAGCAGCGTCGGGATCGAGGTGGTGGCGTAGCGGGTCGCCATCTCACTGTGCCGGGCTCCGACGGGGGTCTGCATCCGGGTCATGCTGATCCGGAAGGCTTCAT
Source organism: Candidatus Xenobium occultum (assembly GCA_002423485.1). Taxonomy (GTDB): domain Bacteria; phylum Vulcanimicrobiota; class Xenobia; order Xenobiales; family Xenobiaceae; genus Xenobium; species Xenobium occultum. The sequence continues at coordinate 3,174 of DIWH01000042.1, read as the reverse complement.
GGGTCGCCGAGGCCCGCAGGGTCTGAGCCCGGAACCGGGACTGCATCTCGGACAGACTTCCGGGGGGGCCACCTTCAGATTGTCCCTGGCCGCCCTGACCACCCGAGCCGCGTTCGCCTCCAGCCGTCCCGCCGCCGCCACCACCTCGACCCGGAGCGTCTCCCGTCTCCACCACTCGCTGGGACGAGGTCTCGGCCTTGGCCTGCGTGCCTTCGACGCGGGTCGCGGCCGCAGACTCTCGACGGACGGATTGCGCGGGCCCTCGGAGCGAGGCGGTCATGGTCCCCAACAGGGGGTTCTGCTCGGAGGCCGTGTGGACCCGGTGCTGGGCCGGTTCGGCCGTCTCGCGTCGCGCGGGCTGGAAGTGTCGGGTCTGGGGGCGCACCTCGGCGCCGGTCTGGGTCTGCCGGGACGCGGCGCTTTGCGGATTGGGCGAGGCCGAGGGGGCTTCTCGTGGGACGTAGGCTTGCCGCTCGAGGGTTCCCACCGAACCGGACAAGGTCATCTTGATCGGGCTGCTTTCCTGCTCGACCTTGGCCTTGCCGCGGATCTGGTAGATCAGGTCCAGGACGGGTTGGTAGATGGGGATCTGCGAGACGACCGGGCGACCGCCGGTCAGCGGGCCGCGGGGGAGGCCCGCGCGCATCTGTCCCACGGGGTCCATCCGTCCGTCCTGGCGCGTGGCGGAGGTGATCGTGGCTCCCACCTCAGCCGGGATCGCCGGTCCGGCCGACCGGGCTGCGAAGCCGGCGGTGCTGGCCACGAACTGGGACTCTCCGCTCAGGATCCGGCCCGCCATCTGGGCCTGGAAGGCTTCGCTGGACGGGTCGGTGGCCAGGGGGGAGAGGCCAGGGCGAAGGTTGGGGCCCAGGATGCCCTGGTCCGGGTTCAGGCTGAAACCGGGCAACAACCGCCCCTGGAACCCGCCGGGCCGGGGCCGCAGGATCTCGATTTGGGGCAAGGTCTGGCCTTGGGCTCGGCGCTGTCCGGGCAAGGCAGGGTCCGTGGGGCCCACGCCGGGGGCAGCGGGACCATGTGCTTCCTGTCGGCTTGCACCCCAATCGCCCTTGGGCAGCGGCGAGAAGGGGCGGAAGGGGCGCGAGGGCTTGGGCGCCTCGGGAACCGTCTGATTCGGAGACCGGAAAGGCGAGTCTTCCAGAGTCTTGAACTTCAGGTGCGAAGGAGTGGCGTGGAAGGAGTCGTCCATGACCAGCCCGTCCTGGGGAGACGACGGGTGGACATGGTCGGCCCGGGGGGCTCCTCGGTCGAAGAATTCAGGCTTCTGGAAGAGCGGCAGCGCAGGGGGCCTGGGGGTGCTCACCCGGGGAAGGGAGAGCCCGCCCATCTCGGCGCCCGGGTCGGAGGGGGGCTGGCCAGCCCCCTTCTGTCCGCCGCGGGTGGCGGGATCCGTTTGACGGTCTTCAGGAAGCCAACCCTCGACGCGCCCGACGGGACCTCGCTCCGGATGCGGCCCCTGAGGTCCTCGCACGGGAAGATGGAGCCCCGGGCGGGGGGTCAGGCGCGGGGGGGCGCTTCGCCCGATGGAGTCGATGCTCTCGATGCCGAAGTCGTCGGTGGGTTCGGATTTCCGGTTTCCCGAGTCATCCCGACCATCCGGCGTGGGCAGGCGAATGGCGCCCAGGTGCACGGGGCGGGGGACGTTGGGGTTGGAAGCGCCCGGGACCATCTCGGGCTGGATCTGGCCACGCCGGAGCTGCGCGGGCATCTTCTCGGGAGCCATCGGGGATTGGGGATCCGGGGCCAGGGGACCGCCGACCGGGCGCGGCGTCAGTCCGGGCAGCGGGCGGGGGGAGGCTCCGATCGCCGGGATGCTCCGGAGGCCCATGCCTTCGACTTCGGGCTCTGCTGGGGCCGGAGTGTTGCCGGCGCCTGCGGTGGGTTGTTCGGAGACGGCCCGGGGCGACGTGGGGATCCGGGCAGCGCCCGAGGTCCCGGGGGCTCCGATGGTCCCCGCGGGCCCGGGAAGCCCTCCGCCCCTCGAACCTCGGGCTGGCAGGGACACGTCCAGGGTATCCTGGGGTTCCGGGGGAGGTGGGGGTGTCTGGCGCGTGGGGACCTCCGCTTCCCGACCTCCGGGAGAGGGCCCGGAAAGCGGACGGTTGAAGCCGGCTTCGGGCATGCCTGGACGGATCGAGCCCAGACCCAGGGCCGAGAAACCTCCCTCCGTCTTCGGAGCGGAGGCTTGGGGAAGTTTGTCGGCCTGACCCTGGGAGCCCGTCGGCCCGGTCTGGGATCCGAATGCCGGACGACCCGCGGCCGGACCGGGTGAACCGCCTCGGATTGGGCCCAGGCTCTGACCTGACAGGTCGCCCCCAGGCTTGGCGCTGGTCCCCGGAGCGTTCTTGCCTCCCTGGTCCACGGGCTGCTTGCCCTGGTTGCCCTGAGCAGCCCGGTTGGCCTGGTCGGAGGGTTTGCCCTGCGCGGAATTTTCGGGATCCATGTGGGGGGCGAATCGAGAGTCGCCCAGTCGGGCCTGGCTCTTCTCCTGGGTCGTCCCACCGGTGGAGACGCCCGCGCCCCCGGCGGTTTCCTGACCCCTGGCGGTGCGTGGACCCTCCGGCGTGGCGTCCTTGGAGGCGGTCCGCTCGACTCCGGACTCGGGGGCGGCCCGTCGGGCCGTCTCCGGGCGGTTGGTCTCCTCGGGTTGCGCAGGCCCCTGACCCGGCAGACGAGCCTCCGCTCCCGGCCTCTGGGAGGCCGCGAAGCGGGCGGGAGATCCAGGACCCTGCGTCCGGGAGGCGGCCTCCTGGCCCTCCGCGGGCTTCCCCTCGGGCGCCTTGGATTCCGTCCGGGCCTCGGAGGCCTGCTTGCCGGCCGTCTGGGGACGGGCCCGCATGGTCTCAGGGCGGGGTGCGGCCGGCTCGGCCTGGTTCTTGCCGGCGGCTTCGCGAGCAGGGGCTTCCTCGGGCTTGGGAGCCTGGGCCTTGGCCTGGTCGGGGCTGGCGGCTTCGGGCTTGGGAGCCGGGGCCTTGGCCTGGTCGGGCCTGGCGGCTTCGGGCCTGGGAGCCGGGGCCTTGGCCTGGTCGGGGCTGGCGGCTTCGGGCTTGGGAGCCGGGGCCTTGGCCTGGTCGGGCTTGGCGGCATCGGGCTTGGGAGCCGGGGTCTTGGCCTGGTCGGGGCTGGCGGCTTCGGGCTTGGGAGCCTGGGCCTTGG
>DIWH01000022.1:47121-85415 GCA_002423485.1 Candidatus Xenobium occultum | reverse complement strand
GAAGGCGGAGTTCCAGTCGCGTCCCTGTGGCCTCCTGGCCTTCCAAGTCCTCCGAGGGTTGCCCGCCGTCCAGCGCCCGCCGGACCATCCGGCACAGGACCCGCGAGCGCCGGGTCAACGCGGCCTGCGTCCAGAATTCCTCGGTCTGGGGGGTGGCCACTCGGACCACCTCGCGCAGGTTGGCCCAGCGGATGCGACCGGCCTCGGCGGCTTCGGCCAGATGGGGGAGGTCCTCCAGGGCCCGGGCCACGCGGCGGGCCTCACGGCCCTCGCGGGGGTCCATCTGCAGGGCCAGGGCCAGGAACTGGTTCAGGCAGCTATAGCCCCACTGCCCCCACAGCCCGCGCCGGTGGATCTCCAGCAGGCAGCGGCCCAGGAAGAGTCGCTCCTGGACCAGGGCCACCGAGGCGGCCAGCGCCGAGGTGAAGAGGTCCTCATCTGGCAATTCCTCGACCTCTGGAAATCGGGGGAGGGCCCTGGATTCCATGAATTGCCTGGGGCTCGGAATCGAAGGGTCGGAGAGATCCGAAGCGAGGGATTGAAGAGAAAGGGACGCTGCGGGAGAACTCACGTGATTTCCCTCCCCTGCGGCGACCTGGTCACCGCCTGAGCCGCGCCTTCGGCGGCTATTCATATTATAATCGATGACGGTGGAATTGGGGAGCGAACACGGTGTTAAATAGATGGACCGCGGGCACCGGAGGAATCCGGAAGGGGCTGCCCCCCCCCGGAAGGCGCAGCACCCGCTGACCGCGAAGCCTTGGCTTGGTCCCAGCAGTGGGTCAGGGTCGTGTTTGGGAATGGGGTAGCAGGCTGTGCGGTGTCAGTGCGGGGCAGAGGAAGAGGCCTTCCTGCGCAGCCTCGGGATCACCGTCCGGGGCAACGTCAGCCGGAAGACCAGCCTCCTGGTGGCCATCGATCCGAACACCCTGTCCGGGAAGGCCATGAAGGCCCGGGAATTGGGCGTGCCCATCATGGACGCGAAGACGTTCTGGGGAATTCTGGAGGGGACGTGATGGGGGAGGAGGATGACTGCCCTGGCCAGACGGCACGCGCGGGGCAGGTGGGGCGTCGCGTGGCGTTAAGAGGTTCCTCGCCTGTCAACGTTTGCGAAGCACCCGGCCCAGAAGGTCGCCAACCACGCGGTCCGAGCAAAGACGGGAGTCGAGTCATGACGAAGCCGATCGATTCAGTGTGGGAGCTTCCAGACCACAGCCGCGTGAAGCACGAGATCTTGCGAGCCTACCTGGATAGATGGATGCCCATCCTGTCCAGCAAGTTTGAGCGGGTCATCTTCGTCGATGGTTTTGCGGGGCCTGGAGTTTACAAGAACGGTGAGCCAGGCTCGCCTCTCATCGCCATTAACGCCCTGATGGACTTCACAACGAAGATGGGGCTGAGGATCCCGATGCGCTTCGTGTTCCTCGAGGCAGACGGTGACCGGTATCTCACGCTCAAGGCTGTTACTGACGAGTTGAGGCTCGAACTTCCTGAGTATGTCCAGCTCTTCGTCGAGAATGCTCCCTTTGAGGATGAAGCTACAGGCCTGCTAGACAACATTGGAAGTGGTGGTTCCGGCCACCTCGCTCCGTCCCTCTGGTTCATCGACCCGTTTGGGTACACAGGATTTCCAATGAAGCTCATCAGGCGTATATCGAAGCATCCCAGTAGCGAGGTCTTCATCAACTTCATGTCTGGTTACGTGAACCGGTTCAAGACCAAAGAAGGCCAGCAAAACGCCATGAACCAACTCTTTGGGCGTGATGTCGGGGACGAGTTGCAGGACGTGTCAATCGACGGTTGCGTCAGCATGTATCGGCGCGAATTGCTGCAACAGACAGATTTCCGTTACTGCCTGCATTTTGCGATTGCTCAGCGCCAGAAACAAGGTGAGTCGTGGTATCACATGGTCTTTGCGACGAAGCACCCGAAGGGCTTTGAGAAGATGAAGGAGGCGATGTGGAAGACGGATCCGGACGGCGGATTCCGCTACCGCGCTCGAGACTCCGAAAGCGGTCAGTTGCTTCTCTTCGATGGGCCGGACTGCGAGGTTCTCCGGCGCAGACTCCAGAGTCACTTCCAGGGCAAGTGTGTCAGGGTCGAAGACCTGGAGGCTTTCGTCGTGGAGGAGACCCTATTCTTGGTCAAGCACCTCAGGAAGCCCGTGTTGGATCCACTCGAGGCAGCAGGTGAAATTGAGGTCATCGGCCGCACTCGGAAGAATTCTTACAAAGGCTGTCAGATCAGATTCCCGACGCAGCCAAGGCGGGGGTAGGCATCGCGTCGTAGGCGCGACCCTGGAGCAACCGGCCGGCCTTCTTCTTCTGGACACCGCCCCACTGTTTGAAGAAGAAGGGCACGCCAGCCGCCTGGCACTGGTCCCTGACCTCGATCACCCACTCGTCCATGAGGGGCCTGGCCCCGGGGCCAGACTCTCCTCCAACGATGACCCAGTCGATGCCAGCGAGGTCCAGGTGGCCCAGTGGGCCCAGTAGGGGTTCCACGGACAGGAACTTCACGGCTGCACCGGTGCGGCGAAGGTGGTCGATGCGCCAGGTGTAGTCGGCATTCTCGACGCTGACCCCCATCCAGACGTTGCGGGGCCAGGGCAGTTCAGAGGCCAGTTCTTCGAGCCGTTCGGCCCGCTTGGTCAGGACCTGGAACTGGTGCCAGCTCGCCCTCTGCATCACGTCGAAGACCCGGCGGATGTAGTCGAGGGGGACGTCCTGGTGAAACAGGTCGCTCATGGAGTTCACGAAGATGACCTGAGGCTTGCGCCAGCGCAGGGGCAGTTCCAGCGCCTGTTCGTGCATCGTCAGCGCGAACCCGTTCCTGTAGTTCGCTTGTCCCATGGCTTGAAGGCGCCTGGCCATGCGCTCGGCGTAGCAGTTGGCGCATCCTGGGCTGACCTTCGTGCAGCCGGTCAGAGGGTTCCAGGTGGACTCAGTCCACTCGATCGTAGATTTTGCCATGCGTTCTTTTGTCCTCCGGAAGGCCACTCCGACGTCCCGACCGTCGTTCATGCCTGCTTGAAGCATAAGCGTTGGGGGTGACAACGTTTGTCACCATGCGAACATTTGTTCACGGGTTGGGATGCCCTCAGGCGGAACTGGCCAATCCTTCTCTTGGTTGTGGACAAAGCCTGCTAGCTTTGCTTCGCCTTCCGCCCCCGCCTGCTCTTTTCGTCGCCCCCAGCCGCCTCGCGCTCTTGGCGGATCCGCTCCAGCAGCACCGAGGCGGACTCGTCATCCGGGTCCTGGGGGACCAGCTCGCCGCGGAAGGCCTTGGCCAGGAGGGATTGGTGGAGGGTGGTGAGGCGGGATGGGGAGGATGAGGACAGGCCTTCCATGCTGCGGGAGAACTCCAATAGCGGAGCCAGGTGGGCCAAGAGGGCGTCTTGCTCCGCAGTGGGGGCGACGGGAACCGGCAACTTCGAGACCTTGCCCTTGCTCAGATTATACAGGCCTGTGGTCGTCTGGGCCTCCCGCGCCACTCGTTGACGTCCGACCGGAGAGGACCAGAAGTGCGAGAGGAAATGAGGGCTGAGGCCGCCGAGGGCCCGAACGCGGATGAGGTGGTTCTGGTGAACACAGTTTTCAACTCGGCCGTCCCAGATCGCCATCCGCCCTATCTCCGTCGGACTCCCATTGCCTTCAACGACCAGCAGGTCACCTTCGTGAAGGCGGAGACGTTCGAGTTCCCCGTCGAACAGTTCGATTTGGTGGACTTCCTCGAGATCGAGGCGCCCCCAAAACACGTTGGCTACCCTGAGAAAGGGGAATGAGTCACGGCCGGTCCTGCGACTGGGTTGCTTCTGAATCCCCCCTTCGACTTCGGAGACTTCACCCACGGTAGCCCAAACCCACCCCTCCGGCAACTCTGGCAGGCTTTCAGCATCCACGCCCTGCGGCTCCACGTACTTCGCCTTCCAGCGGTCGTCGCCGGGCACCTTGCCCTTGGCCCGCATCTTCTGGAGCTCGGCATCTTCCCAGCGCCGGCGGCGCTCGACCCGGATGCGCTTCAGCAGCTCGCTGGCCGGCTCGACATCCGGGTTCTTCGCCCGCCAGTCGGCGGTCAGGTCGCCGCGGAAGGCGGCAGCCAGGACGGACTGGCGGAAGCGGTTCAGTAGCGGGGGGATGGCTTCCAGGGCGGCCCGGGCATTTGCTTGTCGCGCTCTGTATTGACCCAGCAATGAACAGGTCCGCTGAACCTCGCGAAGGGGAGGGATCGCGAGCGAAATCGATTCTAGGTGGCTCGCGCGCAGGTTGTTGATGTTGATTCCAGCGGCTTTCGATTCGATGAACCTTCGATAGCCTCTAGTCTGGGTGAATTTACATATCCAATCCGAAAGGGCCAAATCATGCGGCCTCAAGACGCAGCAAAATGCGCCGAATGACACGCCTGGCAGCGGTTCCTCCACCCGAGCGGCCTTGCCTACCACGGTCAGAGAACCCGACGACGTCGCGACCACGATGTCGCCGACCTGAAGTCTCTGTTCCTCGGATACACAGCGTTCAGGCACATAGACCAGGTCCTCCATGTTGAGGTGGCCGTCCTGAATGTTGTTGGCTCGGAGTATGCCAATGGTCCCGTCCTGGAGCGCCTCTGCCACGTCGCCTTTCGCGTAAGTCACACCACGGATGAAGCGAAACAAGTCGGGCCCGGAGGCGTTTGCCCACCCCTCCGGCAGCTCACCCACCATCACTCCCCACCCCCCAGCATCTCCAGCAATGCCCGCATCTCTTCCATCGCGGTCTCCAGGTGGCCGAGGATCTCGCCGGCGATCTCTTCGGGTTCGGGCAGGTCGTCGGTGTGGCTGGCGCTCTCGTCGCGCAACCAGGTGAGGTCCAGGTTGTCGCCGCGGGCCCGGATCTGCTCGCGGGTGAAAGAGCGCCAGCGGCCGGTCTCGCTCTGGTCCACCCGGGGTGAAGTCTGCCAGGCCTCCACGAAGGGGGCGAAGTGGTCGTGGGTCAGGGGGGTGCGCTTGCCGAAGCTCGGCATGTTGGTGCGCATGTCGTAGACCCAGACGGCTTGCGTGTTGCCCTTCTCGGTCCGGCCGCGGGTGAAGAACAGCACGTTGGTCTTCACGCCCTGGGCGTAGAAGATGCCGGTGGGCAGGCGCAGCACGGTGTGCAGGTCGCACTTGTCCATCAGGTCGGCCCGGATGCGGGTGCCGGTGTTCTCTTCGAAAAGGACGTTGTCCGGCAGGACCACGGCGGCCCGGCCGCCCTTCACCAGGCCCCGGTAGATGTGCTGCAGGAAGGCCAGTTGCTTGTTCGAGGTGGGGAAGGTGAAGTCGTCCCGGGTCGGGAGGCCGCCCCCCTTCTTGGTGCCGAAGGGCGGGTTGGTCAGGATCACGTCGGCCCGGGGAAGCTTCTCGCCCGCCGGCGAGAGGGTGTCCGCCTGCAGCAGTTCGCCCTCGATGCCGTGCAGCATGAGGTTCATCATGGCCAGGCGGTGCACGTCGGGGACCAGCTCCACCCCGTAGAAGGCCTCCTGGTGCTGGAAATCCAGTTCGGCACGGCTCAGGGCGAAGTATTCGTTGCATTGGCTCCGGACGTGCCGGTCCGCGGCCACCAGGAAGCCGGCGGTCCCGGCAGCGGGGTCCTGCACGCGCTCGCCCGGGCGGGGATCCACCAGGCGCACCATCGTGTCGATCAGGGGGCGGGGGGTGAAGTACTGGCCGGCCCCGGACTTCACCTCGTTGGCGTTCTTCTCCAGCAGGCCCTCGTACATCTCGCCCAGGCCTTCCTCGCGGGCGCTGTACCAGTCCAGGCCGTCGATGGCGTCGGTCAGGGCCTTCAGGTTCCTGGCCTGGCGCAGCGAGGTGTTGGCGTTGGCGAAGATGGCCTGGACCCTGGGCGCAGAGTGTCCACCCAACTCGACCAGTTGCTTGCGGTAGAATTTGAGCTGGTCCAGGCCCTCCTGGCGGGACAGGTCGTCCCAGCGCCAGCCCTGTGGCAGCTGGCTCTCCCGCACTTTCCCCTGCTCTTTCATCATCTTCAGGAACAACAGGTAGGTCAGCTCGGTCACGTACTGGTGGTAGGTGATGCCGTCATCGCGCAGGATGTGGCAGAGCCCCCACAGGCGGGAGACGATGTCGCTGGTTCGGTTGGTCAGGCTCATCGGGTTTCCTCGACTCGGGCGTTCGGTGCAGGCTCAGGCGGGCTGGCGATCGTCCCAGGCGGCTTCGTGCAGATCGCGCAGGACCTCTTCAAGCCGGCCCCCGAAGATCCGGTCCAGGTGCCGGAAGCCGCCCCTGCGGGCGAATTCCCCCTGGTCCAGGGCGGCCCGGTCCACCAGGGTCTCGGCCTTCATCTGGGCGGCGATGCGATCCAGCCACTTGCGCTGCTGCACGCCCCAGTCCGTGCGGGCCAGGATCTTCCCCAAGGCGCGCTCCACCCGCTCGACGTAGGGCATCAGGGGCGACCCCAGGGCGGCCTGGCGCACAAAGCCGATCACCGAGGCCGCCACCTCCTTCTCGGTGGTCTCGCGCCAGGCGCTCTGCAGTTCCTTCTCGCGGAAGTGGTGGCGATCCAGTTCCAGCTTCAGCTCGCGCAGTTGCTGGCGGGTCAGATCGCGCGGGCGCTGCAGGATGACCTGCAGGGCGGTGATCTCGTTGGCGTTGTCCCGCACGAAGCGGCGGAAGGCTTCCAGGTAGTCGTCGGGACGTTGGCGGCCCTCGCCATAGCCCCGCTCCACCCGGCGCAGCTCGTCTTCGTGGTGGGAGACGACGAACACCGTGCCGTCCCCGCTCACCCGGTCCAGCAGGTCGGCAAGTTCGCCTCGGCCCTCCAACCACGCCGCCGCCTGGAGGGGATCCATCTCGCGCAGGGTTCCGGCCAGCTCGGTGGGGGTCATCTCGACCAGGGCGGTGAAGTGCTCGAGGTCCTGGCCCTTCACCTTGTTCTTCTTGCGCTGGAGCCTGGCCTGGAACTGCTCGGCGAGGGTCTGGCGGGCGGCGGGGTCCTGCACCTGCTCAAGCTCGTCGAGGAGTTGGCGGAAGGTGATCCGGGGGTTGGTCACCACCGGCTTCATGCTGGAGAAGGGATCCATCCCGGCGTACAGGTCGACCGCGTCGTAGATCTGGAAGCTCTCCTTGCCGATGGCGTCGCACGGTCGGGTGGCCCGGCCCAGCATCTGCTCGTACAGGATGCGGCTTCGGACCCGGCGCAGGAAGACCAGGTTCACGATCTCGGGGACATCGATGCCGGTCGTCAGAAGGTCCACGGTCACCGCCACGCTGGGGAACTTCTCGTTCTTGAAGAATCGGATCTTCTCCAGGCAGCGGTCGGTGGCACCGGTGATCTTCAGGACCGCGTCGTCGTCCACCCCGCCGTAGCGCTGGTCCAGGGCCTCTTTGAGGAGGCGGACGACCATGTCGGCGTGGGTGTCGTTCACGCAGAAGACGAGGGTCTTGCCGTCGTCCTGGGGGTCGATGTGCTCGGCCAGCAGCCGACAGACCGTCCGGTTGAAGCTCTCGGTCAGGACCTTGCGGTTGAAGGTCTCCAGGTCCAGGGTGACCTCGTCCTCCAGGTGGAACAGGTCCAACTGCTGGTTCTTGACCTGGTAGAGTTCCATGGTCTCGCCGGCCTGCCAGGTGATCCCGTCCTCGGCCAGGGCGGTGACGATCCGGTGGGGCGGCTCGTGGTCCACCAGATAGCCGTCCACCACGGCCTGCCGATAGCCGTATTCGTAGACGGGGTCGCCGAAGATGGCGCTGGTGTGCAGGGCGGGCGTCGCGGTCAGGCCCACCTTCACCGCGTCGAAGTGGTCCAGGACCCGGCGGTACTTCGAGATGTAGTCCAGCTCGTTGCGGAAGGTCAGCTCGACCTCCCCCAGCTCGCGGTCCAGGGCATAACCTCGGTGGCACTCGTCCACCACGATGCAGTCATACTGGTCGACCGGGACGGGCAGGGCGTCCTCCTCCCGGAAGAGGACCCGCCGCATCATCCCCTGGATGGTGGCCAGGTGCAGTCGCGTCGTGGGCCCCGGGGAAACGTCCGCCAGGCCCTTCACGTCGTAGATCTCGGGGAAGGCCTGCATCTGCTCGAGTTTGAAGTCCTGCAGGGCATGGAGGGCCTGCTCGCCCAGGGCGGTGCGGTCCACCAGGAAGAGGGTCCGGCGGAAGCGCCCGGCCTTCAGAAGCCGATAGAGAAGGCCGATGCAGGTCCGGGTCTTGCCCGTGCCGGTGGCCATGGCCACCAAAACCTCGCGGCGGCCGGCTTCCAGGGCGGCCTCGACGGCGACGATGGCCTGGCGCTGGTAGTCGCGCAGGTTCAGGCGGTCGGTGGGTTCCTGGCGCAGACGTTGGTGGGCGGCCGGGATGTCCTGCTCGCGCAGGGCCAGCAGGCCCGCCGGGGTGTACCAGCCGTCCAGGGCCCGGGGGTGGTTGGTGGGCTCTCGGGCATCCAGAAACCAGGTCCCGCTCATCTCGGGGATTTGCCGCAAGAAGGCCCGGCCGTTGGTCGAGAACAGGAAGGGCACCCGGACGTCGCCCCAGGGGCCTCCGGGACCTTTAAGGTCTCCCTGCAGGGTGAAGCCCCGGCTGTAGCGCTTGGCCTGCTCGATGGCGCCGGCCACGTTCTTGTTGGTCCGCTTGGCCTCCACCACGGCCAGGGGCACCTGGTCGGCGAAGAGCACGTAATCCGCGGGGCCCTTCGCGGTGGGCCACTCGGCGATGGCGACGCTCTTCCCCTTCTGGGGGCGCGCCCCGGAGGCCCAGGTCAGGGATTGGCTGTCCGCTTCCCAGCCGGCCTCGCGCAGTTGCTGGTCGATCAGCCGGCGGGTGTCGGCCTCGCTCAGGTTCAGGGGGGTGGTGGCCAGGGCCTCGGTGTCCGCCTCGAGGGGAGGGGCCTCGTCCGGCTGGCCGGAAAGGCCGGGAAGGGTGGCCTGGAGCGCGAGAAGCTCGGAGGTCAGTTCCTGCTCGCGCTGCTCGGCGGTGGACTGCCAGAAGGCCGCCTCTTCCGCCTGCCGGGCAGCCAGCGCCTCGGCGTCGGCGCGTCGGGCAGCCTCGGCCAGGGCCCGCTCCTGCAGATCGGAGGACTCGGCCCGGATCTCGACCAGCTCTTCCCGCAGGCGCACCAGTTCGCTGCACAAAGCCTCGGAGGCCTCCCGGGGGTCCGGGGGCGGGACGAACGCGGGGGCCTCGAAGGTCCGGTCCGCCACCAGGCGCACGTACCACTGGCCCAGGGCCCGGGCCATCCGAAGCTGCTGGAGGGCCGTCCGGGCATCGCCCAGCATCTCGTGGGCCGCCGCGTTCCCGGCTCGGCGCAGACCGTGGAAGAGGTCCAGGACTTCGCGGTTGAGCCCCAGGCCGCGCAGGAGGGTCAGAAGCTCGGCCTGGTTGTCCTGCGGCGCGGAATGGACCCCGTAGCGCTCGGCCACCTTCCGGGCCAGCACCTCGCCGAACTGGCGCAGCCTGAGCAGGGTGCTGCAGGGGTCCTCGGCATAGAGGCGTTCAGCCAGGAAGCCCAGGCGGGCCAGCGGCTGGAAGGGCTCCAGGAAGGCGAAGTTCGATTTCGGGGGATCTGGCGCAGGCAGGGCAGTCCGGCTCCTTTGCGATCGGGCGTTCGAAAGGATTCGGGAAAGGTCCTGCGGGGGAAGGTTGGCGCAGCCCGACGCCGGCCGAATGACACGCGCGTGTCGTTCGGGAACGAACGGGCTCGAATCCCTATTCCTCCGGGTCGTCCAGTCCGAACAGGCCCATCCGCAGGGCGACCAGCGTGGATCCCGAGACCCGAGAGCGCTCGGCGGCCCTGGCCGGCACCTCGATCTCCCGCGCTTGGAGATCCTGCCCGAACCCCTGGCCTGCCCCGGATTCTTCGGCTATGATCCCCCGAAGATGGAGGCTGAGGGGCTTGAGGGCACGGAGTCGGGAGCGGGCACGGTGCGGTCGGCGGCCGCGGATCGGGAGGGATGGACATGAGCGAGGTTCCGCAGGCGCGCAGAACGTGTCGGCGTTGCGTGTTGCCCGAGAGTCCCCCGGACATCACCATGGACTCGGAGGGCCTGTGCAGCGTCTGCCTGGAAGCACAGTCCAGCAAGCCCCAACCTGAGGAGGAGTTGCTGGAGAGCGACTTCACGCGTCTGCTTGGAAAACACCGCGGCAAGCAGAAGCACGACTGCCTGGTCATGTGCAGCGGAGGCAAGGACAGCACGGCCAGCCTCTACTACATGAGGAAGCGCTACCACCTCAATCCCCTGGCCTTCACCTTCGACCACGGCTTCGAGACCGAGGGCGCGTTGAGGAACGTGCACAAGGCGGTGGAGAAGCTGGACGTCGACTTCCTGTTCTATCGGTCCACGTTCATGCGGGACATGTTCGCGAAGATCGTGACGTCCGGGTCCGGCGCCATCCTCTGCCACCTGTGCTCCATGTGGTACATGCAGGTCGCCCTCGACATCGCCGCTCGCTACGACATCCCCCTCGTCATCGCGGGCTGGACCAAGGGCCAGTCCGCCCATCAGGGCACGCCGTCGAACGGCGCCGGCCAGGCCGGCAACCGGGAGTATGCCTCGATGTCCGAAGCGACCAGGAGGTTCCTGGCCACGCTCAAGCAGGACCCCAAGTACCGGGACTTTCCCCAGAGCATGGAAGAGGTCCTGAAGCGGGCCCGGAGACGGCACAAGGCCATCGTGCTCTCGCCCCACTGGTTCCTGGACACCCATCCGGACGAGTATGTGGAGCTCATTCGCCGGGAGCTCGACTGGGAATACCCCGACCTGAGCTACCCGGCCAAGAGCACCAACTGTTCGCTCAACTTCCTGGCCATGCACCTTTCCTTGAAGCACTATGGCTACACGCACTATCACGTCGAGCAGAGCAAGCTCATCCGGGCCAACCAGCAGACCCGGGAAGAGGCCCTGAAGGACCTGGAGTTCAATTGTCCTCGGGAGTTCCTGGCCTCCCTGGCGGGCCGCCTGGGCATCGAACTGCCCGAGTAGCGCCAGGAGTCCACGCAGAACCCGTCCGTCGGGACTGTCTCGCCAGCTCCTTTCGACTCAAAGCAGGAACGCCCCGACGCCTCCGGAAGGCTCGCCCATCCCACCGAGGAGGTCCCCTCCATGCGTCACTTCCCGCGAATCCTGACAGCCCTGTGCCTCTCGCTGCTGCTGCTGACCACGGCCTGCGGCGACCCGGACAACGAAGAGAACCTGAGCGCCTGTGGCGCCAATCTGCGCCAACTCGGCTCGGTCCTGGACATGTGGGCCATGGACCATCAGGGTCAGTACCCCGAGCGCCTCGAAGAACTGGTCCCCCATTACGTGAAGGACGAGAAGCTGCTGATCTGCCCGTCGGCCGGGGTCAACACCTACTTTGCCGGCTACAAGCGCATCCCTGGCGTCGGAGGAAGCCCTGACACCTACGTGCTGAGTTGCCACGGTGCCAACCATCGCAACCAGGACGTGCCCCCGGACTTCCCCCAGTTCACCTCGGACGGCGCCCTGAAGATGCAATAGAAGGTCCGCTCCCTGGCGGGGGAGGGGATCTGCCCCGGCGAAGTGGCGTTCATCGGATCATGGAGGTGAACATGAGAACGCTTGCCACCCTCGCCCTGGTCCTGAGCAGCCTCCTCCTGGTCTCCCCAACGCTGGTCCTGGCCCAGAGCCAGCAGGAGATGAACCGGGAGGCTGAGGACGGCTTCCGCCAGGCGGACGCCGAGTTGAACCGGGTCTATCAGGAGTTGCTGCCGCGCCTGCCCGGTCCGGTCCAGGAGAAGTTGATCGACGCCCAACTTGCCTGGATCCGCTTCCGTGACGCCGAGGCCCAGGCTCGGGCCTGGGAGTTCGAAGGCGGGACGATGTACCCGTTCCTGTACTACTGCAGCCTGGAGGTCACCACCAAACAGCGCAGCGAGGATCTCAGGATCTGGTTGGAGTCACTCTCGGCCGGTTCCGAATCGTTCTGAGGCTCTGCCCGGGCGTGGAATTTCGCGAGGAGCCGGCCCGGGGCAGCGCGAAGCCCCTCTCAGCGCGCCGGGACCAGGCCCGCCATCCTGAGAGGGACGCCCGCCTCGACGGGCCGGAGGGGACGATGACCGAAGCCGCGGAACCACGCAGGCCCCTGGCCACCCGAAAGGCCCGCTGGGCTCACCAGTTGGCTGGCTGGGTGGCGGGCACAGGCGTCTCTCCCAACCAGATTTCGCTTGTCAGCCTGCTCTTCGCGGCCGGTTCGGGGGCTGCCCTGCTGTGGGCCCCCCAGTTCAGCCCCTCCCAGAGGGGGCTCTTGTTCTTCCTGGCCGCGGCCGGCATCCAGTTGCGCCTGCTGTGCAACATGCTGGACGGGATGGTGGCCGTGGAGTGCGCGCAGCGCTCGAAGACCGGCGAGGTCTTCAACGATCTCCCGGACCGGGTCGCCGACTCGATGATCCTGGTCAGCCTCGGCTACGCGGTCGTCCCGCTTCCCCACGCGGTGGAACTGGGCTGGCTGGCCGGCCTGCTGGCCGCCATGACCGCCTATGTCCGCCTGCTGGGGGGCACCTGCGGGGCCGGGCAGTCCTTCATGGGGCCGATGGCCAAGCAGCATCGCATGGCCCTGACGACCTTGGCCCTGCTGGGCGCTGTCGCACTCAGCCCTTGGGGTCTGGCCGAGCGGCTCCTCTACGGGGCTCTGGTGGTGCTGTGCGTCGGGACCCTGCTGACCGTCGTGCGGCGGACCCGCCGGATCTTGAAGGTCCTGGAGAATCGATGAGCCTGGCCGGACTCACCGGCGGGCTCCTGATCGGCACCACCCGGCTTCTGTGTGGCCCCCAGGCCCGCTGGGTGGACTGTCAGCCTTCCACCCGCCAACGGATCTACTTCGCCAACCATTGCAGCCACCTGGACGCCGTGGTGCTGTGGTCGTGTCTTCCCCCGCCCGTCCGACGGCTCACCCGGCCGGTTGCAGCCTTGGACTACTGGGGGGGAGGCGGCCTGAGAGGGTTCCTGGCCCGGGAGGTCTTCCGCTCGATCCTGGTGGACCGCTCGGGGGCGGATCCCAGGGCGGTGGTGGACCACCTTGCCGAGTCCATGGGGCAGACCGACTCGATCATCCTCTTCCCGGAGGGAACCCGGGGCACCGGGGAGGAGCTGGCCCCCTTCAAGAGCGGCCTGTACTACCTGTCCCGGAAGAGGCCCGAGGTGGAGCTGGTTCCCGTGTTCATGCAGAACCTGAATCGAATCCTGCCCAAGGGAGAGATCCTTCCCGTGCCCCTCTTCAGCTCCGTCAGCTTCGGTTCGCCGCTCCGCGCTGAGGACTCCGAGTCGAAGGCCGAATTCCTGGACCGCGCCCGCGAGGCCCTCTTGAGGCTGGTCGAACCATGAAGATCCTCGCGGAGCCCCGGATGCTCTGGCTCTTCGGCGGGGTCCTGGTGCTGCTGGTCCTGGCCAGCGGGATCGGCTGGGCCCTGGACCGCACCGCTCGAGGCGAGAAGGCCCGCGCGGTCATCGAGAACCTGAACGCCCGGATCCGGGCCTGGTGGGTCATGTGCGCCGTCTTCGCCGTGGCCACCGCCACCGGAGGGCTGGGTTCGATCCTCCTCTTTGGCCTGATGTCGTTCGTGGCCTTCCGCGAATTCGTCACCATGACCCCGACCCGGCGGGGGGATCATCGGGCACTCTTCTGGGCCTTCTTCTTCTTCATCCCCCTGCAGTACTGGCTGGTTGCCGTCGACTGGTACGGGATGTTCTCGATCCTGATTCCGATCTACGCCTTCCTCTTTCTGCCGACCAGGACGGCCATGTCGGGAGAGACCGAGAAGTTCCTCGAGCGGACGGCCAAGATCCAGTGGGGCCTGATGGTTTCGGTCTACTGCGTCAGCCACGCCCCGGCCCTGCTGATGCTGCAGATTCCCGGTTTCGAAGGTCAGAATGCCTTGCTCTTGTTCTATCTGGTGCTGGTGGTGCAGTCCAGCGACGTTCTGCAATACGTCTTCGGCAAGATCATGGGGCGACGCAAGATCGCGCCCGACGTCAGCCCCAACAAGACCTGGGAGGGGTTCCTGGGGGGGATCCTTTCGGCCACGCTCCTGGGCTCGGCCTTGTGGTGGGCCACTCCCTTCACCCCCTTGCAGGCGGCCGGGATGTCGCTGGTCATCACGCTTCTGGGCTTCTCGGGGGGCCTGGTGATGTCGGCGATCAAGAGGGATCGCGGCATCAAGGACTTCGGGACCCTGATCGAGGGGCACGGGGGCATCCTGGACCGCATCGACTCGATCTGCTTTGCCGCCCCGGTCTTCTTCCACCTCACCCGGTTCTTCTTCACCTGAGGGGGAGAACCAGCCCCTTCAGTCACCCTCCTCGAGCCGGGCCAGTTCTTCTTCGAAGCGGCGCCGCTTCTGGCGACGCTCTTCGTCGATCCGGGCGGATTCGACCTGAGAGATGTGATAGCCTGGGGGCAGCGCGTCCTGGAGGGCCCGGATATAGTCCAGGCTCTCGGCAGGGGGGACCTCGCGCACCCGGGTGACGATCTCGCCGCGCTCGTCGGTCTCGTAATGGACGAAACCCAGACGGCTCAGGTCTTCGGGGGTCAGGTCTCCGGGGAAGGCCCCTTGGACGTGGACCTGGCCCTCCTGGACGCGGACCAGGGCCACCTGAATGTTGGCCGAGTCTGAGATGAAGACACGCATCGTCAGGCCTCGCTGTTTCTCGGCGAGCGGATGGCCGCCCTCAAGGCCGGCAGACCCTTGCCCTGTTGATGTCGGGCCGAGAGGGCCACCTTGGCATCCGCTTCGGGGGCATGCCAGGCAGAGGAGAGCCCGCGGACGCATTGGAGGAAGAACAACATCGCACCGGTGCTCAGGGTGTCCAGGCGCGCCATCCGCAGCGTCAGGACAGGCAGGCCTGCGTGTCGCCAGGTCCCCGCCTCGGCCTGCGCTTGCCGCTGCTCCAGTTGGCCAAAGGACATCTCTTCCAGGCCGGGCCAACCATCGCCCAGGCTGTCTGCCGGGATGGCGGGGCCGTCCTGGATGGGCATGCTGATCCAGGTTCCAAACGCCTTCAGAGGGCCTCCCTCCAGCCATGAATCCCGCCGCGAGGGGGGGTCTTCGGGGCACCAGGCCATGGGAAGCGGGACCCGGCGGTTCCCCTGGACGGGCAGGGCCAGGATCCGTTCGGCCTCCTGGGCCAGTCCCGTCCAGGGGGGACCCTGCGCTCCCAGGAATTCCAGGTCCCGGCCACCTTCAGCCAGCAGGAGACGGGCCAGGGCATACTGGACGGCAGGCAGACTGGCGGGTTCCTGTGCCTCCATGCTGCGAGCCTGGCTGCGCGCGCCCTCCAGCAGGCCGGTGGGGTCGACCCCGGCCAGGGCGGCGGGGAGCAGGCCGGCCGGGGTCAGGGTGGCGTAGGGCTCGGGAAGGGGCAGGGGGTGCTCGAGGACACGCAGACCGGAGTCTCGCGCCCGGCGCGAGAGCGGCGCCTGAGTGCCCGATCCGGCCAGGACCACGCGGCGAGCTGTTTCGGCAGGGCCATGCCGGCGTCGCACATGCCCATGGAGAATGCGCAGGCAGGCCGAGTCCAGGGGAGAGAATCGTTCGGAGACCAGGCCCACCAGGCTGACCCGACGCTCGCCCAGCCACTCCTGCAGCCGCGTCAGTCGCGCGGTGCCAGACCAGTCCCGCCCGATGAATTCGATCCTGGGGCCGACTTCGGGCAGGGCGGGTCCCAAGATCCGGACCACGGAGTGGGCCGCAGCCTCCAGGCCCGGAGAGCCCAGGATCAGGACCACGTCGGAGTTGGCCCGCAACTCCATGGCGACCTCCTGCAACCTGGCCAGATCACCCTCCCGCATCGAGAAGGGGAGGCTGAACCAGGGAGCCGAGGGACTTCGGCCGATCAGGCGCTCGAGGTCGGGGCCAAGGCTCGAAGCCTCGGCCTGGACCTGCTCGGGCAGGTCCTCGTCGGCCGGGTCGAACTCCAACGTCACCAGCGAGCGGCGTGGGCCGCGGGCCATGGCACCTCCGGTCGGGTCTTTTAGAGACTCGGGCCTGGAAGCCCGGCCAGTCGACCCCGCCCAACCAGCCCCGAGAACACCCCCCCCAAGCCGCCGGCGCGGCGTCCCAGAAGCGAGGAGACCGAGGCCTGGGCGCGCATTTTTTCGAGCACCGGGTCGAGTTTCCCCTCTGCGATCAGAGCCAGCATGAGCTCGACGACTTCAGGGTCGAACTGGGTTCCCTTGTTCTTCTTCAACTCCTCGATGGCCACCTCGATGGCCAGACCCTTGCGGTAGGGCCGATCGCTGGTCATGGCGTCGAAACAGTCCGCGACGCAGATGATCCGCGCCGCCAGCGGGATCTCCTCAGCCATCTTGCGGTCGGGATAGCCCATCCCATCAAAACGCTCGTGATGGTGCAGCATGTAGGGAAGCAGCGGACGGAAGGCCCGCACCGGCAGCATGATGCCGACCCCGTAGACCGGATGCCGCTTCATCTCCTCATACTCGGTGTCATCCAGGCGCCCCGGCTTGTTCAGGATGTGGTCGGGGATCCGGATCTTGCCGATGTCGTGCAGCAGGGCCGCGTAGCGCAGTCGCTCGATCTCGTCGGGTGCAAAGCCCATCTGCTCGCCCAGCATCACCGAATACTCGGTGACCCTCTCGGAGTGACCGCGGGTGTAGGGATCCCGGGCATCGATGGCGTTGGCCAGGGCGGTGATCGAGTCGATCAGCAACTGCTGGAGTTCGTCGTGCAGTTCGGCGTTCTCCAGGGCCGCGGCCGAGATGCTGGCCAGCCGGGTGGCCAGGTCCACATCCTCGCGGGTGAATTCTTCGGCATGGGGGCGACCGCGGACGTTCAGGACGCCCATCACCTTGTTGTCGGCTTTCAGGGGGACGGAGAGGGAGGGGGCGATCTCCTCGCCTTGGGCATCCACCCCTCCGGGCAGCGAGATGGGGAGACCCTCCTGCGCCACCCGGCCCGAGATCCGTTCGCCCAGCCGGACCCGGGTCTCGCGGACCACCTCGTCGGAGAGCCCCCGGGCCACGCGGATTCTCAGGTGACGGCCGTCGGGGTCCAAGAGCATGACCGAGGCGTTGGTGGCCTCCAAGAGATCGCAGGCCCGCTCCAGAACCTGGCGCAGGGTCTCAGGGACATCCAGGCTGGAGTTCAGCGAATAGCCGACCTCCTGCAGGGCCTCGAGTTCGCGCACCTGGCGGGTGACCCGGCTGTAGAGCTGGGCGTTGTCCACGGCCGAGGCCGCGTGGCTGGAGAGGATGCCCAGGACCTGAAGGTCGCGCACGGTGTAGGCGGTGCGGTCCTGGCGGGCGCCGATGTGGATGACCCCGATGCAGCGGTCCTTGATCTTCAGCGGAACGCGCAGATGCCCGTTGTCCGTCCCACATCCGATGCGCGGTTGCCCCTCGCGGGTCACCCACTCGCCGGCATCCTCACCCAGGGGGATGCGGCTGGTGCACACGGTCGTGTCGTCCGGGGCGTCCTGGGCCAGGATCTTCAGTTCGCCGCGAATCTCGTCCAGGAGGATCAGCGAACCCGTGGTGGCCCCGAACAACTCGATCGAGCGGCTCAGGACGGTGCTCAGGACCTCCTCGAGGTCCAGCGAGGAGCTGATCGCGGTCCCGATCTCGTACAGGGAGGCCAGGGTGGTCAGGGTCTGGCGTTGTTGGCGGCGGTCGTGGAGGAGCTGCCCGGAGAGCTCCGCCAGGGAAGCGGTCAGCTCGCGCCCCAGCGACAGATCCAGGGGAACCGGGGCCGGGTGGAAGCGGATGGCGGACTCGACCTGGTCGCTTGGAAGGCCGATCAGGGCGCTCAACTCCAATAACTCCTCCGGACCCGGAGGAGCCTCCCAGACCGGGCCAGCCAGCACGTGCCCGAAGAGGACTTCGCGGATTCGGATCGGGTGGCGCATGAACAACAGCCCCCCCGGGCCGTGGATCACGCGGAACTCGTTGCATTCGGGCGCCAGGAGCGCACGGACCAGCGTCGAGGATTTCAGCAGGTAGCCGTGGAGGTGATCCGAGGGATGGCTGTATTCGGCCAGGGGGGACCCCGCCGAATTGAGAACGGCCAGCGACAGGCCGGTGGCCAAGGAGAGCGTCCTTTGGAAGTTCTG
This sequence comes from Candidatus Xenobium occultum, assembly GCA_002423485.1. Classification (GTDB taxonomy): domain Bacteria; phylum Vulcanimicrobiota; class Xenobia; order Xenobiales; family Xenobiaceae; genus Xenobium; species Xenobium occultum. Next base: position 67,370 of record DIWH01000022.1, on the reverse strand, counting down.
GAGCGGAGCGAGATCCTGGACCTCGTCCGAGCCGCGCGTCTGCGTCGCGAGCGGCTCGAAAGCGATGCTCATCCCGGTGTCCTTTCGAGGTGGCTTCCCCGTGGTGCCCAGGTCGGACCCGACCGCAGGGCCCACGGCCCTCCACCTGCCCGGTCCTGACACCAGTCACCCCAGGTCATGGTTCGCCGCCAGCCTTGAACCCCCTTTAGCAGACTCGGGCAGGGGATCCCGGGAGGTCCGTCAAAATCCGCCGACGTGTCAAGAGCTGAGGGCAGGACCCGCAGGTCAGTCGAGCCTCCGGAAGACCCCGTCCGCCTCCTGCGGAAGGTCCCTCTCTTCGAGAGCCTGGATTCCGAGGACCTTCAGGCCCTCCTCCAGATCATCCGGACCCGAGACTACCCACGTGGGACGGTCCTGGTCAGCCAAGGCGATCCAGGGGACGAGTTCGTCATCCTCCTGGAGGGCAGCGTGAAAGTCGAGCTTCTGACCCCGGAGGGCAAGGAGCTGACCTTGACCATGCTCAATGCCTTCCAATTCTTCGGGGAGCTGGCTCTCTTCGACGACATGCCCCGCTCAGCCACAGTCAGTGCCCTGGAGGACACCCGCGTCATGGTCCTGGGCAAGCAGGACTTTCACCGGATGCTGCAAGAGCACCCGCGGATGTTCTTCCCGATCTTGCGGCAGTTGACACGCAGGCTGCGCACCCTCACCGAGGATGTGGCCAGCCTGGCCTATCTGGATGCCTACAGCCGGGTCGCCCGGAAGCTGCTGCTGCTGGCGGATCAGTTGGGAGTCAGCAACAGCCCGGACCAGGTCTTGATCCCCCATCCGCTGACGCATCAGGAGCTGGCCAACCTGGTGGGGGCGACCCGCGAGACGGTCACCAAGATCCTCAATGAGATGAAGGACAAAGGGCTGCTCTCCATCGACCAGCATCGGATCACCTTGCTGCGCAAGGCGGAGCTGATGCGTGCCTTGATGTAGGACGCGATCATTGGGACCAACCCGCTGCCAACCCGCAAGGCTCGAAAAAACGCGGCGACGAACAGTTGACACGGGCTCTGGCTCCAGATTAGAATGTTCCGGCATTCTTCGGAACGGTTTGGCCCTTCGGGGCGGCTGTTTTCGACTTTTCGCGAAACCGGCTTTCTGAGCGTTCCCGGGCGCTTTCCCGTGAGGACCTGGCCGGCACGACCTGGAGGACTGGCTGTGAAGACGTACGCCGTCAAGGCCGACGAGATCAAGAAGGAATGGTTCGTGGTGGACGCCGAGGGGCAGACCCTTGGTCGGTTGGCCACGCAAATTGCGCGGGTGTTGATCGGGAAGCATAAGCCCACCTTCTCGCCCCACATGGATGTGGGCGACTTCGTGGTGGTCTTGAACGCCGAGAAGGTCCAACTCACGGGCAACAAGGCCGAGTCGAAGGAATATATCCACCACTCGCGCTATCCTGGGGGGCTCAAGACCGTCCCCTTCAAGAAGATGGTGGCCCGCTTCCCGGACCGCATCATCCGTGCTGCGGTGAGCGGCATGCTTCCGAAGAACAAGCTGCGCGATGTGCGCATGCGCAAGTTGAAGGTCTACGCGGGCAGCGAGCATCCGCATCAGGCTCAGCAGCCCCGGCCTTTCCCTCTCGAGGCCTGAAGGCTTCGGGACCTGCAGACCAATTATCCTGAAGGGGTGACCTATGCCCAGGCTCAAGATCGCGATCGGACCCATCGTCTATGCCGCCACCGGCCGCCGCAAGCGCGCCGTGGCCAGGGTTCGACTGGTCCCCGGCGACGGCCGGATCTTCGTGAACCGTCGTACGTATGAAGAGTATTTCCCGCGCGCAACCCAGCAGATGCTGGTTCGTGCTCCGCTCGAAACCACGCGCACGATTGGCAAGTTCAACGTGCACGCCCGCTGCGACGGCGGCGGGACCTCGGGTCAGGCCGGTGCGGTTCGCCACGGCATCGCGCGTGCCTTGCAGATTTTCGACGAGGAGCTCCACCTCCCGCTGCGGAGGGGTGGCTTCCTGACTCGGGATCCGCGCGAGAAGGAACGCAAGAAGTACGGCCGGAAGCGCGCGCGTCGCGGCTTCCAGTGGACCAAGCGCTAGGACTGCGCTGACGGCCCTGTTGCAGCACTCACAAGGGCGCCTGGAGGCGGCCTGCCGGGAAGGCAGGCCGGCCTGGGTGTCTTTTTTCCCATGAAGGTCGTCACTGCCGCGCAGATGGCGGCCCTGGACCAGCACGCCATTGGGGATGTCGGGATTCCGGGGGCTGTCCTGATGGAAACCGCGGGCCGCGCCTTGGCCTATGCCTGCGCTCGCCGCTGGCCCCGCGCCCGGAAGGTCCTGGTCGTGTGCGGTCCCGGCAACAACGGAGGGGACGGTTTCGTGGCCGCGCGCACCCTGCTCGGTCTGGGTCGCGATTCCGCGTGCCTGCTACTCGGCTCGATTTCCCGTCTGGCCGGGGATGCGGCCCTGCACGCGTCAATCTTCCGGGGCCTGGGGGGACAGGTCCTGGAGGTCCAGGCTTGCGAGGCGCTTCCGGCCGCCGTTCTGGGTGTCGACCTGGTGGTGGATGCTCTCTTCGGCACCGGCCTGAGACGCCCCCTGGAGGGCCTTCCTGCCGACCTGGTGACCTGGATGAACGGCCTGGGTCTTCCGATCGCGGCGGCCGATGTGCCCTCGGGAATCTGCTCGGATACCGGGCGCGAGATGGGGTGGGCCGTCCGGGCCACCCTGACGGTCACGATGGGCCTGCCCAAACGGGGGCTCTTCCTGTACCCGGGGGCGACCTGCGTTGGCGAGCTCCTGGTCGCCGAGATCGGTCTTCCAGCCCAGAGTCTTCGGTCTGAGGCGCTTCCAGGCGAGCTGTTGGAGGTGGCCCAGGTCCGCAGGATCTTGCCGGAACGCTTGCCGACCGCCCATAAGGGCACGTGCGGGTCGGTGCTGGTCCTGGGGGGCTCCCGTCGCTATCCCGGTGCGCCCTTCCTGGCGGCCGAGGCGGCGCTGCGCGTGGGAGCCGGACTGGCGGTGGTGGCCTGCCCGGGCGAGATCCGCTTGGGACCGGCAGCGGGTCTGCGGGAGGTTCTGACCATCGGGTTGCCGTCGCCCCAGGGAGTCCTGGAGCCTGACGACCTGACTCGGCTTCTGCCACTGGATCCGAAGGTCCGGGCTCTGTGTCTGGGACCCGGGCTTTCTGAAAAGGGGTCCGTCCGCGAGGCGATCCATGCTCTTCTGGCGAAGACGGATCTTCCTGTGGTTCTCGATGCCGATGCTCTGCGCTCGATTGCCGGTGAGGGTCCCCTGCGTCAGGGGGGGGTCCTGACGCCGCATCCCGGCGAGATGGCCGCCCTGATCGGCGCTTCTTCGGGGGATCTCGAGGCCGACCGGGTCGGGTCTGCCTTGCGATGCGCCCGGGAGTACCGCGCGGTGGTCGTCTTCAAGGGGGCTCCGACAATCGTGGCCGACTCGGACGGCGAGCACTACTGGATCAACACCAGTGGAGGCCCCGTCCTGGCGCAAGGGGGGACCGGCGACGTGCTGGCCGGGGCGGTGGCCGGTTTTCTGGCCCAAGGCCTGACTCCCAGTGCGGCGGCCCGGGCAGCGGTCTTCCTTCACGGCCAGGCGGGGGACCTCTGTGCCTCGGAGCAGGGGCCACGAGGAGTCCTGGCCGGGGAGGTGGCCCAGGCCCTGCCCAGGGTCCTGGCCCGCACCCTGGAATGTCACCCCCGCGGGAATCGCTCCCATCTGCCGTCGGACAAGCCTTCAACCCTTCTGGAGGATCGCCATGACCCCTGAGAGCCGCCGACCGACCAGGCCTGACATGAGGCCCAGTGAAGCGGGAAGCCGGACTCCTATCCGTTTCGGTGCCGCCGTCGAGAACGTCTTCCGCTATGAGCTCAACGGCTATCTGCCCCTGTTCTCGGAGGTCAGCAGCGAGTTCTTGCTGTATGGCTACCACCGCGAGACCCGCGAGAATCAGTACTTCTTCATCCTGGTGCAGGGTGCGCGCTTCTCGGGAAACCTGGTGGTCGAGGTGGCCATCGCCAGACGGCCTCAGTACCCCTACTATCGTCTGTCCGACGAGCCACAGCTTGGGGTCGGAGGGCTCCGCGAGCGAGTGGCGGTGCTGATGACAGGCCAGGACTATTCCTGGCGCTACGGCAGCCAGGAGGAGTTGCAGAGAGTCCTGCGGGATGTCCTGGTGACCCAGAGCGCACCCGCCCTTCGTGCCCTGAGCGACGCCGCTGGACCGATCCTGTACCGCGAACAGCAGACCTGGGAGCCGCTCTACCTCGAGTGGCTCGAGGCGGAGAAGGAGGCCTCCCCGGGCGCCGACCGGCGCTACCCGGGCCTGGCCAATGAACTCGAGGCCACGCAGTGTCTTCAGGATTTGTTGATGGGCCGTCGGTTTGACCAGTTCCTGGGGCCTTTGAAGTTCCGCTATCGCAGCCCGAAGTTCTTCAATTGCCACGTCTATCTGCTGGGCCGTGGCCTGGAGTTCCTCCAACCCCCCGAAGGCGGGGACGTCATCGAGACTTCGGCCCCCGAGGCAACTCTGGAAATGGACAAGCCTCAGCGGATGATCACCTGGGCCGACATCCTGGGCCCGATCCCCAAGGCTGAGCCCGAGAAGAAGAAGAAGGAGATGCCCCTGGGCCTGAGCGACGCCATTGCCGGGATCACAGGGCGCCATCCCGCCAGTCTGGCCGTTGAACTCAGCCGGGACCCGCTGGCCAGGTCCCGCGAGTATGCCTTCCTGAAATCCCTGGCCGCCGTCGAGGCCTTCATCGAGGAGGAACCTGCCAGATGACCGTGCGTGAGATCATGAGCGCCCCGGTCCTGACCGTGGGCTTGGATGCCACCGTGTCCGAAATCGCCGAGAAGCTTCGGACGAACCGCGTCTCGGGCCTGGTGGTGGTGGACGAGGAAGAGCGGATGATCGGTGTGGTCGGGGAGGGGGACCTCCTTTACCGGGTGGCCCGGCCCCACCTGCCTCCTCACATCGAGGTCCTGGGCAGCATCTTCTACCTTCAGACACCCAGCCACATGGAGAAGCTCATGCGCCGGATCGCTGGGACCGTGGCCCGGGACATCATGTCCACGAAGGTGGTCTCGGTGACCGAGGAAACCCTGATCGAGGACGTGGCCAGCCTGATGATCGAGCGCAAGGTTCGCCGGATTCCCGTCGTGCGCGACGGATGTCCCGTGGGAATCGTCACCCGTGGCGACGTGGTCCGGAGCGCCCTGGCGGGCGCCATCTGGCAGGGAGAAAAGGAAGAGGATGCGCCGGCTCAGAGCCAGGACATCAGCGGGGTCTCTTCCTCGGAGGATTGAGAGGGCGCGGCTTCAAACGAGGTGGCGGACTCGACGGACAGGTCCAGCTCGGAGGGGTCCTCCACGTGCAGGAGGGCCTCCTCGTGGGCAACCAGGCCGACCTCGACCAGGCGGGACAGCGACTTGCCCAACGTCTGCATGTCGGAGTTCTGCATGATCCAGTGGAGGTTGTCGATGCGGCCATCCCGGATCTCCTGGCGGACCTCTTCGTTGTTGAGGAGGATCTCGAAAGCCGGAATCATGCCTCGACCGTCCGTCCGCTGAATCAGGGTCTGGCAGACCACCAGCCGCAGGGCTCGGCTCAGGGTCTTGACGACCCGCGGATCGGGATCCTCCTGGAAGGTTCCGACCAGACGGTCGATGGCGCGGACGCTGCTGGAAGCGTCCAAGGCCGCGATCACCAGATGCCCCCCAGCCGCGGCCCGGATGACCAGCTCGGCCGTGTCGCGGTCGGGCAACTCGCTCAGCGCCAGGACATCGGGATCCTGCAGGACCGCCTGCTGCACGCCGTGGGCAAAGCTGGCCGTGTCGCTGCCCACCTCTCGCTGGATCATCGTCGCCTTCAGGTTGTGGTGCCAGAACTGGATGGGCTGTTCCAGGCTGACGATCCGGGACGGGCGATGCTGGTTCAGATGCGCGAGGAACGCAGCCAGGGTGTTGATCTTGCCGCACCGGGGGTGGCCGGCCAGCAGGATCAGGCCGGAGGGCTCTGAGAGCGCCTGCTCCACCAGACCTCCCGAGAGGCCCAGGTCCTCCAACCGGGGGATGTCCGTTCGGAGTCTCCAGATCGAGGCCCCGATCTCGCCTCGTTCGCGGTACAGGTTGAAGCGGAAGCCGGTGCCTGCAGCCGCGTGGCACAGGTCGACCTCCTTGCCGCTCTCCAGGCTCTGACGATGGGGGCGGGTCAAGACGGGGGCCAGCAGGTGCCGGCAGTCACCGCGGGTGATCCGGTGCTCGCCGATGGGAACCAACTGAGAGTTGATCCGCAGAAGCGGCGGGCTCCCAACATTCAGATGAAGCAGGGAGGCCCGATGCTGGACCACCAGGTCCAGCAACTGGGCCAGCGAGTAGGGGACTTCAGAGGGTTCATTGGAAGTCTCGTCCAGGCCCTCCAGGACCTGCGCCAAGCGCTCCAGGACTCCCTCCAACCCCAACTCTGTCACCTTTATTCCCCTTCGTTGTCGGTGGGGCCCTCGACCTCGAACTCCAGGGCCTGGGCGCGAGCAAGTTCTTCTTCCTCGGCGCGCTCGATCGTCGCGATGGCTTGATCCACCTCGACTGCCAGCAAGGCTCTGACCGACTCCACTTCCTCGGCGTCGGAGGCGTCCCGGACGACGACGGTTCCCTGGTTGATTTCCTGCAGGGCCATGCTGACAGGGCGGGCAGCATTCCCCCCATCGAGGAAGGGATGCCCGTCATTGATCTGGCGAGCACGCTTCATGGCCAGTGTGACCAACTTGAACTTGTTATCAACCTTTTCCAGAAGGTCGTCCAGGCTCGGGTCGACGAGCATTGTGTTCCTCCATTTATCGTTTAAAAAGGATGCCGACGGGCGGCATCAACGTTCACCCTACCATACGGGGAACCGCTTGACCAGTCTTCTACGAGAACAGAACCGAGCCCAACGTCAGGACCACGATCAGCAGCAGGGCCACCCGCAGGGCCGTGTGGAGCGATTCCCGGCGATCCAGGATGGGCTTGAGGCGGTCCTGGACGGGACTGAGGAACCATGCGGTGTAGAGCAGATTGAGCAGAACCAGTCGGGTCATGTGCACCCCTCGGATGTCCATGACCTGGAAGTCGGGGTGGGCCAGGGAGAGGTGGTTGAATGTTCGGGTATTCCACAGGATCGTCAACCAGATCAGAGGGCTCAGGTGCCCCAGCAGCTCCGCCAGCAGAAGGCGTCGCCTCTGTTCGGGCGGGAAGCGCCGGACGATCAGCCGGACCAGCAGGGGGCAGACCACGAAGCAGCCCAGGCCGATCGTCGCCGAGACCCGTGCGTTGATCGGCCCGTTGTCGCCGGGCGGGATGCGCATCGTCAGGATCGCTTCGTTGAGGACCTCTCCCAACGGCTCGCCCTTGCTCAGCTTCATCAAGGACTTTTCGGCCCCCATCTGACCCGTGTACAGGGCCATGCACATCAGGATCATCAGCAGGATGCCAGGGAACAGGGGAAACACGGCGGCGATGGGATCGGGAAGGAGCGAGAGCCAGTGCGGGGGAGTGGTCACGTGGACCGGGATGTCCACTTCCGAGTTCTGCGAGCGCAGGAACACGTGGGCCCGATGCTCCTCGGCGGCCCGCATCCCAGACGAGTCGATCCAGAACTCGAGCTCGACCTGATTGCCCTGGAAGGCGGTCGGGAGGATCCGGACCCATCTCTGTGTCGAGCGGCAGTAGCCGTTCAACTCGCCCCCGCCGGAGTTCCAGATCTTCAGGATGCCTTGCACCACCCTTCGGCCCTTGGGGCTGCTGAGGTGCTTGATGGAGGCCACCTCGTATTCCAGTTTGGGAGGCTTCTCGGACGAGACCGTCTCCTGCCCCAGAAGCAGCATGCGCAATTGGGTGATGGTCTGGGGCGGGTCGGGATAGGTCGGGTCCAGGGCCGCCTGAAGACCTTTGAGCCACTGGGGGGAGAGGTCCGGGAAATCCTCCGGCCGGAGGTTCCCGGCGGGTTGCCCCATGATCGGGACCTGTCCGGTCAACATCCACCAGGCCAGGCAGACCAGGCGGTGGACATCGAAGTAGGCCGGGATCTGGGCGGTCTCGATGGAGGACTCGGAGAACCCGTCCAGGGTGTCGGGGGGCTGCAGGCTCTCGAGGCGTACGGGAACGAAGCGCAACCGGCCCATGGTGGTGACCAGGACGTCCTCGGGACCGAATTGTCCGACGACGAACGGGGGAGCCTGGGAGTGCAGCTCTTCAAGAACCTCGGCCAGGCTGTTGATCCAGGTCTCGGCGCGGGCCACGACCTGTTGCGGGCTGTGCTCCCGGAAGCGGACCAGTGGTTCGCCCCCGGTATACTCCCGAACCAGGTAGTGCAGGTTGCCCTCGGTGACGCTGTCCAGTGTGTTCGGAATGGTCGGATGGTCGATCGTCTTGAGGCGCTCGACCTCGCGCTGAAAGCGTTCAGGGAAGGACGGGTCGCCATCAGCCTGAAAGAACTCCCGGAGCAGCACCATGCGCCCGGTCTGCACTTCAGTGGCCGTGAACACCCGGAGCCCGACCTGCGAGACCAGGTCTTCCTGGAAGACGAACCTTCCCGCAATAGCGGTCTGTGCCAGTGCTTCCGTCAGGGTTGATCGCCTCCCCATCAAATATCCCTGACGGATTCGAACAAATCATCGAGCCTCCTTCCGAGGGGGCACCTGACCAGGCCAGAAGAACCCCGGAATCAGGCTTTGCAGTCGGCTTGAAGGAGATCCCTCTCTTGAGGAAAATTCTCTTGAGATGTCTGAAGTCGCCTTGACCGAGGCCGAAGAACGGCGCTCGGGTACTGGTGTTGCCCGCCGCCCTCGCGGCGGAACCACTGTTTCCCGGCGGAAGTCGGCTCCCCCGCCCCGCTCTCCCGAGAAGATCTTCCGTTGGAGGGTCCTGGGGGGGTTGCTCTTCCTGCTCTTCCTGACGCCCTTCCTGACCGTGAGCCTGGCAGCACCCGAATGGACCGGCGAATCGGGGGCAGGACTGGCCCTCTACCTGGATTACTGGTTGGGCCGGGCGGCCTGGATGCTTCCCGTCGTGACCATGGCCATCGCGCTGATCCTGTTCGAAGCCAACCCGGTGCGAGAGTCCCACCTGCGCTCGGGCGTCCCGGTGCTGTTCCTGGGTCTGGTCCTGTTGGCTGCGCGCCTGGACCACCAGGGCGGCCTGCTCGGGGACTACCTGGACGAGAAGCTCGTCTATCCCATCGGACCTTTCGGAGCCTGGCTGGCTGTGGCCTGTTGCTTCCTGGCGGGTCTGGCGTTGCTCTGGCAGGTCACGCCGGTTGAACTCCTGGCGGGCCTGGCCGCCCTGGGACGTTTTCTGGAACGCGTCCTTTTGGGTTTCCTGGCGGGGACACTGGTCTTCTTCCAGGTCGCCTGGCGCTGGACGCGGGCCGTCTTTGGCTTCGTCGGCCGCTGGGCCCTGAGCGCGGTCCGTCGGACCGGAGGCCGGGTCAAGAGGTTCTGGACCACCCGCTCGTCGAGGTCCCGCCCCCGTCGCCCCACCCGCAGTTCCCCGGCCGAGGAATCCTCGAAGTCGACGCGCATCCCTCGCGAACGGGTGGTTCTGTTCTGTGACAGCGAGGAGCCCGACGCGGCGTCGCAGGACGAGCCGGGTCCCTCCGCCGAGGCCCGGACCAGTCCACCGGCCCTTCTGGACGACGGGTTCGTGGACAGTGCCGAGCCCCTCTTGGATGGATTTTCCGACGAGGAGGAGCCGGTCTTCGGCGTCCCGGATTTGTCGCACCCCAGGGACTCGTTCGACCTGGAATCGGAGGTCCTGGTCCCCGTCGAGGAGGCCACTCTGGATGGTCCCGAGGAGACCTCCTGGGAATCGGCGGACCCCGGGCCCCTCCCTGTGTCGGAGGAGGAACAGGAGGAGGGCGAGGCGACGGTTGTCGAGGCTCCGGCCGTCCCCACCTTGTCGGGCTCGAACCGGCTGGCCCATCCTTCCGGCGAGGGCTTGTTGGAGGACCCGAACGGTCAGTTGAGGCTGTTCCCCGTACCTGCGTCCCAGGCGGCGCCACCCTTGCGCTATCGCCTTCCCCCCTTGTCGCTTCTGGAGGATGGGCCCAGAAACCGTCGGGTCCGCCCCGTCGAGGACAAGTCCCAGCTCCTGGTCGACACCCTGGAGAGTTTTGGAGTCCAGGCCCGCGTCCTCAACGTGGTGCACGGCCCCACGGTCACGCGCTATGAGCTGCAGCCGGCCCGGGGGGTCAAGGTCAGTCGCTTCACCTCGCTGACCAATGACATCGCCCTGGCCCTGGCCGCGGTCTCGATCCGGATTGAGGCCCCGATTCCCGGAAAATCGGCCATCGGGATCGAGGTCCCCAACCTCAACACGGAGCTGGTGGTTCTCAAGGACATCCTGGGGTCCGAGAACTTCCGCAAAGGCCCGGGGTTGTGCCTGGGCCTGGGCAAGGACATCACCGGCCAGGCTCAGATGACCGACCTGCAGAAGATGCCGCACCTCCTGGTCGCCGGCACCACCGGCTCGGGCAAGTCGGTGTGCATCAACACCCTGATCCTCAGCCTGATCTATCGATTCACGCCTCGACGCCTGCAGCTGCTCATGGTGGACCCCAAGCAGGTCGAGTTGTCGATCTACGAAGGTCTGCCGCATCTGGTCGGCTTGTCCGGCGAAGATTCAGGTCGGATTCTGGTCGACCCCAAGAAGGCCGCCATGGCTCTCAAGCAGGTCGTGGACCTCATGGAGGCCCGCTACACCCTCTTCGCCAAGGCGCGGGTGCGAAACCTCAAGGAATATAACGACCAGGCCGAAGAGTTCCTGCCCTGGATGGTGGTCATCATCGATGAGCTGGCCGACCTGATGATGGTGGCCTCCAAGACGGTCGAGACCTCGATCTGCCGTCTGGCCCAGAAGGCCCGGGCGGCTGGCATCCACCTGGTGGTGGCCACCCAGAGGCCATCCACCGACGTGATCACCGGGTTGATCAAGGTCAACATTCCGTCTCGCATCGCCTTTGCCGTCTCCTCGGGGGTGGACTCTCGCGTCATCCTGGATACCAGCGGCGCCGAGAACCTGCTCGGCAAGGGCGACATGCTGTTCCTGCCGGTGGATGCCTCCGAGCCGCGGCGCATCCAGGGAGCCTACGTGACCAACGAGGAGATCCAGCGGGTCGTCGAGTTCTGGCACGAGCAGGCGGCGCCCGAGAACCGGATTGAACTGGAGGTCCAGGATGCCGGGGCTGAGGAGGCAGCCGGCGACGCAGACGATGACAATAGCGACGACGACCTGGTGCAGGAGGCCTTGGCGGTGGTGCTCCGCTGTCAGCAGGCCTCGGCCTCCATGCTGCAGACCGAGCTGAAGGTCGGATACGCTCGGGCCCGGCGCATCCTGATGGTGCTGGAGCGCAAGGGATACGTCGGCCCCGCCGAGGGGAGCAAGCCTCGGAAGATCCTCTATGCCGGGGGAGAGGTCTGCTGACCCTGGCGAGGGGGACGAAGGAACCCCTGGAACGGGCGGGGATTTTCTTTTCTTGGGGGGTGTTCTGGGAGGTGCTTGTGCGAGTCAACCATCAGCGTCTGGGTCTTGTGTTGTTCCTTCTGGCCTGGTTCAGCCTTCTTCCCGCAACGGTTCAGGCGGCAGGCTCCGAGGGGGTGGCCACCCTGGTGCAGCTTTCCGGGGAGGTGACCTGTCGGCCCGCGACTGGCACCTGGTATGCAGCCTGGCCCGAGCTTCGAAGCCGTCTTTTCGACCACGTTCGAACAGGGCCGGGGTCGGTGGCCACGCTGGAGTTCGATGTCGGCGGTCGGGTGGGCATCAATCAGGATTCCGGGATCCAGATCGTGGGCGAGCGCCAGGTCGAGACCGTCGGGCAGGAGGGGTTCCGTCGAATCCTCCTCAAGGCGGGGGGGGATCTGGGCCCGAGTGACCCGACAGCGCAGCGAGCTGCAGGTGCAGACTTCCGGGGGCGTGATGGGCATCAAAGGCACTGAGTTCGTGGTCGAGACCACGCCGGATGGGCCCACGACCCTCAGTGTGCTGGACGGCTCGGTTGAGGTCCGCCCCGCCGTGGGTGAACCCGTGCTGGCCGCCGCCGGCACCAAGGTCACCTTTGATCCGGCCAGGGTTCCCGTGGGTCAAGACCTATGAGGACCCCCGGGAACTCCGCAAGGAGGTCATGCAGGGGTGGGGGATCTTCAACCAGGTGGCCGGTCCCCTGATGGCGGCCACCTGGACTGGAGCCGTGAGCTACTACGGCGGGATGGCCCTGGACGTGGTCACTGATCCTGGCCAGGCGGTCCGGGACTTTGCAGCCTCCCAGGTCTCATCGCGGATTCCCATGGGTGGACTTCTGGGGGGAGCCCTCTCCGGGGCGGGGCGCAATCAACCCAAGTCTCCCGATTTCCCACTGGGCCTTGCGCCTGACCAGGCTGAGACCGGTGAAGCCCCGCCGACCTTCACCTGGACGCCAGTCGAGAAGGCTGCCGGCTATGTGCTGCTGCTGAGCCGGGATGAAGGCATGGGCACCCTGGACTGGACGGCCCGGATGGATCAGGCCGAAGCCCGTTACCCCCTCAACGGACCTCCGCTCCAGCCGGGGCGTTACTTCTGGCGCCTGATCGCCCTGGATGCCAAGGGCAAGCCCCTGGGCCGGGCCAGTCAGACCTGGTTTGAGACTGAGGGGTGGAATCCGCCCGCGGAGTCGGTTCCCGAACCCGAAGTCCCCTGACCTGAACCCGCCTGCACCTGGAGGTGGCCTTGATCCGATCCCGGGAGCACGGCTGGGGCCTGGCCTTGGCCCTGGCCTTGTGGCTGGCTCTCCAGGTCCTATCCGGGAACTCTCGCGTGGAAGCCGTCGAGCTGGGTTTGTTCGATCTGCGTTCGGCTCTTCTGGAACAGCCCACGGATCTGCGCATCCGACCCATCGGTCTGGACGAAGATCTTGGACCCGGCGGGTGGAGCGCCGAGACCTCCCGGCATCTGCTGGGGCTACTGGCTCGGGGGGGAGTCCGGGGTCTGCACGGGCCCCCTGGCCGTGGGTTTCGTGGGGGTCCGAGCTGCACAATGAGTTTGCGGCCATCGGGGACACCACCAACGTGGCCGCCCGATTGTATGCGGCGGCGTTGAAGATGGGGGTCCCCGTTCTGATTTCGGAGACGACCATGTCGGCTGGCCTGGGGGCCATCCAGGCAGATCCACTTCCACCGTTGATCCTGAAGGGCAAGTCCCAGCCCGTCCCGGTCTTCCAGGCTCGAGAGGTTCATCTGGGGGCACCTGGCCGATGAGGGAACGAGTCCTGGGGGGCATCTTCTTCCTGGTCCTGGCCCTGGCCGCCCTTCTGGTCTCGCGTCTGGAACCGGTTCGGGTCCTGGAGGGGCCTTGTATGACCGTACCTTGGCCTGGAACGAGGAAGGGAGGAGGGACCCTCGGATCGTGGTGATCGGGATCGATCCCGCCAGCCTCGAGTCCTTGGGGCCCTTCCCCTGGCCGCGCAGCATTCACGCTCCCCTGCTTCAGGTCTTGCAAGAGAAGGGGGCCGAGGCCGTCTTCTTCGACCTGCTCTTCGATACCCCAGGAAGCCGTGGGGTGGAGGACGACCTGGAATTTGCCCGGGTCCTGAAACGGTTCGGCAAGGTGGTGCTGGCGTCGTCGGTGTCTGAGCAGGACGCCCGGGAAAACCGGATGGCCCCGTTGCTGCCGATGCTGGCCGGGTCGGCGCGACTCGGGGTGATCAACCGCAAACGCGACCCGGACGGGGTGATCCGCTGGGGAATCCGGGCTGTGGCGGCCCTGGATCCACCTGCTCCCTCTGCTGCCTTGCAGATGCTTCGACTGGATTCCGGCGACGCTTCTCTTGGCTTTCAGCCCGACCAGGTGACCGTGGGAGACTTGATGATTCCCACCTCGGGAAGCGAGCCCTTCGAAGTGCCCATCCGCTTTCGGACCGCGCCCCCCCCTTTGTCCTATGTGCGGGTCCTGAGGGAGGAGGTGGCCCAGGAAGATCTGCAGGGTCGGTTGGTCCTGGTGGGGGCCCACGGAACCGAGACGCAGGTGGACACCTTCGCGACCCCTTTGGGATGGCGCCAGGGAGTTGAGATCCACGCCGCCCTGCTGGACACGTTGCTGGCCGGCAGGTTCACGCGCAGGGTTTCACCTGCCTGGGATTTCCTGATCCTCCTGCTGGCTTGCCTGGCCACGGGGAGCCTGGTCGGCCGAGCGCGGAGCGTATCTTCCGGGGCCCTGGCCGCGGGGGTGGTGGCCATCGTCCTTCTGGTGGGGTTTGTCGCCTTGTTGCGTCTGGGGTGGTGGATCGGAATCTTGGGGCCGGTTCTGGGCGTGGTGCTGGCCTTCGGGCTGGCTTGGAGCTTGCGTCTTGTCAAGGTCAGGAACCTCTTGGCCCCAGGCCGTCCAGGCCGGTCTGGAGATGCAGCAGGCCATCGAGGGGATGCGTCAGCGCTGGGCTTTGGGGCCGGACGAGCGCTTCGAGGTCGGAGTGGGGATCTGCACAGGAGCGGTTTCGCTGGCCACCGTGGGGGCCGAGAACCACAAGCAGTTCACGATCCTGGGGGACACCGTGCGGAGGGCCTCGGAGGTCCAATGGCCTGAGTGCATCTCTGCAGGCCCCCGTCTTGTTGGACCCGGCCTCTCGGGACCTGGTGGGCGAGGCCGTCCTGGTTGAGCCGACCGAGCCGGTCGAATTGCAGGGAAGCTCTGATCCGGTCATCTTGTACCGGGTCCAGGGTGTCTCAGAGCAGGGATAGGGCCCAGAATCCGCTCAGAACGGAGCCCAGCAGGAAGAGAAAGCCGATCGAGTGGGCGGCCATCTCGAGCATTTCAGACAGGGGGCCTTCCAGCTCCTCGCGGAATGGCAGGTCCCACGGCGTTCGGGTCTGGACGGTGCAGGCCGGGGGCACCGCGACCAGACGGGTGGGCCTCGGGGGGAGGGTGCGGCAACCCCAGGGATGTTCCTCGAGGCGCCGAGCGGGGTGGTTCATGATCTCCTCCATGTCTGGTCAAGGTCGATACCCGGGGGGCCGGGATTTGTCAGTTTTCGGGACGCGGAGCCGGGTGGTGTTCGACGACCTCGCTGCCTGGGAACAGTTCCAGGGCAGTCTGGACGAACCGGGTGTGGGGGGAGCGGCCCTGCCCTGGGGAGGGGCGGTTCCGCCGGGAGGTCGAGGGGCGCGTCAGGGGGGCGGGTGTGGCCCACCCGGGAGGGTGGGGAGCCGGCAGAGCGCACATGTCTTGGTCCTCCTGTCTAGCGATACTTGCGAATCAGCGCAGACACGCGCCCCACGACCCGGAAATCACGGGAGACGACGATGTCCGCATAGGTGGGGTTGTCTGACCGCAGGACGACCCGATCCGCCTCGGGGTAGAAGCGCTTCACGGTGGCCTCGTCCTCGATCATGGCGACGACGATCTCGGCTCGGTGCACGCGCACCCCCGGGTCCACCAGGACCAGGTCTCCCGCCTGAATTCCCTCGGCCATGCTGTCCCCGCGCACCCGGAGGAAGAAGGAGCGCTCGTGCACGGGCAGCCAGTCCTGTCGAACCGGCAGGCGGTCTTCGATGTCCTCCACGGCGAGGATGGGTCGGCCGGCCGCCACCTCACCGACCAGGGGGACCATCCGGACGGGTTCCGTGGAATCGGGCTCCTCCAGAAGCCTGCTGGCCAGTCGGATGGAGCGGGCCCCGGATTCCCGATGGATGCAGCCCATCTTCTCCAGGGCTTCCAGGTGGCGGCTCACGGCCTGGGTGGATCGAAAGCCGCAATGCTCCGCGATCTCGCGGAAGGTCGGCGGAAAACCCCTCTCCCGGATGGTCTGGGCCAGGAAGTCCAGGATTTCCTGCTGGCGCGCGTTGAGCTCTGGTGGCACGGCTTCCTCCGGGCGGCAGTGAACATCTGTTCACCTTCTGCTCGAATTCTAGTGAACATCCGTTCACTTGTCAAGACGGATCGCCGTCCGTCACTCCTCAATCCGCGGTTTGGGCTGGAAGAGGGGAAGGAGAGGAACCTTTTGTCAGGGATCGAATCTGACTTCCCGTGTTTGGCCAGACCCCAGGGCCCAGGCTCGGGTCGTGGCTCTGGAAACAGGCCCGAGCGGCTTTCCCATCGAGGAGGATGTTCATGCGCAGGTTCTTTGGCGTCGCGGTCCTGGTCCTGTTTCTGACAGGTTGGGCCTGGGCTCAGGCCGGGTGGGTGGCGACACCTGGAATCGGAGTGGGAGCTTTGCGGTTGGGGATGACCGCGTCTGCCATCGAGAAGATGGTGACTCGGAGCCCCCGGACGGATCACCAGGAGGTCTCCGGAAAGCCCAAGTGGATCTACTACAGGGAGGGGGTCCAGGTCCACTACGACGACGCCGTGAGGGCTCTGCAGATCGTCGTGGACAAGCCTGGAATCAAGACTCCAGAGGGGCTCCAGGTCGGGGATCCCTCCAGCCGGATTTCGGCTCTGTATGGTCAGGCAGGGCAGTCGCACCAGTTGCCGACGGCGGCCCAGATGCCCAAGCAGTACTACTACGTGTTCCCCTCCAGGGGGCTTGGAGTGCAGACCGAGGGGGACCGGGTCCTGCTGCTCTACATCTTCCCCACCCGCTGAAGACTTGACCCGGCCCCTGTCAGGGGCCGGGTCAAGCGCCGCCAGGTCGAGCTCGGCTCAGGGGTAGATGAACTCCGGGACCACCCTCTGGGGGATGAGGTCCGCCTTCCAGGCTCGATCCAGCAACTCCTGGACGGCCTGGCGTCCCTCCGCTCCGAAATCCAGGGTTGAGCGGTTCACATACATCTCGACGAATCGGTCCGCCCGATCCTTGTCCAGGCCACGCCCATACTGCATGGCGTATTCCAGCGCCGGCTCCCGATTGTCCAGGGCATGGCGGATGCTGGCGCCCAGGATGCCCGTGATCCGGCTCATGAGCTCGGGGCCCAGGTCCCGACGCACGCAGTCGACTCCCAGGGGCAGGGGCAGCCCCCCCGTCTGCTCGGCCCACCATCGGCCCAGGTCCTCCACCAAGGCCAGGCCCTGGTCGCGCCAGGTGAGTTGCCCTTCGTGGATCACCAGGCCTGCCGACGCTCGACCCTCCGCCACCTCGTCCAGGATCCGGTCGAAGGCCACCTCGCGAACCGAGAGGGGGCGTTCTGCATAGAGTTGAGCCACCAGCCAGGCTGTGGTCAGTTTTCCGGGGATGGCCACCGGACCCGCCAGGGCCTCTTCAGCAGACAGGCCCGGACGGGTCACCAGGATCGGCCCGTAGCCGTGCCCCAGGCTGGCGCCGCAGTGCATCAGCGCATAGCGGTCGTGCAGGAAGGCGTAGGCGTGGGCGGACATGGCGGTCACTTCCAGGCGCCCTTCGAAAGACCACTGGTTCAGGGTCTCGATGTCCGCCAGCACATGGGAGAAGCGCAGGTCGCCGGTGGGAATCGCATCCACCGCCAGGGCGTAGAACATGAAGGCGTCGTCCGGGTCGGGGCTGTGCCCGACGCGGATTTCCAGGGTCTGGGACATGGGGTCTCCTTTGGGCAGACGGTTCAGGGCAGGCGGTTTCGGACGGAACCTGGTGAATCCTACCCCGGAGGGGAGACTCCCAGGTCGAGTCCGTGGCCTGCCGGGAAGAGTCCAGGAACCGTGACAGGGAGCTTTCCGGAGGCGCCGCGGCGTCCCATGAGGATCTCGGAGATGGCCTCCAGGGTGAAGTCTCCGTAGTTGTAACCCAGGAGGCAAGCGCCCGCAGTCGGGAGATCGCTCAGGATGTAGGGGCTGGAGAGCGAGACCAGCACGGTCCTGGGATTGGCCTCCAGGACAGCCTGGGCCAGTTCCCTCTGGGCATCGGGAAGCCGGTCCCTGGCATAGAGGGCCAGCACCACGGCCGAGGCCTCCGAGGCGCGCCGGGCCACCTCCCGGACCGGGGGTCCGGCCACCGAGAGGTGGAAGGCCTGTTCGGTCACCCGGGGATGGAATCGGCTCAGCAAGGGAGCCAGGGGGGTGCGAACCGAGACCTCGCCCAGGGGGCTCAGGGGGAGCAGGTCGGGTGCCAGGACCAGGAGCTCCTCGGAGGGCTCCAGGTGGAGTGGAAGGAGGTTTTCGCGGTTGAGCAGGACCGTGACGCCTCGGGCGGCGATCTCCCGCATCTCGGCCTGGTGGGAAGCGACGTCCCAGGTGGGCTGTGCGGAGGGCCTTCCCTGGAAGCGCTGGCGCAGTCCTGCCAGCCGACTCAGGGATTCGTCCAGGCGAGTTTCGGGCAGGCGGCCTTGCCGCACGGCCTCGATCAGACCTCGCAATGCCTCCAGTTGCTGGGGGAAGGGCCCCAGGGCCAGGACCAGGTCGGCTCCCGCCTCGATCGAGAGCACGGTGGCCTCGGCGAATCCCCAGCGGTCGGCCAGGGCTCGCATGGCCAGGGAATCGGTCACGATGACGCCCTGGTAGCCCATTTCCTGGCGCAAGAGGCCGGTCAGGACCGGCGCCGAGAGCGTGGCGGGCAATCCCTCGGTGGGGTCCAGGGCGGGGAAGGTCACATGGGCCGTCATGATCGCCTCCACCTTCTCCGCGACGGCGGCTCGGAAGGGGAGGAGTTCCACCTGCTCCAGGCGCTCCCAGCTGTGGGCCAGCGTGGGGAGTGAGATGTGCGAGTCCAGGGAGGTGTCCCCGTGGCCCGGAAAGTGTTTGGCCGTGGCGGCTACCCCGCCATCGCGCAGACCGCGGAGGGCGGCGGTGCCATGAGCCGCCACGCTCTTGGGGTCCTCTCCGAAGGAGCGCACCCCGATGATCGGATTGGCGGGGTTCACGTTCACGTCCAGGCAAGGAGCGAAGTCGACGTGCACCCCCAGGTCGCGAAGCTCTCGCCCCATGAGGAGGTGGGCCCGGTAGGTGGCCTCGGGAGCTCGCGTGGCACCCAAAGCCATGGCCCCCGGCGAGAGACTCATCTCCGGGAAGCGGAAGCGGTCCACCAGCCCACCCTCCTGGTCGACCGCGATCAGCGCCGGCTGTGGGGAAGCGGCGTGGATGGCCTCGATGAGGTCCGTCACCTGGGTCCGGCTGGCCACGTTCTTGGCGAACAGGATGACTCCGTTCCAGGCGTGGCGGCCGAGGTGTTCCCGGTCGGCTTCGGAAAGCCCGGTTCCCGGGAGGTCGATCATGATCAACTGGGCCGCCTTCTCCTGAAGGGAGAGGCGGTTCGGGTGGTCGGCGTGGTTCATGGGGCGCCGGTTCCCCGGGGACGCGGGGGTTCCTGCCCGCCGGGGTGTCAGCCGGACTGCTCGGTCAGCTCCGGGTGCGGAACTGCAGGACCGTCTGGCTGGAAACCTGGATCCGGTCTCCCACCACCACCTGCCGCTCGGCTCCGGGCAGAAGCGAGATTCCGTTCACGAAGGTCGGATTGGTCTCGCTACGGTGCTGCACGAAGAAGCGGTTGTTGCGCAGGACCAGGACGCAGTGGACGCGACTGATCTCCGGGTCGGCCAGGCGGATGTCGCAATTTCGGCCGCGGCCGATCATGAGGCGCTCCTTGTTCAGGTCGAAGGACTTGCCCAGATCGGCCTGAACGCCCTCCAGGATCTCCAGGTGCAGGTTGCGCAGGGCTTCGACCACCCGGCGTTCCAGGAAGATCAGCACCGTGTTCCCCAGGTGGATCCGGTCTCCAGTCATCAGGACGACCTCGTCGCCCTCGCCCAGAGCCAGGCTGTTGACCTGGATCTCGGATCGGAAGTTGACAAGGGTGAATCGACCGCTGCGGTAGCGCAGGACCGCCTGGTCGTTGCTGATCTCCGTCTCGTCGACCTCGATGTCGTTGAAGCGTTGCCCGGGAGAGCCGATGGTGACGACCCGATCCTCGGAGAACTCCGAACCCAACAGGTCCACCTTCTGCCCCTTGCGGCTCCCTTCCAGGTAGCCCACCACGAAGTCTGAATGGTGTCTCCAGGCACTGGTCGAGCTGCCGAAGGACTCCGGATCAAAGAGGGGGACGTCCGGCATCTCCGCGGCCGGAGTTGATGGGGTTCCAGGTGTTGTTCGCCCGCCCCGCAGTGAGCGCTCCAGGTGGGGGGGCAGGCCCCGGGGCACGATCCCTCCAACGGCCGGCATCTCTTCGGGGGTCTCCACGGGGGCAACGGGTTGGGCCGCTGGTGTCAGGTCCACCAACTCCGGGGCTTCTTCGGGCTCCTCGAGATCCGTCGGGGCAGGCGGAACCTCCAACTGGACGGGGAGCTGGGGAGGAGGCATGGCCAAGGGCTCTTCGGCCTCCTGCACCGGT
>DIWH01000022.1:0-47076 GCA_002423485.1 Candidatus Xenobium occultum | reverse complement strand
GGGGAGGGGGAGGCATGGCCAGGGGTTCTTCGGGAGCGTCGACAACGGGCGGGGTCGGACGGGCGCGTCGTCGGGCCGGGGGTGCGGGCGGCTCGGGCTCTGGTCGGACCGGAGGCGCAGGCATCTCCAGCGGTGGCTCCTGGGGTGGAGGAGGCGAGGTGGGGGGCTCCTTCCGAGGGGCTGCCGGCGGGGAACCGGGGGCGGTCCGGATCGAACGCGGGCGGCTCTGAGGCTTGAGGGGTTTGGAAGGGGTCGCCTCCAGGGGCGCCCCTGGCATCCGTCGTGGGCGCAAAGGACCGGGATCCTGGCTGTCATCGATGGAGCCCAGCCGGGGTGAATCGCCCGAAAGGTCCGAGTCTGGGGCCTCGTCCCCCGGCTTGTTGCGCCAGGTGCGCAAGGAAGACCGCGAACCGGTCGGCTTCTTGGAGACGCCGGCGTCCATCTCACCCAGGCCCCGGCGCTGCTCACGGGACTCGGGCCAGTTCGGTCCGGGCGAAGCTCCGAAACGGGGCTTGTCCTCCTGGCTCTCTTCGTCGTCCTCCTCGAGGCTGGGCTCGACCTTCCGCACGACCAGGGAGCTCTGGCCAACCATGATGACGTCCCCTTCGTAGAGCGGGGTGGGCAGGTCGGATCCGATGACCATTTCCTTGGGGCGACCGCTGAGCACTCGCCGGAGTCGGGTCGGGACAGGGCTCCCTTCGTTCTGGAGGATGCCGTAGGTGTATTCCCGATCGTGCCAGACCAGGAGGGCCTGTTCGGAGGGCAGGCTCTCGTCGTTGAGCAGGACTCCGGCACTCTGGCGCGGGTCGTCGGGCCCCAGCCTGCGGCCCAGGACGAGCAGGGTCTCGCGAAGGGGGAACCGGCAGCCCTGATCGGGGCCCTGAGCGGTCACCAACTGCAGGCCGCCGGGGGTGGATCGTGCCTGACGCCGCCCTCGAGCGGGGGCCTCGTCGGCCAGTCCAGCGAGGCCCTCCATCGGTTCTCTGGATTTCTCCCCGGCCAGGTCGTTCAGGGCCTCCAGGACTGGCCTCTTCAGGCTGGGCTGCCGCTGGGGTGGGGTCTGGACCGCATCGCCCAGTCGCCCGGTCCGGATCTCGACGGCCTCCACTCCGAAGACAAGCAGGCCCAGTTGGACCTTCTGGCCGGGCTGCAGCATGTGCTGGTCGACGGATTTGCCGTCCACCAGCGTCGGATTGGTGCGGGAGCGGTGCTGAAGGAGATAACCCCGCTGCGCCTCCTTCCACTGCAGGATGGCATGAACCCTGGAGACCGTCGGCTCCGAGAAAAGGACCCAACCCGGAGCGTCCTCATTGGGGTCCAGGGCCCTTCCCAATGTCATCTCCTGGGCATCCAGGGAAAAGACCTTTCCCCTGTCGCTGCCATCCAATACCCGAATCTGTAAGCCGGAATTCCAAGCCATGGGCCAGCCTCGACGCCTCCTCAAACAGTCTACGCAGGTTCCACATCCGGAAGCCCGGACCTTCCTGGAACAGACCTGACCCGAAGCTGGGAAGGTCTCAGTGCAGGCCCGGACCCACCAGGGCCCGGTCGACCATCTTCAGGCCCGACTCCACTGCGTTGAGGAACGGGGTGAGCGTCTTCGATGTCAGGGCCGAGACGGGGACGGCCCCCGTCCAGGTCTCCAGCGCCGCCTGCATCAATTCCGGGGCCACCCGGTCCACCTTGTTCAAGAGCAGGATTTGGGGGATTCCATCCAGGGCAAGATCTTCCAGGATGCCCTGGACCGCCATGATCTGGTCAGGGTGATTGGGGTTGGAGACGTCGACCACGTGGACCAGGAGGTCGGCGTCGTCAAGCTCTTCCAGGGTCGCTTTGAAGGCTCGGGCCAGGTCCTCGGGCAGGTCCTGGATGAACCCCACGGTGTCCGTGAGGATCACCTCGCGCCCGGAGGGCAGTCGGAGCCTGCGCGAGGTGGGGTCCAGCGTGGCGAAGAGGCGGTCTTCGACCAGCACCTCGGCTCCCGTCAGGGTCCGCAACAAGGTCGATTTCCCCGCGTTGGTGTAGCCGACCAGGTTGACCACGGGGATCCCCGAGCGGGTTCGCCGAGAGCGGCGCAGCCGGCGCTGCCCGGAGAGTTGCTCCAGTTCCTTCTCCAGGCGAGCGATGCGGTCCTTGACGCGCCGGCGCAGGACCTCGATCTTGGTCTCGCCCGGACCACGCGCCCCGATGCCTCCGGTCAGGCGGGACAGGAAGTCATCCTTGAGGACCAGGCGAGGCAGGCTGTACTTCATCTGGGCCAGCTCGACCTGCAGCTTGCCGTCCCGGCTGTGGGCGCGCCGGGCAAAGATGTCCAGGATCAGTTGGGTGCGATCGATGACCTCCAGATCCCCGAGTTCAGAGATGGCGCGCATCTGCGAGCCCGAAAGCTCGCCTTC
This sequence comes from Candidatus Xenobium occultum, assembly GCA_002423485.1. Lineage (GTDB taxonomy): Bacteria > Vulcanimicrobiota > Xenobia > Xenobiales > Xenobiaceae > Xenobium > Xenobium occultum. The sequence goes on along the minus strand of DIWH01000022.1, from coordinate 44,680 downwards.
AAAGACGATCAGGTCCGCCCCCTTCTGCATGGCCGTGATCATGAGGTCTTTGAGCTTGCCGCTGCCGACCACGAAGCGGGGGTTCAGGTCCCGACGGCGCTGGGTCACCACCTCGACCACCTGGATGCCGGCCGAATCGGCCAGCTCACGCAGCTCGGCCATCGACTGCTGGAGGTCCTCCAGGCGGCCGGTGGTCACGCCGACCAGGATGCCCTTGCGCGTCGTTCCGGAGACCTGGCTTGAGTCGCGGTTGGCGGCGGCGGATTCCTGTTCGAGGCCAGCCAGAAGTGCTGCGAAGTCGAGGTCCAGTTCGTGAACCGAGACCGGCTCTTCCAGGTGCCAGGGGTCGCCCACGGATTTCTCGGGTTTCAGCCAGGCCAGGTGGACGTTGCCAGGAAGGCCTGAGGGCAGGGCCTGCACCGCGCCCAGCAGGTCGAACCTCAACAAGGCCAGGTCGGTCAGGTCGTCGTGGGTCAGAGGCTCGCCATCGAGGTGGGTGTGCAGGAAGCGCACTCCCCGAAAACGGGACTTGCCGACCCGGAAACGGGAGAGTTCCGAGATCACGATGCCCTTGGCGTCCCCGATGTAGACTTCCAGCACGTTTCCTCGACGGTCCACCAGGATCCCGATCTGCCGACCGGTCTCTCGGGAGGCCTCCGTCAAGGCTCGAGCCAGTTCGGGGGTCAGGACCCGGTCCGGGGGAATCCTTCTCTGAAAGAGTCTCTGGAGATTCTTCTTCTGGCTGGGCTTGAGTCCCAGGGTGTTGCCCTTCAGGTCGCGGATGGGTGGGGCCCTCCTCTGGCAGGTATCTTCTTCGGGATGTCCAACGGGGCCGCCCCCCGAGAGGCTCCCATCATACCACGCAGGAGGCATCCCCGGGCGCAGGGCGTTCCGCCTGCCGGCCCGGCCCGATGGACCCCGGAGGAGGTTGGCGGCGGGCGTATAACCTGTAGTCTTCCTGCGGTCCAGGTTCACAGGAGAGGGACGGTCCTTGCATGGCCCGGTACAGTCTCAAGAAGATCGCCATAGTCGCCTCGCTGCTGGGCCTGATCGGTCCGCTTCTATGGCTTTCCCTCCAGGGGGCCCTGGAACCGACGGTCTTCGGGGCAACGGTGAGCATGTGCCTGGCGCTGGCGGTCTTGAATCTCTGGGACCAGCAGAGGGTCAGCCGCAAGCTGGCCCTGGAGGATGTCGAGGCCTCCCGGGAGCTGATGGAGAAGTCGCAGTTTCGGGCGGCCCTGAACCGCCTGGAATCTGCCTTGGCCCACGACCCCACCTGTTTCGAGGTCCGCGTCGCCCGTGGTGAGATCTACCGATGCGAGCAGGCCTACGATCTGGCCCGTCGGGAACTGGTTGAGGCCATCCAGATCCGTCCGGACTCCTTTCGCGCCCATTTCGCCCTGGGCCTGACCTACCTGCAGGAGAAGAAGGTCTTCGAGGCCGTCTCGGAGTTCCGGCGCACGATCCAGCTCAAGCCCAGTTTCAGCGAGGCCCACTTCATCCTGGCCCAGTCCTACGAATTGGCAGGCGAGAAGGTCAAGGCCCTGGAGGCCTATCGGGCCTTCCTGAAGGTCGCCTCTGGTGAACAGGACACCAATCGGAAGATCGCCGACTACGTCGACCGGAGCCACTCCCGGATCTTGGCGCTCAAGTAGACCGGAGGAACACGATGGCCGAGAAAGCCAAGAAGAAGGCCGAACCGAATCTGGTCGAGGTGGGCAGCATCCTGTTCATCCTGGCGGTGCTCTTCTCAGTCATCCTTCCGGCGTGGGATATCGTCTCCGCCCAAGCCCAAGAGGAAGCCAACCTGCGGAAGTGCCAGCAGAATCTCCTGACGATCCATCGAGGCGTTGACACCTATCGCAAAGCCCACAACGGCAGGTTTCCTCCCACCCTGAGAGAGCTCCTCGCCGAGAAGATTCTTCCGGAGATGCCCAAGTGCCCCTCTTCCGAGAAGCAGACCTATACCGGCAAGGGATATCAATACAAGCAGGGCGACCCGGGCCGCTACACGCTGATGTGCCTGGGCAACGCCCACGGTGAACTCGACCTCGGGGTCAATGAGCCCCTGTATGACTCTCTGTATGGGCTCCGGCCGCCGATGAAGGCGCTCAACTCACCCTCACCCTCGCCTTCGCCCTCGCCCGTCGAAGACTCCGAGAAGTGAGAGATGGCCCCGGGGCTTGATTTCCGTCCGGGACGCTGCCATAATGTCGTCGCCGGGAACATAGAAGCGCGGGTCCCGATCACGGGAGCTCCCTTGCGGCTCCCGCATCTTTGATTTTATCCGGGTCAGTCCCGGTTGGGAGGTGAACAGGTTGTCCGAGAAAGAGGAAGCGATCGAAGTCGAGGGAACCGTGGTTGAGGCCTATCCGAATGCACGTTTCGGGGTGGAACTGCCCAACGGGCACCGCGTGCTGGCGCACGTCTCCGGCAAGATTCGCCGGCATTTCATCCGGATTCTGCCCGGAGACAAGGTGACGGTCGAGCTTTCACCGTATGACCTGAGTCGGGGACGCATTACCTACCGTTACAAGTAGGCCTCCCCACCTCCGGAAACGAGGCCCGGCTCCTTCCCCGGGAAGAGAGCGGGCTTCTTGCATTTCCCGGGGCCGCAGTGCCCCGAGGCAGGCCGGGAGGGAAAGTCGGCATGGTCGGGAAGAGGCGCTGGCCTGAGGGCGGAAATGATGACTCGGAGCGCCGCGGGCGCTCCGAAGAGAGGACGGAAGACCACCAGATGCACATCCTGCTCGCCGACAAGATGCACCCCCAAGCGATTGAGGCCTTCAAGAGCCTGCCCGGGGCCCAGGTCAGCAATCGCCCTGAACTCGGCGCGGAGGACCTCCCTGCCCACCTGAAGGACGTGGACGTCCTGGTGGTGCGGTCGACCAAGGTCACCCGGGCTGCCCTGGAGGCCGCCCCGATCCTGGGTCTGGTGATTCGCGCCGGTTCCGGGGTCAACACCATCGACGTTGCGGCGGCCACCGAGCGCGGCGTTCGCGTAGCCAATACCCCCGGGACGAACTCGGCAGCCGTGGCCGAGGTGGCCATGGGTCTGTTGCTCTCGGCAGACCGGCGCATCCCCGACAACGTCCACGAGTTGCGCCAGGGGCGCTGGAACAAGAAGGAGTTTGGAAAGGCCCAAGGGTTGAAGGGGCGCACGGTCGGACTGGTCGGGGTCGGACAGATCGGGCGGGAGATGATCCAGCGCCTGCGCGGGTTCGAGGTCCGGATCCTGGTGTGGTCGCGCTCCATGACTCCCGAGAAGGCCCAGGCCCTGGGGGTCGAGCATTGCCCCGATCTTCTGGACCTGGCCCGACGCAGCGACGTGGTCACGATTCACGTCGCTTTGACCGGCGAGACGCGTGGGCTGGTCGGAGCGGAGTTCCTGGCTGCGATGAAGCCCGGAACAATCCTGATCAACACGGCGCGCGCCGAGGTGGTCGACAGCGAGGCCCTGCTCCAGGCCATGGACGAGAAGGGGTTGCGCGCCGGGCTGGACGTGTTCCCCTCCGAGCCGACCACCGGCCAGGCAGAATACGATCACTCCCTCATCAAGCACCCGAACTGCTTCGGGACCCACCACATCGGCGCCTCGACCGATCAGGCCGAGTATGAAACCGGCCTGGAGGCCGTGCGTGTGGCCCGAGCCTTCCTGGCCAAGGAGCAGGTTCCCAACTGCGTGAACCCCGCCTAGGAACCAAGGCACGCCATCTGAGACGGTCATGATGAAGGCCGGTCCGGAGTTTCGGGCCGGCCTTCATCATGGGGGGCTCCACTGAGGGCCACGGGGCCGTTGAATGGGGAGCCTGGCTCTCAGGTCTCTCGCAGGGCCAGGACCAGTCCGGCCGTGGCCAGGCCCCAGACCACGCAGAACGCCAGCACCAGGACCGGGGCCAGGGCACCCGGTTCGGTGGGCCTCGACCACTGGACCATCACCACGTGGCAGGCTGGCAGGAGGCCGACGCCTGCACCCAGACCCAACAGGCGATTGGCGGTGTCGCCGAGGAAGGGAAGGAGCAGCAGGCCCCACAGCCCTCCCGTCACCAGGTGGGACTCGAGCCACTCCAAAGTCAGCTCAGGGGCCAGGGCGACGCCCCACTGGGCCAGGACCCCGGCTGCCCCCAGGAGCCACCATCCCAGCGAGGTGATGGCCCCTGCCAGGGCACCGGCAAAGAAGAGGAAGGCCATGCGCCGGGCCAGCTCCCTCATCGGCGCTTCCCCCGTCCGGATCTGGACTTCGAAGCCCCTCCCAGCCATGCGCCCAGCAATCCCAGAATTCCGCCCCAGAGGGCCCAGGCGCCCAGGATCCAGGCTGGAGCCCACGGACCCGAGGCGGCGGGCCAGGGCCCCCCGACCAGCCAGGTGCGCAGGGCGGGCGCCAGACTCAGGACGATGGCCGCCAGCATCACCTGGCTCCAGGCTCGACCCAGGAAGACGGCCAAGGGGATCCCCCAGGCGGCTCCTTCGGCCACCCGAGGCAGGATGTTCCCAGCCAGCAGAGGCGCCTGCTCGGGTCCAACCCCGGCCCTTCCCAGGAGCGAGGCCAGCACAAGGACAGCCGAGGAGGCCAGGGCGCCGGTTGAGAAGGCGAGGGCCAGACGTTGCAGGAAGGCTCGCATGGAGCCGTTGAATTCTTTGCAAGCCTCCTGGCTCCTCCACGCTGGATGGCCTGCGCGGGATGGAGGAGGAGTCCGATGCGGGATGGAAGGCTGGTTGCAGAATCCAACCTGGAGGGCACGCCTCCCGGCAAAGGAGATTTGGACTTCTGGATTCAGGGAACCTGACGGGAAAGGACCGGGCTGATGAACCTCCACGAGTTTCAGGGCAAACGGTTGTTCCAGGGGGTGGGGATTCCCATACCGCGTGGCCAGGTGGCCGATTCTCCCGACCAGGCTCGGGCAACGGCCTCGGACCTGGACGTTCCGGTGGTCGTGAAGGCCCAGGTCCATGCGGGGGGACGGGGCAAGGCCGGGGGCGTCCTGAAGGCGGCCAACCCCGAGGAGGCCGCCCGGCACGCATCTCGCATCCTGGGGATGGAGATCAAGGGGCTCAAGGTCCGCAATGTCCTGGTCGAGGAAGCGATCACCATCGATCGGGAACTTTATCTGGGGTTCACCCTGGACCGCTCCATCGGGACTCACGCCGCCATGCTCTCCAGCGTTGGTGGGGTGAACATCGAGGAGGTGGCAACCCGGAACCCCGAAGCCATCATGAAGGTACACCTGCATCCGCATCTTGGACTGCAAGACCATCACGTGCGGCGCCTGGTCCACGGCACAGGCCTGGATCTGGCCCAGAAGGTGGCGCTGGGGCAGGTGATTCGGGGGCTGTGGCACCTCTACTCTGAGTCCGATTGTTCCCTGGCGGAGATCAATCCCCTGGCGGTCCTGCACGACGGACGTCTGGTTGCGGCCGACTCCAAGATCGACCTGGACGACAACGCCCTCTTCCGCCACCCGGAATGGCTGGAGCTTCGCGAGGTCGCCGAGGAAGATCCCTTGGAGAGACGGGCCCGTGAGTTGGGCTTGTCCTACGTGCGCCTGGATGGAGAGGTCGGGATCCTGGGGAATGGGGCCGGGCTGGTCATGACCACCCTGGACGTGGTCCAGCGAGTCGGGGGGCGGGCGGCCAACTTCCTTGATGTGGGGGGAGGCGCCGGGTCCGCCCTGGTTCGGGAGGCCATGCGGCTGGTTCTGGATGATCCCAATGTCCGGGGGGTCCTCGTCAACATCTTCGGAGGGATCACTCGCTGCGACGAGGTGGCCCGAGGCATCCTGGCCGGTCTGGACGACCTCGACATCCAGGTTCCACTGGTCATCCGCCTGTCGGGAACCAACCAGGAGGAAGGACGCCGACTTCTCTCGGAACGAGGCTTGCAGACGGCCGACTCCATGACGGAGGCGGCCGCCCGGATCGTGGCCTTGACCCGCCCCGGCACGCCCTGACGGAGGAAACCCATGAGCATCCTGATCGACTCTTCAACCCGAGTCCTGGTGCAAGGGCTGACCGGCAAGGAAGGCCGTTTTCACGCCCAGCAGATGATCGAGTCCGGCATCCGGGTGGTGGCCGGGGTGACTCCCGGGCGGGGAGGACAACAGGTCCTGGGACTGCCGGTTTTTGACAGTGTTCCCGAGGCCGTCCAGGCCACTGGGGCCAACGCGTCGTTGCTCTTCGTCCCGCCCGCCGCGGCCGCCGACGCCTGCCTGGAGGCATTGGAGGCGGGTCTCCCCCTGGTGGTGTGCATCACCGAGGGAGTGCCTGTTCACGACATGGTCAAGGTCCGCGCCGAGTCCTTGCGCCGGGGAGCCCGACTGCTGGGGCCCAACTGCCCCGGCCTGATCTCTCCGGGGAAGTGCAAGCTGGGAATCATGCCGGCGGGAATCTTCTCGAGTGGTCCGGTGGGGGTGGTGTCGCGCAGCGGAACCCTGACCTATCAGGTCGTGGATGAGCTCACTCGGGCCGGCCTGGGGCAGACGACCTGCGTGGGCATCGGTGGCGACCCGGTCCTGGGAACCGGGTTCCTCGAGATCCTGCAACTCTTCGAGCAGGACCAGGAAACCAGGGCCGTCGCCTTGATCGGCGAGATCGGTGGCACCGCCGAGGAGGACGCCGCGCGCTGGCTCCAACAGTCGGGCCTGCCAGTGGTGGCCTTCATCGCCGGGCAGACCGCCCCGCCGGGCAAGCGCATGGGACATGCCGGCGCCATCGTCTCGGGCTCGGGCGGGACGGCTCGGGCCAAGGTCGAGGCTTTCCGCGAGGCTGGCGTCCACGTCGCCGAGACGACCACCGAGATGGTTCAGGAACTGAAGGCTCTTCTGGACCGCGCGCCCTAGCGTTCCGGTCCCGACCAGGAAGGGCCTGCCCCCGAGGTGAATGGGCCACTTGCCTGCCGGATCTTCCGGGACTATAATCAGGCAGACTTGAGAGGGAGCCGGCCCCGGTCGGCCTCCATTGGACAGGGAGGCTTTGGCATGTCGCTCCGGATTCCCAAGGAACGCAAAGAGGTCGTGATCTTCACTCGGAACCACAAGATCGAGGGGGAGATCTACCTGTTGATGGATTCCCGAATCTCCGATGAGCTCAACGTCCGGGTTCGGGAGTTCGTTCCTGTGACCAATGCCCGCGTCTATTCCTTGTCTGGAGACAGCCTGCTGCACGTGGCGGACTACGTGACGGTCAACAAGCACTCCATCGACTTGATCCTGTCCAGACAGAACGAACCGCTGGATCTCTGAGGTCCAGGTCAGGGAGAGGTCATTCCCCATGCCCATCTACGTCTATCGTTGCGAAGACTGTTCCCAGGTGCACGAGGCTTTGCAGAAGCTCCACGACGATCCGTTGAAGACCTGCCCCCACTGCGGGCATGAAACCTTGCGCAAGCTGATCGCCCCTGCAGGGATCATCTTCAAGGGCAGCGGCTTCCACAAGAATGATTACGGGACCTCGGGTCGGAGGGCATCTGAGCCCTCGAAGTCCACGCCCTCCACGCCTGAGAGCAAGCCTGCTCCCGCCGCCGAGAAGAAGGCGGGGGGCTCGGAGAGCAAGGTCGCTTGACCAGCCCCGACCTCCAGCAACTGATCCCGGCCGCACTCTCCGTCGTCAATTCCCTGGGGGTTGAGAATGCCACCCTCGGGGTGAGCGCCGGTCCCCAGGGCCTCCGGGTCCAGATCGAGTTCCGCGACGCGACCTTGCGGTCGGGTCGCCTGGACGGGGTGGCGCTGGATGAGGGTTTGATTCGGATCGAAGGCCTGGACCCGGCGTCCGATCCCCGGACCATGCTGGCGACGGCCCGGATCCGGGTGGAGCGCCTCTTGATCCGGGTCTCTGCCAACCTGGTCAATCGCCTGCTGGAGTCGGATTTCTTCAAGGCCGAGCTGCGCCGGCGCTCGCCCGTGGAGGTCCGCAACCTGGAGCTGCTGTTCAGCGGAGAGCGGATGACCTTTCGAGGGCAGGTCCGCAAAGGCCTGACCTTCCCCTTCGAGGTTCAGCTTGGTCTGGCGGCGGTCAACAACCGCTTGCGGGTTGCCTTCAAGGAGTTCTGGGCCGCTGAAATGGTTCCCATGCCCGGGTTCCTGCGCCGTCTGCTGATGACCTTCGCCCGCTCTCAAGTGGATGGACGGGCCGAGTTGCAGGGGTTGGTCCGGATCGAGGAGGACTTCGCCGAGATCAATCCCTGGGCCAAGGTTCCCCTGAATGTGGAGGCCGAGTTCACGCGCTTCGGGATCGAAGGGCACTACCTGCTGATCGAACTGGGCCCCTCGGCCCCCGCATCGGCTCCGGGTCCAAGCAGACCCGAAGCTGCGGACCGGAAGCCAGAGACGGCCTCTCCAACTCAGCCGACTCCGGATCCGGTGCCTTCCCCGGAGGCCCCTCGAGCGTCGCTTCCTCCACCGATTCCCGTCTCTCCCGGCCCCTCGGCTTCTCCGAACGGTCAGATGCCCCGTCCCAGAACCTGACCGTCGGAGTCCACCTCTTCGGTCCGGAATTCTCGGAGTTGCGGCTCCAACAGGGAGGTCCAGGAGATTGAGTCCTTCAGCCCCCGTCATCGAGATGGAGGTCCCCCCCCGAGCCGAGTTCGTGCGGACGGTCCGGTTGGTTGTGGCGGGGATCGGCAGCGTGGCCCGCTTCAACCTCGAGGAGATCGAGGACCTCAAACTGGCTGCAGGCGAAGCCTGCTATGCGGCTCTTTCCGCACTTCAGTCCAGCCAGGCACCGGTCCGACTCTCAGCCCGGGTCCTGTCTGAGGGAGTCGAACTGCGGGTCGGCCCGGTCTCCGTGGAAGGCTCCACCCTGGACTGGCCGCCTCCCGACAGCCAGGTCGGCCTGGCCCTTGTCGAGCAGGTGGTGGACGAACTGTCGCTGGAGAGTCTGGACGGGGGGCGCTGGATCCGGATTCTCAAGCGCCACCGCAACCTGGAATATCCTGTCTGAAGGCCGGGGTCGGGCCTGGCCTCAGCTCTCCAGGTAGAGGATTCGGCTGCAGGTGCTGCAGAAGGTCAGGCCATCCCGGCCTGCCTCCTGGATCTTGTGGTCGGTCAGGTGCATCCCGCAGCCTCCGCAGGTCTGTCTGGTGATTCTCGCCACCGCCACCCCGTTCTTCCTGGCCAGGAGGTCGCGATAGCGCTTCAACAAGCCCGGCTCGACCTCGGAAGCCTGCTCGCTGCGCCGCTGCCGAAGACTTGAAGACTCGTCTTCAAGTGAGGCGATCTTCTGGTCCAGAGCCACCTGACGCTCGTCGTGGTCCCGACGCGCCTGCTCCACTTTTGATGTCAGCCCACGGTGCTGTTCCTCGTGGGTTTCCAGTTCTTCCATCCGGGTCAGCATGGCCTCTTCCAGGGTGCCAAGGCGCACCTGGACCGCCTGGAGTTCCTCCTGATAGCCCGAAAGCTCTTTGGGGTTGGAGATTCTCCCGCCGTAGAGCTTGCCTTCCAGCATCTTGGCCCGGGCCCTGAGAGTGGAGTCCTCGTGCTCCATCTCTCGCAGCTCCTTCCTGGACTGGCGGAGGACGGCCTCGGACTCTTCGTGTGCCGTCAAGGCGTCCTGCAGGAGCCGCCGGTGCTGGTCATCGGCCCGCAGGCCACTGAGGGCCTTGTCGAGTTCGGTCAGGCGGGTGTCCGCCTTCTGCAACTGAAACAGACGCCAGGTGCCGCTCAAGCGAAGTCCTCCTCCATGATGCCGATGTAGCCCAGGTTTCGGAAGTGTTCATCGAAGTCCAGGCCGTATCCGATGACGAAGCGGTCCTCAATGGCAAAGCCCAGATAGTCGACAGGCACCTCGACCCGGCGCCGGCCAGGTTTGTCCAGAAGGCAGCAGACCTTCAGGCTGGCGGGGTTGCGCAGGCGAAGGTTGGCCAGCAGGTAGTGCAGGGTGAGTCCCGTGTCCACGATGTCCTCGACCACCAGGACGTGGCGGCCGGCGATCTGTTCCTCGACGTCCTTCTGGATCCGGACCACACCGGAGGTGGATGTGGCGCTGCCGTAGGATGAGATCGCGACGAAGTCCAGCACCACTTTGGGTTCAAGGTGCCGCATGAGGTCTGCGGTGAACATCATCGCGCCCTTCAAGACGCAAAGCAGGATGATTTCCTGGCCCGCATAGTCGGAAGAGATCTCCGCGGCCACCTGGCGGATCCGGTCCTGAAGGACCTGGGAGGGAAGCAGGATTTCGCGGATTCGGTCCTGGAGGGGATGAAACAACATCACGTTCGCCTGTTTCACGTGATGGGGGGGACTCCTTCCCGGTTCACAGCATCCCGATCAAAGCGGCTTCGGCCAGGACCAGGAAGGATCCCAGCAAGGCGGCTCGTTGCCAGGTTCGGGACAGGTTGTGCTGAAACGCACCCAGAAGCAGGAGGGCACTGATCTCCTGCATCAGCAGCATCCGAGAGGTCTGGGTTCCGAGTCCGAAGCGAACCAGGTGCTCTGGCCAGAGAAAGACCAGGGCCGCCGTCACCAGGAACAGGAACATCCCCGCCAGGTTCAGGGCGATCGACAAACCCTTCCAGTTGAGGGGGCTGTGTTCCGACACTCCGCGCTTTTCGGAGCATTGCCGAAGGCTCCTGCCGGAAAGCAGGAGCCGACCCGCCGCAACCGCGTGTCTCGCGGGCGGCGGGTCGGCTCGGTCTGGTCCGCGGAGCGGGCCTTGAGGAGCTACTGGCGGATCACCTGGAACTGGACCGGGGCCGTGACATTCCCGAAAGCGTCCTGAGCCCGGACGATGATGTCCAGGGTCGAGCCGACGGCCGCTTCGGTGGCGCCGACGGCCACGTTGAAGTGTCCGTTGGCATCCGCCACGGCTGAACCCGAGAAGGTCCGTCCGGCGATGCTGATCACGCCGGGAATCAGGGAGTGGCGGACCTGGGCGGTGACCTCGACCGTGCTGTTGGGTGTGCTGCGGCCGATCACGTTGAAGTTGCCATCGACGTTCTGTCCGTCGGCGGGGGAGGTGACGCTGAGTTGAAGCGGGTTCCCGGCCGGCTGGCTCACCGTCACGACCTCGGCGGACTGGAGCGTCTGGCTCCTGCCGTCCGGCAAGCGGAGGGTGGTCACCAGTCGGGTGCTGGTATCCTGGTTGCTGACCGTGTAGTTGCCCTGGTAGACCCCCGAAGACGTCTCCCGCATCGCAAAGCCGGTTCGGCCGCCGACGTCGAAGGTGGCGGTTCCGCCCGGAGAGCCGTACACGGTGACGGTCGCGTTCTGGCCGATGGAGTAGGGCGGGTTGGGATTCATGTTCACCGAGGTGATCAGGCCCGTGGCCGTCGTGGTGGACTGGGTTCCCGAAATCGAGAAGCCCCAGACCTCGTGGAGAGCCTGACCCGTGGTGGTGGTGGCATCCACGCGGACGTTGTGGTTTCCGCTGGACAGTTCATAGGGGGGGATCCAGGAGATCTCGTACGGGGTGATGGTGGCCTGGTGAGTGAACTCCTGCCCATCGACCCAGAGCCTTGCACTGTCGCTCTGGACCGCCAGGGGGAAGGACATCCCGATGGTGGGCCTCGGGGACTGCACGGCGGTGTTGATCCCGGGGTAGTGGGTGGTCTGTCCCTGCTCGCCGAGGGTGAAGTTCCAACGCCGCTCCAGTCGGTTGCCCAGGTTGTCGACGCCGCTGAACCGGACGGAGTGCTGGCCGACACTGAGATCATAGGTGGGTTGCCAGGAGATCCGGGAACCCGAGATCCGCGCCTCGTTGGTGAAGTCGCGGCCATCCACGAAGAGACGGACCTTGCCCGCGCTCAGGGGGGCCGTGTGGTGGAGTCCCACCGTGGGACGGCGGTCAGCGACGACCGCGTTGGGGGCCGGGAACTCGGTGGTCGTCCCGGAGGGCGAGGCCATCGGAGTGGGGGTCGAACCTGCCTGGATGGTGACCGTGCCAGAAGCCTCCTGGACGGTCTCTTGACCCGCTCGGGTCAGGTGGACCAGGAGCGTGGCGGCATCCGACTGCAGGCCGGAGGGGATGGTCAGGGTGCCGCTATAGCGCCCGGGGCTTTCTTCAGACATGGGGATCGCCGTCCGCACACCCAGGATGTCGAAGGTCGCCTGGCCTTGAGGGTCACCCGTCATGATCACCGTCAGGGTGTCGCCTGTCCGCAGGGTTCGCTGGGGACTGACCACGACCTTGGTGATGCTCGGGGTGTCGGAGGCCTGGCCACCGACTTTTTCAGGACTGGTGATCAGGACGGTCCGGGTGGCGCCCTGCCACTCGACCTTGGCGCCCAGGGCCTCGCCGATGAAGCGCAGCGGGACCATGGTGAGGCCCCCGATCGAGCGGGCCGGGACGTCCAGGCGCTTGATCTCACCGTTCACCAGGGCCAGGGGCGAATCCAGCGTCAATTCGATGTTGGTGGATTCTCGCGTGGCTCGGACGGTCCGGGTGGGCCCGTCCCACTTCACCTCGGCCCCTAATGCTTCGAAGATTCCCCTCAGGGGGACCAGCGTCGAGCCGCCGACTGAAACGGGTTTCTGGTCGAGGCGCTTGCCGTCCACGAAGACCGAGATGTCCTGGGCAGACGCGGGTGTACTGGCCAGGACCAGGAATGCTGCCAGCATCAGTGTCGATGCAGTCAGGCTTCGGATGAGATTTCGCACGATGACCTCCAGTATCATGAAGTCCAGGGTCGCCCCGCCAACTGCGGGAACCTATAAGATTCCTTCCGCTTCCTACCCCTTTCCTGGAGATGGGAAAACAACCCTGGAAGATTCCATCAGAATCAGAATCGCAGGCGCAAGATGGCGGGAATCGAGCGGTTCCCCTCGTGATCGGTGGCCACGACGGTGATGGCGAGGTGCATGTTGGGGAGCTTGACGGGGAAGCCGTAGCGAACCGTGAAGAAGCCTTCGGAGTCAGCCTCTGCAGGGATCGATCCGGTCTCGCTGGACGGATCATCCCGGGTCGGGGCGGAGATCCCTTCGTCAAACCCGATCTTGGGCGTCACGCTGATCCGTGAGAAGGGCTTGGTTCGGCCGCGCAGGACGAAGCTCAAGGGAACCTGGGAACCGTTGGCGGGTTCCAGGATCCGGACGCGGAACAGGTGTCCGAAAATCGAGACGGGTTGTGGTGCGGACAGGGAGGAAACGCCGGACTCCGTCCGCAGATGACCGATGACCGAAGCCTGCAGGCGGTAGTCCCCGGGAAGGACTCCGTAGGTCCCCCGGTAGAGTCCCGGAGAGATTTCCTGCATGGCAAGGCGCTCATTGAACCCTTCGATCTTGAAGAAGGCCTCGCCGCCCGGTTCGGCCTCCATCTCGACCATCAGGTCGTCATATTGACCCAACTCGCCGGGGGCGTCGTGACGAACCGTCGTGATCTGGTTCGTCGGTCGGATCCTGAAGGTCCAGGTCTTCTCGACCGATTTCGCGTCCGAGGTTCGTGCCGTGAAGCGAACCAGCACCTCGCCTTCGGGCATGGGAATCGGAGCCTGGTAGGACAGGAAGTTCGGCGCCCGCAGACAACTGGCGGTGACCTCCCGGTCGTTGACCCAGAGCCGGGCGCTCTGGGCGAGGGCACGATCCTCCGCAGGGTAGGCCACCGAGATCACCGGACGCCTTTCGGGGACGGTGCCGCCCGGCAATGGCTGTGGCGTCAGGGGGGCGGTCAGTGCTGGACCCGTCGGTATCAGGAGTCCCAGCCAGGCTGCCAGGAGGAGGAGGAGGCGTGGAGCCGACCCGGTGAAGGACATGGCGAACCATTCCGGATGCCTCGGGGGGTTCCTCTTGCCATTCTCGCCCACTGTCTCTACAGTTGCCAGAAGCGTGTCCCGCCGCCTGGCCGTGCCTCGGGAGGAACGCCAGGCACAGCGTGGAAATGCGCGCTCGTCCGGCGCGGCCACCCCGCGGGGCGATACTTGATTTTCTCGAGGTTTCCTGAATGTCCGCCAAACCGATCGTGGTCATCACTGGCCTGGGTGTCGTCTCTCCACTGGGACTCGGCTGGGAGGCCTTCTGGCGCGCCCTGCTGGAGGGGCGCAACGCAGCCGCTCCCATCACCCATTTTGATGCGACCGGCTATTCCACGCGCTTCGCTGCCGAGGTGCGCGACTTCGATCCCGGTGAGTATGTGGGGAAGAAGGAAGCTCGCCGGATGGACCGGTGCATCCAGTTCGGCGTCGCCGCCGCCCGCATGGCCCTGGAGGATTCCGGGCTGCAGGTGGGGGAGGCCAACGCCCATCGCATCGGGGTCAGCATCGGCTCGGGGATCGGGGGGATGCAGACCTTCGAGAATCAGCACACCATCCTTTCCACCAGCGGACCAGGGCGGATCAGCCCCTTCTTCATCCCCATGATGATCCCCAACATGCCTGCCGGACAGGTCGGGATCCAGTTCGGTCTGAAGGGCCCCAACTTCTCAACTGTTTCCGCCTGTGCGACGGGGGCTCACTGCCTCGCGGCCGGGGTCGACATGATTCGGATGGGTCGCGCGGACGTGGTGCTGGCCGGGGGGACCGAGGCCGCCATCACCCCTCTGGCCGTGGCCGGTTTCTGCTCGATGAAGGCGATGTCCACCCGAAATGAGGACCCCCTTCGAGCCTCCCGACCCTTCGACCGCGAGCGGGACGGATTCGTGATCGGCGAGGGGGCCGGCGTCCTGGTCCTGGAGAGCCTGACCTCAGCCCTGGCCCGCGGAGCCCGGATCTACGGGGAGGTCGCGGGGCATGGCAGCAGCGGGGATGCCTACCACATCACCCAGCCGAACCCCTCGGGGGATGGGGCTGCCCGCGCCATGCTGATGGCCCTGGCCGATGCCGAGATGCCTCTGGATCAGGTGGACTACGTGAACGCCCACGGAACGGCGACCCCGGTCGGCGACCCCTGCGAAGTCGCTGCCCTGCACCGGGTCTTCGGAGAGCACGCTCACAGCCTGGTGGTCTCGTCGACCAAGTCGATGATGGGACACACCTTGGGGGCCGCCGGTGCCTTGGAGAGCATCGTCTGTGTGCTGGCCACTCGGGAAGGGGCGGTGCCTCCGACCATCAACTACGAATACCCCGACCCTCAGTGTGACCTGGACTTCGTTCCCAACGTGGCCCGGTCGATGCCGGTCCGGGCAGCCCTGAACAACTCGTTCGGGTTCGGGGGGCAGAACGCGGTCGTGGCGATCCGCAGGTACGATCCGGCGCAAGGGTGAACGACACCGGAACTTCTGGCCTCCAGCCTGAGGCCGGGCCTGAGCGGAAGGTCCTGGACCTGGAACTCCTTCAGGAAGTCACGGGCCATCGCTTCCAGGATCCCTCACTTCTGGCCTTGGCCCTGACGCACGAATCCTACTCCAACGAACGCAGCAACGGCCCTGAGAACAATGAACGCCTGGAGTTCCTGGGCGACGCGGTCCTGGGCGTGGTGGTCTGCCGCTACCTGTACGACCGGCACCCCGACCTTCCGGAGGGTCGCCTGGCCCAGATCAAGGCCCACCTGGTCAGCACCTCGTGCCTGGCACGGCTGGCACGGAACCTGGGTCTGGGCGAGCACATCCTGTTGGGCCGGGGTGAGACCCTGGCCCACGGCGAGGGTCGCAGGAACATCCTGGCCGACACCCTGGAGGCCTTGATCGGGGCTCTGTACCTGGACGGGGGGCTGGACGTGGTCGTGCGCTTCGTGCTGAGTCTGCTCCAGGAGGCCATGGATCGGATGGAGGGCTCGCAGAAGGATTTCAAGAGCCTGCTCCAGGAGTGCACCCAGCGTCTGCACAAATCCCTGCCGGACTACGAGGTCGTCCGCGAGGAGGGCCCCCCCCATGAGCGGGTCTTCGTGGTCCAGGTCGGGTTTCTGGGGGAAATCCTGGGGCAGGGTCAGGGGCGGAGCAAGCGTGAGGCCAGCCAGAAGGCCGCCTGTGAGGCCCTGGAGGTTCTCCGGGGGCGGGCCGGTTTCGATCTGGATCGGGGGGTCCTGCTGGAGGAACCGGCCGATGGGGAGGGGCTGGTGATCGCGTCCTGATGGATTTCCCCATCCAGTCCGATGCCACCGGTGTCTCGTTTGCCGTCCGGGTGATCCCCCGGGCCCAGAAGGAGGGATTCCACGGCGTCCGTGAGGGGGCTCTGATGGTGCGCCTGGCGGCCCCACCCGTGGAGGGCCGTGCCAATGCCGCCCTGCAGGCCCTTCTGGCGGCGGCCCTGGGCGTCCGGCGCAGCCAGATCTCCCTGCGCACCGGCGAGAAGTCGCGGACCAAGATCGTCCGGGTCGAGGGAGTCCGACCCGAGGCGGTTCGGGCCCTGGCCGATGGAGCCTGACAGGTTTCGGGCGGCGGACTGCGAAACCATGGGACGTCAATCTCTTCCGAGAAAGGAAGCCCCGTGAAGCCATCCCTCCAGTTCTCGGTGCCTTGCCTGAACATTCCCGAGGAAGCCCGGCTGCCCAGCTTTGAGAACGTCTTCTACGAGCTGCCGTCGCCCGACTTTCCTTTCACCGTCGACTTCTTCCTGGCCAACGGCTGGTGTGCCGGCCAGGGCCGCTTCGTCCAGGAGGTCCGGCTTCTGACGCCTGCTGGTCAGGTCCTGGTGCAGACCGGTCAGCAGGTCTTCGAGTTGCCGCACGAGCTGCAGCCCTACATGGTGATCAACAAGTTCCAGGGCCTTCAGTTCGACGCGCCCGGGGTCTACCGCATCCAGGTCCTGCTGGACGGTGAGCCGCGTCTGGACTACCCGCTGGAGATCCGCCAGTTCCTCCAGACCGCGGAGCCCTCGGATGCGACGACGCCCGAGCCCCAGTCGGCGCCCGGGCCTGCGCAGTCTGCGACCTCCCAGGAGGATGGTTTCCTGTCGCCCTCGGTTCCGCCCGGCTACAAGCCCGGCCCAACCTGAGCGCTGGCACCGGACGTTGATGATCGCCAAAGATACGTTTGGCGATCATCAACGTTTTCTCGCGCCGGGGGTGACACTCAAACCTCACCCGCCTCAATCCAGCACCTGCAACCGGAGGGCCTGTCGTGGATCAGACGCCACAGTCCAAGAACCGAGGCAACCTGGACCGGGCCCGCGGATGGTACGTCGAGGATTTCCTCGAGCACCTGGGGGTCGAACGGAATCTGGCGAGGCGCACGGTCCATGAATATGAAGCCGACCTGAGACTGTTCTACGAGTTCTTCACGCCATACCTGGACGACGGATTGACCCTGGAAGGCATGGACGAGCGCACGTTGCGCGAGTTCCTGTCGTATCTGCGCCGGCAGCGGGACTACACGCCCCAGGGCCTGAACCGCAAGATCGCCTGCCTGAAGTCCTATTTTCGGTTCCTCGAGAAGGAAGGTCACATCAGCTCGTCTCCCATGGAGCGAATCCGCTCGGCGCGCGGCGGACGTCTGCTGCCCAAGGTCCTCAGCCAGGACGAAGTCG
This sequence comes from Candidatus Xenobium occultum, assembly GCA_002423485.1. Taxonomy (GTDB): domain Bacteria; phylum Vulcanimicrobiota; class Xenobia; order Xenobiales; family Xenobiaceae; genus Xenobium; species Xenobium occultum. The sequence goes on along the minus strand of DIWH01000022.1, from coordinate 27,357 downwards.
AGCTCATCCTGCGAACCGCGCATGCCCGGATGGCTGAGAAGCCCGGAGAATGGGGACCCATCCGGGACAGGGCGATCCTGGAGTTGTTCTATGCGACGGGGATGCGCCTGGCGGAGCTGGTGGGTCTGAACCTCTCGGACCTCAACCTGCCCGAAATGACCCTGCGGGTCACCGGCAAGGGTAACAAGCAGCGGATGGTCTTCCTCAACGAGGCCGGCCTGGCCGCCCTGCAGGCCTGGCTTGCCTGCAGACCCCGCACCCGCACCGACGCCCTGTTCTTGAATCGCTTCCGGGACCGCCTGTCTCGGCGGGCCGTCGAGCTGATGTTCGAGAAGATCAAGACGGAGGCAGGTCTCGAGAAGGCCGCCTCACCCCACACGCTGCGCCACTCTTTTGCGACCCACATGTTGGAGGGCGGCTCGGACCTGGTCACCATCCAGGAACTGATGGGTCATCAGAGTCTGTCGACCACCCAGGTCTACACCAATCTTTCGCGTGAACGGATGCGGGCGGTCTACGAATCCAGCCATCCCCGTAAGTAATCCGACGTCAGGAAGTGCCTCGATCAAGATGCAGATGCAAGAAACTGGGATGCCGGCTTGCCCCTCCGGGGGTTTGGGCTATAATGAAGTTGTGACCGAGATTCCCGGTTCCATGACTCGCAACAACTTCTCGTGGGAGATTCTCCGGTTCATCCTGGACGGTCTCTCCCCCATCGATCTTCCGGCACTTGCGGTGATGGATCGGGAGGAGGCCCACCAGTTCCTCCTGCACTACGGGTATGACCTGGAGGACGACGAGGACCGGGACGTGGCCTGGCGCATCCACATCGAGGCCGTGGCCTTCATCAAGCGCTACTTCTGCCCTGAGGGCGATGGCTCGGGAGAGACCCTGCTCCTGCCGGCGGACGTCGAACGTCCGACGGACCTGCGCGATCTCCTGGTCTGGGCCTCCGACCGAAACCGCACGGATCGCCAGGCCTGGGCCTGCGCGCTGCTGCGGGTCATGCACACCATCAGCCACATCAACAACACCTTGCGCTCGGAGTTCTTCCCGGAGATCAAGCGCCAGATCCTGGACCGCTTCAAGCAGCACGTCCACCAGGACGGCGAAGGACGGCTCAGTCTGGGGCGCGGACCTTTGTCGGTTCCCCTCCTGGACATCTTCTATAAGGAAGAGAAGAGCCGGGACAGCCTGATCCTCAAACTCCTGCACAAGCCCCACAACGTGGCCGAGATCATCCACGACCGCCTGGGCGTGAAGATGGTCACCCCGACCCGATTGGATGCGCTGCTGGCCCTGCGCTACCTGCGCCAGAACCACCTGATCATGTTCGCGAACGTGACTCCTGGCCGCAGCCGGAACACCCTGGTCAACCTGGAGCACTTCCGCAGCGTGTATGAGGAGTTGACCGGCGGCTTCAGGGATCTCACCGAGGAGGGGCGCGATCAGCGCTTCCTGCGCCGACTGCAAGAGAGTAGCCTGGACGTGGCCGGCCTGGAGTCCCGTCTCGAGAATCCCTTCACCAGCCCCGACTACCGCTCGATCCAGTTCACGGTCCAGCAACTGGTCAAGGTCGAGAATCCCGGATATCTGCGCGCTCGCAGGATGCGGGTCCACCTCGAGAAGTACCACCTGGGGCCCGATCTCGAAGGCCTGCTGCGCGAGCTGGAGGGCCCCCAGGAGGAACGCGAGCTGCGCATCTTCTTCCCGCTCGAGGTGCAGATCCTCGACGAGGAGAACCACCGGCGCAGCCAGGAGGGTGGCGCTTCCCACTCGGACTACAAGAAGCGCCAGTTGCGGGCAGCCCGGCAGCGCGTGCTGGGTCCCCTGCTCAAGAAGGAACGGGCCGGCGCCCCCACGCCGGCCTGATCCTCAGGGAAGCGCGCTGGTCGGCAGAGGCTCGGGGGTGGCCGCCGGGGGCAGGTCCGTCTCCTCGAACTGGTCCTGAGGCCCCTCGACTGGGGTCGGAAGGTCCATCTCCGTGGGTTCACTCCCGTCCACCGGAGGCAGGTCCAGGATGGGCTCCTCGGTGGGAGGCTCCAGCGGCACGGCGGTCGGCGCCTCGGACGGAAGATCGGTCTGCTGGTCCATTTCGGCCGGCATCTCCTCCTCAGGATCCTCTTTCTTGTCGGGAGATTTGGTGGCCTTCGGGCTGGGGTTCGCCGACGGCAGGGCCTGACCGCGTCCGTGCAGCGGACAGAAGGTGGTGGGCACCATGCCGGGCTTGAAATACTCCTTGTAGGTGGTGGGGCACTTGGCGTTGGCGCGCTTCTTGGACTCGCTGCACATCAGCACCGAGACCTGGCCGCCCCGCAGTTGCCCGAATTGCAGAACCGGCAACCCCTTGTGGGCAAACTGCATGATCTCGCGGAACAACGGCGCCGCCACGTCCCCCCCGAAGACGTGCCACATGCGCGAGAAGTTGTCGTTGCCGACCCACACGGCGCTGGTGTACTGGGGGGTGAAGCCCACAAACCACCCGTCGCGGTGGTCGTCGGTGGTGCCCGTCTTGCCTGCGACGGGTCTGTCGGAAAGCGAAGCCGCGGTTCCGGTTCCCCGCTGGACGGCGTTCTGGAGCATCTCGCTCATGGTGAAGGCGGTGGCCTCCGAGAGGACCTCCTCCTGCTTGGGGAAGGTGTGATCCTCGACGACGTTGCCTTCGGAATCGTAGATGATCTTCACACCTGTGGGCTGAATCCGCAGCCCTCCGTTGGGGAAGACCGAGAAGGCGGAGGCCATCTCCAGAGGGGTGACCACCGCACTCCCCAAGGCCAGCGACAGGTTGGGTTCGAGGCGCTCGCGGATGCCCATGCGGTAGGCATACTCGATCACCCTCTCGGCACCGACCAGGGTCAACAGGCGAACCGCCACCACGTTGCGTGAATACTGCAAGGCCGTGCGCATGGGGATGCTCCCCATGAAGCGGCCGTCAGAGTTCTTGGGAGACCAGGTCTCTCCACCGCCCATCTGGTAGGTCACAGGGCTGTCCGGGACCACCGTGTCAGGGGTGTAGCCCGCTTCCACCGCGGTGGTGTAGACGAAGACCTTGAACGAGGAGCCAGGCTGGCGCCGGGCCTGCCAGGCCCGGTTGAACTGATTCTTCTTGCTCCAACCCACCCCGCCGACCATGGCCCGGATGTAGCCGGTCTTGTTCTCGATGACCACGGCGGCGGCGTTGGTGGCGTTGTAGGCGCTGGCGTAGTTGGCCACGTTGCGGCGCAGGATGGACTCCGCCTGTTCCTGCAGCTTGAGATCCACGGTGGTGTAGATCCTCAAGCCGCCTCGATAGAGAAGGTCCTCGTCGTAGCGACTGTACAGGTCCTTGATCACGTAGGTGGTGAAGTAAGGAACCTTCAGGACCTGGAATTCTTCGCGGTTCTTGTTGGCGTACTTCAACCCGGTGCGCAGTTGATCCACGGCTTCCCGGTACTGCTTCTGGTCGATCTGGTCCAACACGAGCATGCGCGAGAGGACCTCGATGGCGCGAATCCGGGCCGAGCGTTCATCGACCAGGGGGGAATAGGTGCTGGGAGAGGCGGGCAATCCGGCGATGATGGCCGCCTGGACGACCGAGAGGTCGCTGGCCTTGGCGTTGAAGTAGACGTTTGCCGCCGCCTGCACCCCATAGGCGCCGGCCCCGAAGTAGACCTGGTTGAGGTAGAGCTCGAGAATCTCGTCCTTGGCGAAGGTCTTCTCGATCTGCAGAGCCAGAAGGGCCTCGCGGAACTTGCGGTCGAAGCTCTGGTCCGGACTCAGGAAGAGGTTCCGGGCCAACTGCATGGTGATGGTGCTGGCACCTTGCCGGATCTGCCCCCGGGAACGGATCAGGTCCAATCCCGCCCGGAGCACACCCACGGGGTCGACGCCCTTGTGCTCGTAGAAGCGCGAATCCTCGATGGCCAGGATGGCGTTCCTCATGTTCGGCGAGATCTCTTCGAGAGGGGTCCAGGTCCGGTTCTCCTTGAAGAGGGTGGCGATCAACTGGCCGTCCGAGGAGAAGATTCGCGTGGTCTCGGAGGGCTCGTAGTAGCGCAACCGCGAGACGTCGGGAAGCTCCTTGGCGTAGTTGTTCAGGATCACCAGGCCCGTCGTGCCGCCCGCCACCAGCAGGGCCAGGAAGACCAGGAAGCCTCCCAGGAGGATCCTCACCAGGGTGCGTCGGACCTGGCGATGGGTGCCCTTCATTCTGACTTCACCTCGGCGGCTCGCAGAGCATCCAGGACTCCGTTGACGAAGCTCCCCGAGCCTTCATCCCCATATTCCTTGGCCAACTCCACGGCCTCGTTGAGGACCACCGCGGCGGGAACCCGGGACATGCGCAGCAGTTCGTAGGCGCCCATTCGAAGGATGTTCCGGTCGACCCGCGCCATGCGCTCCAGGCTCCAGTTCCGGGCGGTCTGCTGGATTCGTCGATCCAGGTCCGGCAATTCTTCCCGGACACCGGTGACCAGATCCTCGACGAAGTTGCGGACCCCGGACTCCTCGCCCTGGGAGAGGACGTCCTGGAGGGCGTCCTGGGTCGATTGGCCTCCCACGTCGATCTGGAACAGGGCCTGCAAGGCCAGGATCCGGGCCCGCCGGCGGTGGTCGCGGATATCGGAACGGAAGCGATCCTCGAGGTCGGACATCTCAAGCCTCCAGCGCCGGGCCCGACATCCAGGCCTCGACGAAGGTCGTATGGATCTCCCCACGCCGGAATTCTCCGGTCTCGAGGAGTCGGCGGTGGAAGTCCACGGTGGTGTGGACTCCGCGGACCCGCATCTCGTGCAGGGCCCGGTCCATCCGGGCCAGCGCCTCTTCCCGGTTGCTGCCGTGGGCGATCACCTTGGCCAGCAGCGAGTCGTAGAAGGGCTGAACCACGTAACCCCGCTCCAGATGCGTGTCCACCCGGATTCCGGGGCCACCGGGCAGGTGCAGCTCCTGGATGGTGCCCAGCGACGCGGCAAAGTCGTTCTCCGGGTCCTCGGCGTTGATCCGGCACTCCAGGGCATGCCCGCGAAGTTGGACGTCCTGCTGGCTGAAGCCCAGGGGCAGGCCGGCCGCAACCCGGATCTGCTCTTTGACCAGATCGATCCCCGTGACGACCTCGCTGACCGGATGCTCGACCTGGATTCGCGTGTTCATCTCCAGGAAGTAGTAGGCCCCAGACTGCGGATCGAAGAGGAACTCGACGGTTCCCGCGCCCGAATAGCCCGAGGCCCGGGTCGCCCGGACGGCCGCCTCCCCCATCTCGCGGCGCAGCTCAGGGGTCAGGACCGTCGAAGGGGATTCCTCCACCAGCTTCTGGTGGCGCCGCTGGACCGAGCAGTCGCGTTCGCCCAGGTGGACCACGGTCCCATGGGAGTCGGCCAGGACCTGGAACTCGATGTGGCGGGCCCGGGGCAGGAACTTCTCAAGATAGATTCGACCGTCTCCGAAAGCGCTCTGGGCTTCTGCCCTGGCCGTGAGGAAGTGGCGTTCCAGGTCCTCAGGCCCGTGGGCCACCCGCATGCCCTTGCCTCCTCCACCCGCCGCTGCCTTCAGCATGATCGGATAGCCGTGAAGGCGTGCAAACTCCCGGGCATCCTCCGATTCCGTCACCTCGTCGGTTCCCGGAAGGACCGGGACGCCTTCCTGTACCACCGTCTGACGCGCCTGCGCCTTGTCGCCCATCAGGCGCATCGCCGCCAGACCAGGTCCGATGAAGACCAGGCCGTGCTTCTCGCAGACTTCGACCAGGCGCGGGCTCTCCGCCAGGAAACCGTACCCCGGGTGGATGGCCTCCGCCCCGGCGATGGTCGCGGCCGCGATCAGGTGGGGAATGTTGAGGTAGGACTGTGCCGCGGGTCCCGGTCCGACGCAGAAGGTCTCGTCCGCCAGGCGGACGTGCAGCGATTCGCGGTCCTCCTCGGAGTGCACCGCCACGGTCCGGATACCCAGTTCACGGCAGGCTCGCAGGATGCGCAGGGCGATCTCGCCCCGATTGGCAATCAGGATCTTCTTGAACACTCTCAGTTGCCCCCCTGAAGGACCAGCAGGACCTGGCCATACTCCACCGGGTCGCCCTCCGCGACCAGGGTTTCCAGGACCCTCCCCGCCCGAGGAGCTCGGACCTCCTGGTGGACTCCCATGGTCTGGATCCATGCCAGGACCTGGCCTTCTTCGACGGTGGCCCCGACCGGAGCCGGTGTGGTTCCGAGGTGAGGATCCCTCAAGTGTACCAGGCCCACCCGGGTTGACGTGATCGCCAGCCCTTCCAGGGCCTCCAGGGCTTGTTCCACGTCGTCTCCGGCCGGCCGGGTCGCCAGGAGGTCCGGTTCACGGCGCCTGCGGAGCCGGAAGCGCTGGTTCCCCATCTCGACCTCCACCTCCGCCAGACCCTCCTCGCGCAGAATCCTGGCCAGGCTGCGGGCCTGCCCCTCAGGTCGGGTGACTTCCATGTCCATCAGCGTTCCTCCCAGCGACCCAGGACGACCCGAGGCAGGCCTGCAAGGTCGCAGACCAGACCCGTATCCCGAAAGCCGCGTTCCTGCATCATGGCTTCCACGCCCTCGCTCTGCCCGGCCGCCACCTCCAGGACCAGGTTCCCTCCGTCCACCAGCCATTCCGGCGCCTCCGCCACCAGGCGGCGCACGACCTCCAGGCCGTCGGGCCCTGCGAAGAGGGCCATCGCGGGTTCGTGGCGGACCACGGCCTCCTCGGGGGCAGGCCCCCCTTCAGTGCCGACATAGGGCGGGTTGGCCAGGATCAAATCGAAGCGTCGGGACCCGGACAAGGCATGGAACAGGTCACCGCACGACAGATGGACCCGCTCCTGGACCCGATGGCTCAGAACGTTCTCGCGAGCCAGTTGCAGGGCCTGCTCGGAGAGGTCGGTCGCCCAGACCACCGCGTGCGGCATCTCCAGGGCCAGAGTGACGGCCACGGCGCCGCTCCCTGTGCACAGTTCCAGGATCTCGGGGCGGATGGGAGCCCGGCGCTCGAGGAGCTGCAGGCCGGCCTCGACCAGGAATTCCGTCTCGGGCCGAGGGATCAGGGCATGGGGCGTGACGGCGAAGCGTCGGCCGTAGAACTCCTTCCAACCCACCAGGTGGGCCACCGGTTCACCCGCCTTGCGCCGCTCCAGGAGTTCCTGGAAGGCCACCACGAGCGCCGGGTCCAGAGGGTCCGGTCCGTGCGCATAGAGTTGCGTTCGCGAGCATTCCAGCAGATGGGCCAGCAACAACTCGGCATCCAGACGTGGCGAGCGCCCCCTCTTCTCGCGCAGGAAGCGAGCAGCCGAATCCAGGGCCTCGGAGATGGTCCGCGCCCTCCCGGAAGCCGAGGGGTTCACGCCTGGCCCACCTGCTCCATTCGCGCCTTCTGCTCTTCTGCCAGCAGGCCCTGGATCAGGGCCTCCATGTCGCCCTCCATCGTCGCGGAGAGATTGTGCAGCGTCAATCCGATTCGATGGTCGGTGACCCGGCTCTGAGGAAAGTTGTAGGTGCGAATCTTCTCGGAACGGTCTCCCGTGCCCACCTGGGAGCGGCGGTTCGCGGCGACCTCGGCCTCAGCTCGAGCCCGTTCCATCTCCAGCAGTTTGGCGCGCAGCACCCGCATGGCCTTGTCGCGGTTCTGCATCTGGGAACGTTCGTCCTGACAGGCCACCACCAGGCCGGTCGGCAGGTGGGTGATCCGGATGGCCGANNACTCGGTCTTGTTCACGTGCTGCCCACCCGCCCCGGACGAGCGATAGGTGTCAATCCGCAGATCCTTGGGATCGATGGGAACCTCGTCGACATCGTCGGCTTCAGGCATGACCGCGACGGTCACCGTGGAGGTGTGGATCCGCCCGGAGGCCTCGGTGGCGGGAACGCGCTGCACCCGGTGGACTCCGCTCTCGAACTTCATGTGCTGGTAGACGTCGTTTCCGGAGATGGACACGCTCACCTCCTTGAGGCCTCCGAGTTCGGTGTCCTGACGATACATCAGCTCGGACTTCCAGCCTTTGGACTCGGCGAAGCGCAGGTACATGCGCAGCAGTTCGGCTGCGAAGAGCCCCGCCTCATCCCCACCAGCGGCCGGACGGATCTCGAGGATGATGTCCTTGCCGGCATAAGGATCGCGAGGCAGGAGCAGTCGGGTCAATTCAACCTCGAGCTCCTGGACTCGGGCCTCCATGCCGCCGATCTCGACCTGATAGAGCTCGCGCATCTCAGGATCGCTCTCGGAAGCAAAGGCCTTCTGCTCGGCCTGGATCCGGTCCATCAAGTCCTGCATCTCGCGCGAGCGCAAGGCGACGTCTTCGATGGCCTTGCGCTCCTTGGACAGTTGTCGGAAGACCTTGGGGTCGGCCAGGATCTCGGGGTTGCACAGGCTGTGCTCGAGTTCCTCGAAGCGTCGCTCCATGTCCTGGAGCTTCTGGAGGTCAAGCATCGACGTCCTCTCGAACCCTGGGAGGCGGCGCCTCCCCAAAAGTGGATAGCGCCTCCTGGCGGAGGCCGCCGGGAAACGCCATCATGGCTTCAGCCGGCGAAGGCCGGAGCGGAGAAGCTAGTCCTTCAGGCTGTAGCGCTGACGGAACTTCTCGACCTGACCCTCGCGGGTGATGAAGCGCTGCTTGCCGGTGTAGAACGGGTGGCAGGCACTGCAGATTTCCACGCGCAGGTTCTGCTTGGTGGCCAGGGTCTCGAACGAATTTCCGCAGGCGCAGCTCACGGTGGTTGGGTGCAGCTTCGGGTGCATGTTGCTCTTCACGGGGGTCTCCCTCGACCGGGGCGCAAATGCCCTTGAAATGAACTGACCATCCCGAGATGAAACTCGGGACAGCGGCTTTCTTCAAAGCACGAACCTCGAGCCAGGGCCCAAGGTCGAGTGATTCTAGCACAACCTGCCGGTCTTGGGAAGAGCCTGGACGACGCGGTCCGATTCTTCAGGAGTTTCGGCCTACCAGGCGATTTCCAGCCAGGTCTTGCCCACCCGGAAGACGTGGCCATTGCGCAGCTCCACCCGGCCATGAACCCGCTCCTCGTTGACGAAGGTTCCATTGGTGGAGTTGAGGTCTTCCAGAACGACGCCGCCGTGGGGCTGGGGCTCCAGCCTGGCGTGGCGCCGGCTGATGAAGCGGTCGATGCCCAGGCCGACCTCGCCTTCCCGTCCGATCTGGACGGTCTTGTTGAACTGGAACACGTGCCCGTCCAGAGGGCCTCCCAGCACCTCGAGCTGAATCCTCACGGTTCGCCTCCTAAGGTGTCTCCGACGTATCCCGGGACGGCGCTCTCGAAACGCAGGCCTTCCCCGGCCCGCAAGACGCGCACGTGCGTCCCGGGAGGCAACTGGGACCGGAGGATCTCCTCGGCGAACGGTTTGGTCAGCCAGGTGTCGATGGCCCGCTGCAGAGGACGAGCTCCGAACTCGGGGTGGTAGCCGTTGGTCAACAGGAAGTCGATGGCCTCCTGGGTCAGTTCCATCTCGATCTGCCGGCTGTCCTGGATGCGGCGGAGCTGCCGGGTCAGGTTGAGCTGGACGATTCCCCGGAGATCTTCGCGCTGCAGGGTGCGGAAGACGACGATCTCATCGATCCGGTTGAGGAATTCGGGCCGGAAATGCCCACGCAGGGCGTTCTGATAGGCCTCGGGCATGGAGTCGAGCTGGCCCACGAAGCCGACGTCGGTGGGAGGCGCCGCCAATCGCGGTGCCGGGGGGGGGCCCTCCCCCGCAGCAGCGACCGCAGAGGGAGGCGTGGCGGCGTGCAGGGCCGCGGCCCGCGAGCCCAGGTTCGAGGTCATGATGATGATCGAGTTGGTGAAGTTGACCGTCCGCCCCTTGGCGTCGGTCAGGCGTCCGTCGTCGAAGACCTGCAGGAAGATGTCGAAGATGTCCGGGTGCGCCTTCTCGACCTCGTCCAGAAGCAGGACGCAGAAGGGCCGGGTGCGGACCGCCTTGGTCAACTGGCCCTCTCCCTCGTATCCCACGTAGCCGGGAGGCGCGCCCACCAGTCGGGCGATCGAGTGCTTGTCGTGGAACTCCGACATGTCCAGCCGCACCATCTCGCGTTCGCTGCCGAAGAGGAATTCAGCCAGCGCCTTGGCCAGCTCCGTCTTGCCCACCCCGCTGGGACCCATGAACAGGAAGACGCCACCGGGCCGGTTGGGGGAGGCCAGGCCGACGCGGATGACCCGGATGGTGCGCGCCACCGCCCCCACCGCGTGGTCCTGGCCCACCACCCGGCCGCGGAGCAGGTTCTCCATATCCAGCAGTCGGGCTTCCTCCTCGCTGGTGATCCGGGAGACCGGGATCCCGGTCCAGTCGGCCACGACCTCGGCCACCACGTCCTCGGTGACCTCGAAGCGCATGGAGGCGCCAGGAGCGAAGACGCCGGATCGGGTCTTCACCCGGGCGGCCGACTCATCGATCAGGTCGATCGCCTTGTCCGGAAGATTCCGGTCGGGAAGGAAGCGGACCGAGAGTTTGACCGCAGCCAGCAACACCTCGTCGGGGAAACTGGCCCCGTGGTGCTGCTCGTAGCGGGGCCGCAGGCCCTTGAGGATCTCCAGGGCGTCCTCCTCGGAGGGTTCGCTGACCATCACCGGTTGGAAGCGCCGCTCCAGGGCGGGGTCCTTTTCGATGTTGCTGCGGTACTCGTCGGTCGTGGTGGCGCCCATCACGGCGAAGTCCCCCCGAGCCAGTGCAGGTTTCATGATGTTTCCGGCGTCCATCCCACCGCGCGAGTCGCCTGCCCCGACGATCTGGTGGATTTCGTCGATGAAGAGGATCACCGAGGGGTCGGCCGCAACCTCCTCCATCACTCCCTGGAGGCGCTCCTCGAACTCGCCGCGGTGCCGTGCCCCAGCCACCATCGAGGAGAGGTTGAGCTCAATCAGGCGTCGACCCTTGAGGGCATCGGGAACCGTTCCCTGGGCAATCCGCAAGGCCAGGCCGTAGGCCACGGCGGTCTTGCCGACCCCGGCTTCACCGATCAGCACGGGGTTGGACTTGGTCTTGCGCGTCAGAATCTGCAAGACCCGGCGGATTTCGTCCTGGCGTCCCACCACCGGATCGACCTTCCCCTGGCGGGCCAGGGCGACCAGGTCGCGACCGAATTTGGCCAGGAACTTCTCCTTGCCTTCCTTCTTGGGATCCTTGGGGTCCGTCTTGCCCGCGGCCCGCGACTCGGGGTCGCCTCCCTCCCGAGGTGCCGACCCGACAGCGCTGGAACGGCCCGTCAGCACCTGGGTGCGCAGGGCATCCAGGTCCACTCCGCGAGCCCGCAGAATACGGCAGGGCACGCTGCGCCCTTCGCGCAAGGCTGCGGCGACCAGGTGGACGGGCTCGATGCGCAGCGCCCGGACCGATTCGGCCTCTTCTGAGACCAGGGTCTTCATCAGGCGGCGCAGGCGAGGAGTCTCGGGAACGCCGTCCCACAGCGGGGTTTCGTCACCCGGTGGGACCAGTTCCAGGATCCCCTCCTCCAGGTCGCTGACAGGGATTCCCGCTCCACCCAGGGCGGCGCCGCAGGCCCCATCCAGGCGGCACGCGGCGGCAAACATGTGCTCGACTCCCAGGTAGTGGTGCCTCCAGGCTCGGCTCAGGTCGATGGCCTGGGCCCGGACGCGTTCGGTGTTCTCGCTTGGATTCAGGGGCATGCTACTTCCGTGTGATCCTCGCGACGCATTCCACGTGGAAGGTCTGAGGGAACATATCGATCGGTTGGACGTCCAGCGTCCGGTATCCCTGGTTGGCCAGGATCCCCAAATCCCGGGCCAGCGTGGAAGGGTTGCAGGAGACGTACAGCAGGTTGGGGATGTGCATCTTGACCAGGGTGTCCAGGACTACGGGGTCACACCCCTTGCGCGGGGGGTCGAGAACCGCGCTCTGGAAACGCACGCCCTTCTGGTACATCCCAGGAAGGATGCGCTCCACGGTTCCGGCCGTGAAGTCGGTGTTGGCCAGATCGTTGAGGTCCGAGTTGATGACAGCGTCTTCGATGGCAGCCTGGGATTCGTCGATCCCCACCACACGTTTGGCCTTCCGCGCCAGGTACAGGGCCAGGGAGCCGACCCCGCAGTAGGCGTCCAGGATGGTGTCGCGCGGTTTGAGGTCCAGATACTCGTCCATGGCGTCGTAGATGGCCTCCAGGCCCCCGATGTTGACCTGGAAGAAGGAACTCGGCGAGATGTGGAATTTCAGGCCCCGGACTTCTTCGACCAGGTGGTCGGCGCCCCACAGCAACTGGTTGCGCGTTCCCAGGATGACGTTGGAGCGATGGGGGTTGAGGTTCAAAAGGACCCCGCGCAGGCCACGAACCCTCTTGCGGACCATGTCCACGAACTCCTGGACCTGGGGCAACCGGGGCTGGGCCGAGACCACCACCAGGATGGCCTCCTGCGCCTTTCGGGAGCTGCGCACGACCAGGTAGCGCACCAGTCCGGTGCCGTCCTTCTCGTCATAGACCGGCCATTGAAGCCTCTCCAGGGCTTCCCGGGCTGCCACCAGGACCTGGTTGTTCAATGAACCCTGGATGGCGCAGTCTTCCACCTTGACCACTTTGTGGGTGCCCTGGGCATAGAAGCCGACGTAAGGACGGAAGCGCTGAGGAGCCGGACCGCCGGCGGGCAGGTAGGGCTTGGCGGCGACGACGGCCTGGACCTTGTCGCGGTACTGCCAGGGGTCCTTCATACGCCGGCAAGGATGGACCCGGACGCTCTCCAGACCGGCGATGTGCTGCAAGGCGTCCTCGACCATCTTGGTCTTGAACTGCAACTGCGAGTCGTAGTCGATGTGCTGGAACTGGCATCCCCCGCACTCGTTGTAGACCGGGCAGCGGGGCACGATCCGGCGGATGGAGGGTTTGAAGATCCGGCAGATCCGACCTCGTCCGTAGTTCTTCTTGAGTTCGGTGATCTGGACCTCGACCTCGTCGCCTGGAGCCCCGCCGGGCACGAAGACGACGAAATTCTCCACGCGTCCGACTGCTTCTCCTCCGGCTGCCAGGTCGTGAATGGTCATCCGGACTCGGGAACCGATGGCAAGGGGCTCAGGCATGTCCATCACCCATGAACAGGTTCCGGGCTAAGGGAACCGGGCTCTGCCCTCCGGGCTTCGGGGGGGCAGGCAGGGTCGGTTGGTGACCGACTGGATCCTTCATTCCACGGGCTCCGGAGCGTTCCTCCAGGAGGAATCGCAGCCTCTGGCCGGAAGGGCTCCGCGTGAGCTCCAAGAGTCTGCCCCTCCTGCTCCAATCTTCGCGCGACGCCCTGGCCGAGAGCCTGGCCGACCTCGAGCAGGCCCTCAGCCACCTGGAGGAGGTCGAGAGCCGAGGGCAGCGCCCTCCGGTTCGGGTCTCCCTGGTCGAGCGCGCCCGAGCCCAGATTGTGTCGGCCCATCGGATCCTGGAGGACCTGGCTGTCCGACTGGGGTAGGAGCAGGGGCGCCTTCCCGCCCCCGCCGGGGACAAGGTATACTGGCAGCACACAGGGGTTTCCGACTGGGTTCCTAGTGCGCCCCTGGAAAAGAGGATGGCCCCATGCCCTTCAACATCGGTTACGGAGAACTCATCCTTCTGGCCGCCGTGGCGCTGCTGCTCTTCGGGCCCCGCCGACTTCCCGAGATCGGCAAGGCGATCGGAGAAGGAATGGCCTCCTTCAAGAAGGCTGTGAATACGGCCGGTGAAGTGCCTCTGCCCCCCCACCGCGAGGAGGCTCCTGCCCCTGCGACGGGCCTTCTGGCGGATCCTCCCCGCCAGGAGGAGTCCACTCCCTGAGAGTCCTCAGGGGGTCTGATGTCGCAGGACCGGAGGGAGGTCGAGTGTCCGAATCCTCCAGGTTCCTGCTTCAAGCCAGAACTCCCACGTCCAGGGCTGGACCTGCGAGTATCTCCGGTCGGACACGGTCACAAGGGCCCTGGGGCCCTCGATCCGCTCGCTTTGCACCCAGCGGTTCTCGTAGGCCAGGCGGGTTGAGGCTGTCTTCAAGGCCTCTCCCATGCGCTTCTCGAAGTCCTCGGCCGTCATGGCCGACTGCAGGCCCGTTCCCAGATAGCCGTGGGCCTGTCTGAAGCGATGGGCCCGCAGATGGTCGAGAAACTCCCGGGCCAGGGTGTCGGGACGGCCTTCCAGACTGGGGGGCGGGATCTCGGTCGGCCCCGGGACCGCCGGGTCGGTCCCTCCCGGACCGCCGCCACAGGCGAGGGCAGCCAGGGCCAGCAGGACCAGCCAGGCTGCCAGAGGATGGAAGCGCAGGATTCGGATCATGGCTTTCATGGACTGTTCCTGGCTTCCATCCAGACCGGCCGGTCCCTGCTCAGAGGTCGAGGCTCAGGCCCTCGCGGGCGACGAAGACCTGTGGTCCCCGGGCCAGGCGGCCGGCCTCGATCTCCAGGGCATCGAGCTGGTCGTCGGTCCGGCCGGGATCATGGTGGAAGAGAGCCGCCCTGTGGCAGCCGGCCAGGTTCCCCAACTCGACGGCCTGTCGCCAGGTGGAGTGCCCCCAGTTCACGCGCTCCTTGACCTCTTCGGGCAGGAACTGGGCGTCGTGGATCAGCAGGTGTGCCCCGCGCGCCAGCTCGAGGGCTTCAGGTGTCGTGCCGGGATCTCCTTGGGGGTATTTCACGTCGGTCAGGTAGGCGACTGTCACGCCCTGGTCTTCAAAGCGATAGCCCGAACAAGCCGGTCGGTTCCCTCGGGGAAGCTCCAGCGAGGTCACCCGCACTTGGCCGACCTGGAAGACCGGCTCGGTGATCTCGTGGAATTCCACCGTGGCGCCGACGTCGCGCAGGAGGAAGAAGTTCGGAACCGGACAGTAGCTGGGATTGACCTGGTGGAGCAGGGTCTCTTTCAAACCTCCCTCAAAGCTCTGGCGTCCGTGGATCGTGACCCGGTTTCCGGCCACATACATCATGGGAGAGAAGGGGATCCCCTGGATGTGGTCCCAGTGACAGTGGGCCAGCATCAGGTGCAGCCTCTCCTGTCCGCGGCCGGCCTTCCCAGCCATCAGGTCGGCGGTCATCCAGCGGAACCCCATCCCGCCGTCCAGGCTGATCAGGGTTCCATCCGAGCAGGAGAGCAAGACGCAGGGGGTGTTCCCTCCGTAGCGCGCTTGCGGCTCGTCAGGTGTGGGAATGGAGCCGCGCACCCCCCAGAAGGTCACTCGCACGCCGTCAGACTGCCCCTTTCCAGATTCCATGTCTGCCCTTCGCAAGCCACGTGGACGTTCAGCCCCTGGCTCTCGCCCAGCCTGCGGGCTTCTTCGAACAGAACGGCCAGTTCCTCATCCCTGCGCTCCGGGTTGTGGTGGAACATGAACAGATTGTCCGCTCCGGCCAGACGGCAGATCTCCAGTCCGTCCTCCAGGGTGGAGTGGCCCCAATGGCTGCGCTCGGCGTATTCCGCCGGGGTGAAGAAGGTGTCATAGATGACCAGGTCCGCTCCCTCGGCCAGACGCACCTGGTTCTCGAAGAGTTCGCGCAGGAAGGCTTCTTCCGAGACGCCAGGCCGGGGGTCGGCCAGAAGCACGTCGCGCGAGGGGGCCGCGTCGCACACATAGGCGAGGACGACGCCATCCCTTTCCAGGCGGTAGCCGCTGGAGACCCCGGGATGGTTCAACCTGCGTGTGAGGATCTGGAAACCCGAAGCCTGCTGGGGTTTCCCCTCCTCCAATTCAAGGAAGCGGACCTTCGAGGGAAGCTGCTCCAAAGGAGTCGGGAAGAAGGCGACGTGCTGCTGACCCGAAAAGAGGGTCTCCAGTTTGTCCTCTTCCCGCAGGATCGAAAAGATGGAGACCTCGACTTCTGGTTGGTAGGCCGGCTCGAAGTAGGGGAACCCCTGGATGTGGTCCCAGTGAGGATGGCTGATCAGGAGCGTGAGGTCTCGAGGACATCCTTGAGAAAGGAGTCTCTGGCCCAGACGGCGGATCCCCGTGCCGGCGTCGATCACCACGTGGTTTCCCTCCGCGGTGACCTGCACGCATGGAGTGTTGCCTCCAAACCTGCGGGCGTGGGGGCGCGCGACGGGAAAGGAACCGCGGACTCCCCAGAAGGTCAGTTCCAACTCTCCTTGACCTCGCTCGTTCACAGGGTGGCCGACAGGTGACGGCTTCCGCCCGGGTCACCTCGAATCTCTCGACCAGCAGGCTGACCTGCCTGGAGGGGGGCCTCCGTCAGGCAGGGCCCTGGAGCTGTTTTCGACTTCAAGAAACTCCCGCGGCACTCCTCCGTCTGAGTCCCACGAACACTCCTCAGCGGACGATTTTTGCCTGACAGAAGGCCGCGGTGCTCCGGACCAGGCGCACGTTGACCTCCTTGCCCAGGCGGTCGCCTCCCGAGAGGACTTCCACCAGGTTCCCGTTGATCACGGCCACGGCGCTCTGGACGTTGGGGCCAAAGGGCTCTTCCAGGCGGACCTTGGCCTGATGGCCCTGGGCCAATCGGGTGACCCGAGCCTCCAGTTGATTGCGAGGCCCTCCAATCACCTCGTGGTGCTCGGGATGGAGGTGCGGGTCCACCTGCACGAGGATCGTCCGACCGCTGTCGCGCTCGAGGGCCTCGATCTCCTCCCCCTCGACTCCGATCAACTCGATGGCCGTGTGTGGGTGGACCCGGGCCAGGATGGCCTCATTGCGGCCATCCACGGCCAGGCGCAGGATTTCGCGTCGGACCCGGAAGGCCAGCGACTGGGCCGAGAGCAGACGGCCTCGGCCAGAGCAGACCGGGCACGGCTCGCGCATCACCGCGTCGAGGTCCTTCCCCTCGCGTTTGCGGGTCAATTGGACCAGGCCCAGTTCGGTCATACCCACCAGGTGCGTGCGGGTCCGGTCCCGGCGGAGTTCGTCGCCCAGGAACTCCAGCACCTTGCGCTGGTCATCGGTCGAGTCCATGTCGATGAAGTCGATGATGATGATGCCGGCCATGTCCCGCAGTCTCAACTGCCGACAGATTTCCCGACAAGCCTCCAGGTTGGTCCGCAGGATGGTATCGGCCAGGCTGGTCTTGCCGATGAACTTCCCGGTGTTGACGTCGATGACCCAAAGGGCTTCGGTCCGATCGATGATCAGGTAGCCCCCGGACTCCAGCCACACCTTGCGGTTCAGGGCCTTTTCAACCTCCGACTCAACGCCGTGCAGTTCGAAGAGAGGCCTTCGGTCGGTGTAGAGGTGCATCCGGTCCAGAAGCGCCGGCGCCGTGATCTCCAACTTGTCCCGCATCTTGGCGTATTCTACGGGGTTGTCGATGATCAGGCGGTCGATGTCGGGAATGAAGAGATCGCGAAGCACCTTGTCGACCAGGGCCAACTCCTGGTGGATCAACGCCGGAGCCCGGCGTTTGCGGGCGGATTGTTGGACCTTGTCCCAGACCTTGACCAGGTAGTCGAGATCCCGCTGGAGGTCCTCCTCGCTGCGTCCGGCGGCCGCCGTGCGGACGATGACCCCCATCCCTTCGGGTCGAATCTTCTCGGCACACACCCGCAGGCGATTGCGTTCCTCCTCATCCAGAATCCGTCTGGAGACCCCGATGTACTGGGCCGAGGGGAGCAGGACCAGGTAGCGCCCGGGAAGGGTCACGTAGGTCGTGATGCGGGCCCCCTTGGTCCCCACGGCCTCTTTGACGACCTGGACCAGGGTCTCCTGGTTGACCTTCAGGATGTCGGAGATCGACATCTGGCGCAGGGTCTCGTTGACTTCGTCTCCCAGATGCGCCGCCGCGTCATCCGCGCACAGGAAGCCGTTGCGTTCCAGGCCGATGTCCACGAAGGCTGCATTCATCCCGGGCAACACGTTGGAGACGCGTCCCTTGTAGATGCTGCCCACCTGACGCTCCTCGCGGGCGATCAGGACTTCCATCACCTGGCCATCCTCGAGCACGACGGCCCGGCCCTCGCGCTCGTCGAGGGAAATCAGGATTTCCTTGTACATTTCTTCAAAAACCTCGGTCGGGGGACGGCGCCCGGCTGGAGGCCCTCACGGGCCCGGTCCCGCGCGTCCGGCACCCTGCGATGCCGGACGGGGATGGCGGCGTCCACGTCCCCTCGGAAATCTGGATCCATCCAGTACGAAGGCGCCTCCTTCGCGGCTCGCGCCAAGAATCTTGCCAAGCCGGGTCCTGCATGGAGAAGCGACCTCAGAAGTGGGGAAGTCTGGACCCTCAAGAACGCCGCGAGCCCGAGAACTGGGCCGCCAGCCTTGACGGGCCTGGGGCCCGAGCCTATACTTCTCAGGTGATTCTGCGGGGTGGGATCTCTACCCCATGGAACCGGAGCGAGGCTGGATTCAATGTTCGAGTCCCTGTCCGAGCGCCTGGGAGCCGTCTTCAAGAGGCTCCGAGGGCGAGGAAGACTGACGGAGGAAGACGTCAACGAGGCCCTGCGGGAGGTGCGGCGCGCTCTCCTGGAGGCTGACGTCAGCCTGTCCGTCGTCAAGGACTTCGTGGCCCGCGTCAAGGAAAAGGCCCTGGGCGAGGAGCTCTTCAAGAGCATGACCCCCGGCCAGCAGGTCGTGAAGTACGTTCGCGACGCCCTGGTCGAGCTGATGGGCGGAGAGGCAGCCCGCCTGTCCTTCTCGTCCAAGCCTCCCACGGTCATCATGGTGTGCGGCCTGCACGGCGCCGGCAAGACCACCAGCTCCGCAAAGCTGGCCCTCTACCTGAAGGGGGCCGGACGGCATCCGATGCTGGTCGCGACCGACGTCTACCGTCCCGCCGCCATCCAGCAACTGGAGGTCCTGGGCAAGCAGATCGGCGTCCCGGTCTTCCAGTTGGGTGCCGATCAGGACCCCGTGGAGATCTCCCGCCAGGCCATCGTCCAGGCCCGAGATAGCGGGCGCGACGTCGTGTTGATCGACACGGCTGGTCGCCTGCACATCGACCAGGACCTCATGGACGAGCTGCGTCGCCAGAAGGCCGAGGTCAAGCCCGACGAGATCCTCCTGGTGGTCGACGCCATGACCGGCCAGGATGCGGTCCACATCGCGCGGGACTTCAACCAGGCCCTGGGCCTGACCGGCGTGGTCATGACCAAGCTGGACGGCGATGCCCGCGGCGGTGCCGCCCTGTCGGTGCGCCACGTGACCGGGGCACCCCTGAAGTTCGTCGGCGTCGGCGAGAAGCTCTCGGCCCTCGAGCCCTTCCATCCCGACCGCATGGCCGGTCGCATCTTGGGAATGGGCGACATGCTCAGCCTGATCGAGAAGGCCGAGCAGGCGATGGACGAGGAGAAGGCGGCCGAGCTCGAACAGAAGCTGCGTGCTGCCCGCTTGGATTTGAACGATCTTCTGGATCAGATGCAGCAGATCCGCAAGATGGGTCCGCTCAAGGAGATCCTCAAGATGATCCCGGGACTGGGAAACCAGCTCAAGGACCTGCCGGTCGACGAGTCCCAGATCAAACACATCGAGGCCATCATCCAGTCCATGACCCCTGCCGAGAGGCGGGATCCGGACATCCTCAACGCATCTCGGAAGCGACGCGTGGCCCGCGGGTCGGGAAGCGATGTCTCCGACATCAATCGGCTGCTCAAGCAGTTCGAGATGATGCGCAAGATGATGAAGGGCCTCGGCGACATGGGTCGGAAACGCGGAAAGAGGCTTCCGTTCCGCCTGCCCTTCTGATTGCCAGGCGGGGCGAGCGAATTACCACGAGCACAGTCGACACTCCCAGGAGGTAAAGGAAAGATGGTTCGTTTGAGACTTCGTCGGGTCGGCCGCAAGAAGCAGGCAAGCTTCCGCCTGGTGGCGGCAGATGCCCGCAGCCCGAGAGATGGGCGTTTCATCGAGATTTTGGGGCACTACAACCCCCGCACGGATCCCCCGACGGTCCTTTTCAAGGAAGACCGGGTCCTGGACTGGCTGGGCAAGGGCGCTCAGCCGACCGAGTCCGTTCAGTTGCTGCTGGTCTCCACTGGAATCTGGAAGAAGTTCTCCGGCAAGGACATGGTCTACCCGGCTTCCAAGGCGCCCCGGACCGAAGAGGCTCAGGCTGAACAGGCCTGACGCCCTGGGTTCATTGAACCGGGCCTTTTCGCCTGGCGGAGGGCAAGGTTCAGGCGTGGCGGGATCCGCCCTGGTTTTCAGGGTGGTTCCGCAGCATGAGGAGGTTGGGCCGTGAAGGACTTGTTGGCATACGTGGCCCGGCAACTCGTGGACCTCCCCGACCAGGTGGAGGTTCGCGAGATCGAAGGTGAGCGCTCGATCATCCTGGAACTGCGGGTGGCCCCCGAGGACATGGGCAAGGTCATCGGTCGCCAGGGCAAGACGGCGCAAGCCCTCCGCACCCTCGTCAAAGCAGCCGGCCTTCGGGACGGCAAGAGGGTGATGGTGGAAATCATCTGATACGCCGAGGAGAGGCCGGCAGCCCGTTCCGGGCTGCCGGCCTTCTGTTCCCGGCAATCCCAGGAGGTTCCCAATGGACAGCGTGGTTCTCACCCGCCCCGTTCGCATCGTGGTCATCATGACCCCAGCCTTCCGTCAACGTTTCATCGAGGAAGCCCGGGCCCAGATCGCCGCCCTTGAAGAGAATCTGCAGCGCCTGGAGATCTCCGGCGCCCCCGAGGTGGCGCGCCAGCAGGACGTCGATCCGCGGCAGGCAGACCTCATCCGTCAGCAGATCGATGCCGAACGCGCCCGGTTGATGCGCCGCCGGGGAGAGATCGAGTGGCACATCAAGGAAGTCGAGGCCGTCCCCGACGGCGCCGAACTCCCCTATCGGACCTATGAGGGGCCGGTGACGCTGGCCCCTGACGACGACTTCCTGGCCCGGATGTCCGAGGCCGAGGTGGTCCTGAGGGACTGGAAGGTCGTGGCCATCCGCACGGCAGGGGACGCCGCGAAGAGTTGAGCGCCCCAGAACTCGAACCGGTCAGCCTGGTCGCCATCGGCAAGGTCCTCAAGCCGCACGGGGTGCGCGGAGAGCTCCGCGTCCAGATCCTGACCGACTTCCCCGAGCGCTTCCACGAGACGCCAGAGGTCCATCTGGTCTCGCCCGAGGGTCCTGTCCTGTCCAAAACGGTCGAGGGTGTCCGCTTCCATTCCACCTGGGTGCTGCTCAAGCTGGCCGGGATTCGGGACCCTGAGAACGCGGGGAAGTTCCGAGGGTGGCTGGTTTCGGTTCCCGAGACCGAACTGGTCGAGTTGGAGCCCGACGAGTACTGGCATTTCCAGTTGGAGGGTCTGGAAGTGCGCGACGAATCCGGCGCTGTGCTGGGCCGCCTGGAGGAGGTCCTGCAGACACCGGGTCACGACCTGTATTCCGTCCGGGGGCCCTCTGGGGAAGTCCTGATCCCCGCTGTCGCCGAGTTCGTCCTTTCGGTGGATCTGGAGGCGGGCTTGATGGTCGTGCGCCCGCCCGTTCTTGAGGACTGAATGCGTCTGGACATCCTGACCCTCTTCCCTGAGATCTTCGCTCCTCTCTTCGCCAGTATTCCGGCTCGAGCCCAGGCCTCCGGCCGGGTGAAGGTCGAACTGCACAACCTCAGGGACTGGGGACGGGGCCGCCACCGACAGGTGGACGACGTTCCCTTCGGAGGGGGACCGGGCATGGTGATCCAGCCCGAGCCCCTGGCGGCTGCGATCCGTGCGGTCAACGCCTTGGACCCGACCCCGGCTCGCGTGGTCTACCTGACCCCTCAAGGCACTCCCTTGAGCCAGGCCCTGGTTGAGGAGATGGCCACCCGACCCCGACTCCTGCTTCTCTGCGGCCACTATGAGGGAATCGATGAACGGATTCGCGAGACGCTGGTCGAGCAGGAGGTCTCGATTGGAGACTACGTGCTTTCCGGGGGCGAGCTGCCCGCCATGGTCCTGGCCGACGCCTTGATCCGCCTGGTCCCGGGAGTGATCGACTCCGAGTCGGCGGCCCGCGAGTCATTCAGCACCGGGATTCTCGACCACCCGCATTACTCTCGGCCTGCGGTCTTCGAAGGTCGAGCGGTCCCCGAGGTTCTGCTCTCGGGTCATCACGGTCGCATCGAAGCGTGGCGCCGGGAACAGGCCCTGCTCAACACGGCCCGCCGGCGGCCCGACTTGTTGGAGAGGCTGGATCTGAGCTCCGCGGAGCGGCAGCTCCTGGGCGGGTCTCCAAACCACGAAACCCCGTCAGGACCTTGAGTTTTCCGTTCATTGGGCCTTGCGATGTCCTGGCGGGTCTGTTATAATCGCCTGCGTCCTGGCTGAAGCGGGACGGCGTCTTTGGGAGGCTCTCCAGACAGGGAGCGCCCCGTTCCTTTCCGAGAGGGCCTCGCCCGGCGAGGCTGCACCTTCCGGACGGCCCAGCAGATTTGGTATGAGAGAAGGAGATCCGCCATGGATCTGATCCAGAGCATCGAGCGCGAGCAGATCAAGCGGGAGATCCCCGACTTCGGCCCGGGCGACACCGTGAAAGCCTGGCTGAAGGTCATCGAGGGAGGCAAGGAGCGCTTGCAGGCCTACGAAGGCGTCTGCATCAAGCGCGGCAACGCCGGCTTGAAGGAGTGCTTCACCCTGCGCAAGATTTCCGGAGGTGTGGGCGTCGAGCGCACCTTGCTGGTGCACAGCCCGCGCCTGGAGCGCGTCGAGGTGATTCGCCGCGGCGAAGTGCGCCGGGCCCGCCTGTTCTACCTGCGCGGCCGCGTCGGCAAGAAGGCCCGCGTCAAGGAGAAGCGCTACATCCCGACGGCCACCAAGGCCTAGCGTTTTCCCTCAGGTGCTGCGAGGCTGGGAGGGGCTTCGCAGCACCTGATCCCGCACCGCGGGCCCGTTCGGGCGCCGCGGTCTGACTTCTGGCCGCCCGCGGGCCGCTCCAGGCCGTTCTCGGGAGCGCAGGCATTGAACGAAGACCAATTGATCGTCCTGCTCTACATCCTGGTTGCGCTGCGCCTGGCCGTGCACCTCTTTCCCCGAGTCCCTTCTTCCCCGGTCCTGCGTCGGAACCTGAAGGAGTACCTCGACTCCTTCATCGTGGCCGGAGGGGCCGCGCTGTTGCTGATCACCTTCCTGATTCGCAGCTTCTTCATCCCCTCCGAGTCGATGCTCCCGACCCTGAAGGTGCACGACTACATCCTGGTCAACAAACTGGTCTACAACTTCGCCCATCCGATGCGCGGGGACGTGCTGGTCTTCCATCCTCCCCACCTCGACGACCCTGAGAAGAAGGACTTCATCAAGCGCGTCGTGGCCATCGAAGGCGACGAGATTGCCGTCCATGATGGGCAGGTGTACCTCAACGGTGCCCTCCTGGATGAGCCCTACATCGCCGAACCTCCCATCTCGGACTTCGGCCCGTTGCGCATCCCCGAGGGGCACATCTTCATGATGGGAGACAACCGGAACAATTCGGATGACTCCCGCAATTGGGGCCCCCTGCCCCTCGAGAACGTGGTCGGCAAGGCCTTCTTGATCTTCTGGCCACCCCAGAGGATTCAGCCCCTCTCCTAGGCTCTGCCCCCTGGGAGGTGCCCTCATGAACGAGTCTGGAACCCCCAAAGCGCCCCGGGCCTTCTCCTGGTTCCCGGGCCACATGCGCAAGGCCCTGCGTCTCCTGGAAGAGACCCTCGTCCTGGCGGATGCCGTCCTGATGGTCCTGGATGCCCGGATTCCCTCCTCTTCGCGTCAACCCGACCTGGAAGGCATGCTCCGCCGCAAAGGCAAGGACTCCTTGTTGGTGCTCAACAAGGCCGATCTGGCCGAGAAGTCAGAAACCGAGCGTTGGTTGGCCTGCCTGCGCCGAGAAGGGCACCACGTCGCAGCCATGCGGGCCGTGACCGGACGAGGTCCTGGGCCCTTGGAGAAACCCCTCGAACAGTTGCGCCAGGCCGTCCACTCACGACGCAAGCAGCGAGGACTCCTGCCTCGGGATCCGCGCCTGGTCGTGGTGGGAATCCCCAACGTCGGCAAGTCTTCCCTGCTCAATCGCCTGGCCGGTGCCGCGCGGGCGTGCACTGGCGCAAAACCGGGGGTGACCCGCGGGAATCAGTGGGTTGCCGTTCCCGGCAAGTGGCAGATTCTGGATTCCCCTGGAATCCTCTACCCCCGCATCGAAGGTGAGGACATCCTCACCTCCCTGGCCGCCGTCAGTTGCGTCAGCCTGGACGCGATCCCGTTGGAGCGTGTGGGCGGACTGCTGCTGGAGCGCCTCCTCCGAAGGAACCACCCTCCCCGGGCGCTGGACGTGGAGGATCCCGAAGCTGGCCCCGAGGCTCTGTTGAGGGCTCTGGCGAGACGAAAGAGCTTCCTCCTCAATGCCCAGGAGGAGGATCTGCCTCGAACGGCTCGATGGCTGTTGCAGTCCTTCGCCAGAGGGGACCTGGGGCAGGTGACCCTGGAGACCGCTCCGTGAGGGAGACGCCCCTGGAATGGCTCGAGCGCCTCGACCCCCGGCAGACCCTCCGCCAGGTCATGGTCGCGCGGGCTTGCGGAGTCGAGTCTTCCAGGTGGATCCAGAAGGAGTGCCGACGCCTGGAGGACATGGGCTGTCTTGAAGGTCTTCAGTGCGACCCGGGAAGCGAGCTCGTGGCGGGTGCCGACGAGGTGGGACGGGGCCCGATGGCCGGGCCCCTGGTGGCGGCGGCAGTCAGCTTCCGTTGCGTTCCCTGGCTTCCCGGATTGCGGGACTCCAAGAAGCTCAGACCGGCCCACCGGGAGGCCCTGGTCCCCTGGATCCAGTCCCAGTCTGAGTCCTGGAGTGTGTGCGTGGTCCCCGTCGAGGTCCTCAATCAGCCCGAGGGGACGATCCACAGCCATTCCCTGGAGGCGATGCGAGACTGCGTCCGCAGGCTGATCCCGGCGCCGGATCGCCTGATGGTGGACGGCTGCTTCAACCTGGAGGGACTGGACCTGCCCCAGCAGGCCGTGGTCCACGGGGACGACCTGTGCCTGACCGTGGCGGCCGCCTCGGTCCTGGCCAAGGTCCATCGGGACCGGATGATGTGCGATCTGGACCTCCTCTGGCCCGGCTACGGCTTTGCCCGCAACAAGGGATACTGCACTCCGGATCACCTGGAGGCCCTGGATCGCCTGGGTCCCTGTCCTGCCCATCGAATCCGTTTCGAACCGGTACGGGCTTCCCTGGCCTCCAGGGACGCCGTCCAGGGAATGTTGGATCTGGGGGGCTGAGGCTCGGCGCCCGCGGCAGGAGATCGACCTGCTCGAAGGAAATAAGTCTCTTCCCGAACGCTTCTTCGAGAGCCGCCGGGACATCGAGGAAGGAGAGCGTATGAGCATCGGCATCCGGTTCCGACAGTGCCTTCTGGCGCTGGCCCTGGTGATGATCTTGGGCCTTCCCGTGCACGCAGGGCTGAAACTCCGGAACGTCTACATGTATGAGGGCATCCTGGGGACCATCAACACTCCCCAGATCACGGTCGTCAACGAGAGGTCTGGAGTGATTCCCATCCTTCTTCCCCAGGGAGGCCTGCTCCCCGAACAATTCCAAGCTGGTCAGCGGGTCTGGGTCGAGATCGAGAGAGGCTCCCACGGGATGTGGATTCTTCGCAAGATTCGCAGGCTGGACAACTCGGGCCAGCCTTTCGTCTTGTAGGTCTCCTGTGCCCTCTCCCCCCACGGAGCTGTCCCCCGACCTCGCGGGGCGGCTCCTCCGCTTTCCGGACCTGGAGTTCCTCTCTCCAGGCTTGTGGCGTCTGGGCCCGGGTGACCTTCAGATCGAACTGGAGGCAGCACCCGAGGGTACGCCCGCCCCGGACCATCCCTTGTGGCTTCGCCTGGAACCTGCGACGGAAGCTCCCGGCTTCCCCGTCCTGGACGTCTCCCTGCCGGACGGGTATGGCTTCCTGCCGCCTCAGCAGGAGGTTCCTTCAGAGGCCGCCGCCGCCCTGGTCCTTCCCGGCGAGCTGTTGGCGACGGAACCAGTCCTGGTCTACTCCCCGGCTCCAGAGGGGGTTGAAGGCGCCCCTGAGCTGCCGGTACCCGGAGCTCGGGTGCGGATCGCTTCGGAGGATTTCTCCGGGCTCTTGCAGGGCTCGGCGCGCCTGCGCTGCCAGGTTCGTGATGCCCATGGGCAGTGGACCCTCGACGTGGTGGCCGACCCTTCGGGTTCAGGCCAACCACTGGCCCTCTGCCCCATCTGTGACCGTCCGGCGGACCGTTGGTATCACTGCGCCGAACACGGCCCTCACTGCAGCGCCCACCGAAAGGTCTGTCGTTCCTGCCGGCGGGGGGAGTGCGCGGCCTGTTTCCATCATTTGTCATGTGGGACCTGCGGAAGTCCGCTCTGTCCGTCTTGCGCCGAGCCGGCCTGTTGTTGCGGCGAGCACGGCTCGTGCCTTTCGCACCGGGAGGTCTGCAGCGAGTGCCATGGCACACACTGCACCGCCTGTGGTGGAGGCGTGTGCGCCGTCGGCGAGACCGGGTTGTGCGTGCGCTGCGCCGGAGTTTGCCAGGCCTGTGGGCAGACCGTGCGAAATCGACTGCTGACCCCCTGCCACGTCTGCTCCATCCTGGTGTGCCCGACGTGCTCGGACACCTGCCACCTCGACGGCCGCGTCATGTGTCCCACCCATCAGGGAATCTGCGGCGAGTGTGGACGGAGTCTATGTCCGGCTCATCGCCAGGTCTGTCACTCGTGTGGCATCCCCCATTGCCGGAATCACCTGGGAACCTGTCCGGTCTGCTCGCGTCCCGCCTGCCAGGCGTGCTGCCAGGCAGGGGCCTGCCGGCAGTGCCGCTCGCTGGCACCCGTCGACGAAAGCGCCCGCGAACGCTTGCAGCTCCTGGGTGAGGGGCAGCCTTGGGGCCGCTTTTCGCGCCTGCGTGGTGCCTCCGGCCCGGCCGGCTGGCTCTTTTCCCTGGGAGTGGGCCTTCAGGAATACCGGGTCTCGACCGATGCCGACCTGTCCCGCGTGGAGTCGGTCCATCGTCGACCCTGGCTGGGAAGGATGCTGGGGCGAGGGTAAAAGGACCGTTCAGCGGCCTCGTCGAAGCGCCCAGCCCGATTGCTGCGGAGGGCGACTGCCTTCCGCCCACCCGCCGGAGGACCCATGATCAGCCGCCTCGTCCTGTTTGCATTCCTGTTCTTCTCGGCCCTGGGCCTTTCGCCCGTACTGGGCGCGCCGGCGCGCCCCTCCAGCCCGATCCCCGTTCAGGTCCAGGTCCACAACGTGGGCGAGCAGATCAAGCTGGTCCTGGACTGGAAGGGCCCGATGAAGGCCCACGTCCGCTCGGCGCTGAACGGCCAGAAGCGGATGGTGGTCAGCCTGACGCCTGCCCGCCTCGAGGGCGGCAATCGCAAGCTTCCGGTGCGGCGTGGCCTGATCGGGGTGATCGACGCGGTTCAGTTGGACCCCACGACCGTTCGCGTCACCATCCCGGTCATGGCTCCCCCCGTCTACAGTTCTTCCACCCGAGGCCCTTCTGGAGGGTTGCAGCTCCTCATCTCCACCATGGAGGTGGACCGCGGCACCTCGGCTCCGGCCACCAAGCCCGC
>DIWH01000015.1 GCA_002423485.1 Candidatus Xenobium occultum | reverse complement strand
AGATCACGGTGGCCGACGTGCGCGATGGAGCCTGTTCCAGTTCAACCCTGAAGGAGGCCAGCTCCTGGGGCAAGGTCGATCACGGCAAGGAGCAGATGGTCTATGCCGAGGCCACCAGCGTGATGCCCTTGCTTTTCAGCGACGCCTGGCATCGCGGAGAGTGGCGCAAGCGGACGCGACGCAACCTGGCTCGGGTTCTGGACGGCGCGCCGGAAGCGGCCGCGGAGCCGGTCCTGTGCGCTGCGGGCAACGGAAGATCCCACCGGAACCCTGCCGGGGCCTGATGCTCAACCTGGACTGCCTGCCTGCAGACCAGGGATTCCTGGGCGACGAGAACCGACACCTCTCGGGCCTGGAATCAGCTCGGGCCGTGGTGGTGCCCTGCCCTTTGGAGGCCACCGTCTGCTATGGCGCCGGCACCGCCCGGGGACCCCAGGCAATCCTGGAGGCCTCCCACCAGGTGGAAACCTGGGATGAGGAGCTCGGGGTTGACCTGGGGCTCTCCCCGGGAATTGCCACATTGGAATCCCTCGACGTCCACGGCCCCATCTCCGAAGTCCAGGAGCGCTTGGCCCGGACCGTCGGCGCCCTGCTGGACCGAGGAATCTTCCCCCTGGTTCTGGGGGGCGAGCACTCCCTGACTCCGGGGGCTGTCCGGGCCGCTTCGGAACGCTTTCCCGGGCTGACGGTCCTGCAGATCGACGCCCATGCCGACCTGCGCGACGGATACCAGGGAAACGCCGACTCGCACGCCAGTGCCATGCGTCGCTGCCTGGACGACCCGTCGGTCCGGGTGGTGGGCGTGGGCATCCGCAGCATGTCGGCCCCCGAGGCCCGCTTCGCCGCCCAGAATCCCGACCGGGTCCGGCACTTCCTGGCCCGCGGCCGCCGGTGGACCGCCAGGGAGGTCCTGGCGGCCGTCAAAGGCCCGGTCTACCTGTCGGTGGACCTCGATGGACTGGACTCCAGCCTCCTGCCGGCCACCGGAACCCCCGAACCCGGAGGGCTGTTCTGGGAGGAGACCCTGGACCTGCTGCGAGCCCTCTTCCAGGACCGGAAGGTCGTCGCGGCCGACCTGGTGGAGCTGGCCCCCATTCCCGGACACCCCGCTTCCGACTACCTCGCCGCCCGCCTGGCCAGCAAGATCCTGGCCTACGCCTTGTACGGCGCCTGACCCCGAGCCTGGACCAACCGGTGCGCATCGCCCTCCTGGAAGCCTGGGACCCCTCCCGCCCCGATCGGGTCTTCATGCCCATGGGCCTGGCCTACCTCGCCTCCTGGACCGAATCCCATGTTCCCGACGTGGAGGTGCGCCTGTTCCAGGAGCTGCCCCAGGCCCTGGATTGGGGGCCCGACCTGGTGGGGATCTCGGCCGTCACCCCCAACTTCCCCGAGGCTCAGGCCATGGCCCGGCAGATCCGCCGACACCTGGACGTGCCCCTGGTGCTGGGGGGACCGCACATCACGGGTCTGCCCCGGAGCCTGCCCGAGCCGTTTTCGGCCGGGGTCCTGGGCGAGGGCGAGCTCACCTTTCAAGAGATCGTCTCGCTCCTGAAGCGCACCGGTCACCTGGCCTCCACGGACCTCACCGGCGTGGCCGGCCTGGTCCACCACACCCCGGACGGGCCCCGGCTCTCGGGACGACGCCTCTTGATCTCTCCTCTCGACCGGATTCCCTTCCCCAAGCGGCAGTGGCCAGGCATCCAAGCCCAGCCCCAGTGGTCCTTCACTTCCCGGGGCTGCCCCTATGCCTGCCGATTCTGCTCGACGGCGGACTTCTGGGAGTCCTACCGGATGCACTCGGCCCGCTACGTGGTGGAGGAACTCAACAGCCTGATCGACCTGTTCGACATCCGCTTCCACGTCATCATGGACGACCTCTTCGCCGTGAACCTGAGCCGACTGGAGGAGATCTCCGGACTGTTCGGGACGGACCTGCGTCGCCCCCTGCAACTGACCGCCACCATCCGGGCCGACCTGGTCACTCCGCGGATGTGCCGACTGCTGCGAGAGGTCGGGGTCGGCGTCTGCCAGATCGGACTGGAGTCCGGCTCGGACCGGGTCCTGTCCTACCTCAAGCGTCAGACCACCACGGCCCGACGCAACCAGGAGGCGCTGGACCTGCTGGCGGAGCACGGGATCCGGGCCGTCGGATCCTTCATCGTCGGATCCCCCATGGAGGACGAAGAGGACCTGGAGCAGACCTGGCGCTTCCTGCGCGAGAACCTGCGCACGGGAAGGCTCTTCGCGTTCACCTTCGGGCCCCTGGTGGCCTTCCCCGGCACGGAGGTCTGGACGGAGGCCCGCGAACGGGGGTTGGTGCACGAAGAGAGCACGGACTGGAGCGCGCTGGACATCGATCTGCGTCACTTCGACCTGGACCGCTACACCATGTTGGGCCCGCTCTCTCGAGAGCGGTTCGGCAACTGGTTCCGGCGTTTCTACGACCTGTGGGACGAGGTCCGAAGCCGACTGGAGGCCAGCCAGGAGGGCTGAGCCCGGGCCCCGAACGGCGTGGCCATGCGCCGACGTCCCTTGCCCAGCGAGATTCTCGATTTCGATTCCTGGACCCCTCGAGGCCAGGCCCAGGCCACCCGTCCGGGTGGAGGGCTGGCCCGGGCCTTCGGGGCAGCCCCCGGGGATCGGGCCCGCTGTCTGCTGGGAGGTCGGCGCAAGGGAGCCAGGGAGGCCTGGCTTGAAGAGGTCCTCCAGCCCGCTCCGGGCCGGGTGGAACCCCGCTGTCCCCACTACGGACTGTGCGGGGGTTGCGCTTTGCAGCACATGGGTCCGGAAGCTCAACTGGAAGGCAAGACCCGACCGGTGCTCGAGAGGCTACGGCTGGCCGCAGGCGACTTCGAGATCCTGCCGGCCGTCCCGGCTCCCTGCCCGTGGCACTACCGCGGGAAGATCGAGCTGAGCTTCCTGGGCCGGCAACTTGGCTTCAACCGGCGCGGGCGCTTCGACCGCCTGGTGGAGGTGGAGGAGTGCTTCATCGGCCCTCCCGAGAACCGCGCCATCCTGCAGGTGACCCGCGCCTGGGCCCGGCGCCACGGACTGCCCGGCTGGGACCCGAGGGCCAACCAGGGCCTCCTGCGCTACCTGGTGGTGCGACGCTCCCAAGCCACGGCGCAATGGCTGGTCACCCTGGTGACCACCACCCCGCCGGCGGGCTTCCCCTTGGAGGAACTCGCCGACGAACTCGCGGGGTTGGGGGCCACGGGCGTCGTGCACGCCGAGCACAACTCGCCGGCCGGAGCGGTGCGCGTCGAGAGCAGCCGGGTGCTGCGCGGTGAAGACCGCCTGATCGAGAGGTTGGGCGCCCTGGAGTTCCAACTCTCCTGGCGATCATTCTTCCAGTCCAACCCTCCGGCCTTCACGCGCATGTTGGAGGAGGCCCGCCGCTGGGTGGGAGGAGACCCTGAGCGGAGGGTCCTGGACCTCTTCTGCGGGGTGGGCACCGTGGGCCTGTCGCTGGGGGGGCGCCTGGTGGGCGTCGAATCCGTCCCGGAGGCCATCGAGGACGCCCGGCGCAACGCAGAGCGCGCCGGAATCCCCGCGGAATTCGCGGTGGGAGCCGCGGAAGACTGGCCCGACCTGGCATGCGACCTCCTGATCCTGGACCCCCCCCGCTCGGGGTGCCACCCCAGATTGATCCGTCGGCTGCCCCAGGAAGGCCCCGAGCGCATCCTCTACATCTCCTGCAACCCCGTCCGCCTGGCCGAAGAATTGGAGGCACTCCAGCAGGCCTACCGCCTGACCCGGGTCCGACTCTTCGATTTCTTTCCCCAGACGCCTCACGTGGAAGCCCTGTGCTTGTTGGAGCGACGCCCCGAAGAGGCCTGAGGCTGGGAAGACTTCGCCCGAACGGGGCGAACATTGAATCCTTGCTCGTCCCGAGGCATCGGCATGGGGGACGGTCAATCTGTGGGAGGTAGCTCGATGCGGTGGTTCTTGTATGCCCTGGTCGGCCTGGCGCTGGTTGCCGGCACCTGGTGGTGGCTGGCCGGAGGAGGGTCCCCTCCGACGCACCCTTCGGCCGCGTCCAAGGCCCCTGCCAGGCCCATGAAGGTCTTCACCGTGCAACCCGGCGAGATTCCTGAGAACCTGCAGATCTCGGGCACCGTCGAGGCGGTGCGTCGGGCCGTCCTGACCACCCGCATCAGCGGATTGATCACCTTCCTGCGTGTGGAGGAAGGCGACAGCGTCCAGGCTGGAGAGGTCCTGGTCCGAGTCGACGCCAGGGACCTGGCCGCCCAGGTCAGCCAGGCCCGCGCAGGAACCGTGACGGCCAGCGCCGCCACCCGCCAGGCCCAGGCCGCCCTGCACACCGGCCATGCGGCCGTGGCCGAGGCCCAGGCCCGAATCCGGGGATTGGAAGCCGAGCAGAACGAGGCTCGCTCGCGGCTGGCCCTGGCCGACACGGAGGCCCGACGCCACCAGTATCTCTTCGAAGAGGGGGCCATCGCCAAGCAGCGCGCCGAGCAGACCCAGACCGAACTGGAGGTGGCTCGTGCCCGGGTCCAGGGCCTGGAGGCCGCCCGCCGTCAAGCCCAGGCCTCCCTGAGCCGGGCCCAGGCCAACCTGGGCGAGACGCGAGCCGCCGTGGATTCGTCCCTGGCCGCCGTGGGCCAGGCCCAGGCCGGCGAGGAGGTGGCCGAGAGCCAACTCCCCTACGGTGAGGTGCGTGCCCCCTTCACGGGCGTCGTGACCCGCAAGCTGACCTGGCAGGGAGAGATGACCGTCCCCGGCGGTCCGCTGCTGGAGGTCCAGGACGTGCGGGCCGTGCGCCTGGAAGCCTCCGTGCCGGAGGAGCAGCTCAAACACCTTCAGGCGGGCCAGACCTTGCAGGTGCATCTGGATGCGCTGGGCCGCGAGGTCCAGGGCCGCATCGACCAGATCGTCCCCTCGGCGGACCCGGCCAGCCGCACCTTCATGATCAAGATCTCCCTGCAGAATCCGGACGGCCGCGTCCTTCCAGGCATGTACGGGCGCGTTCTGGTCCCCCAGGGGACCCGCTCGATCCTGGCCGTTCCCGCAGATGCCCTGGTGCGCCGAGGGCAGTTGGAAGGGGTCTTCGTCCTGGACGACCAGGAGGTGGCCCACCTGCGCCTGGTCAAGACCGGAGCCACCACGCCCTCGGGCGTCGAGGTCCTCACCGGCCTGAACGCCGGGGCGCGCGTGGTGCGGCAGGCCTCGGGTCTCATCGACGGCACCCGGATCCTCCCCGAGGAGACCACCCGATGAACCCCACTCCCCATTCCCGGGGCCTGGCCGGCCGCCTGGCCGCGATGTTCCTCAACTCCAAGCTGACCCCCCTGGTGATCCTGGTCTCGCTGCTTCTGGGGTTGGGCGCCACCCTGGTGCTGCCCCGCGAGGAGGAACCGCAGATCATCGTCCCGATGGCCGACGTGCTGGTGGCCATGCCGGGCGCCTCGGCCGAAGACGTCGAGCAGCGCGTCACCTGGCCCGCCGAGAAGCTGATCCAGGAACTGCCCGGCGTCGAATATCTCTACTCCATCACCCGACCCGGGGAGTCGCTGATCATCGTGCGCTTCCTGGTCGGCACCGACCCGGAGGACGCCCTGATCCGGCTGTACACCAAGATGTACGCCAACTTCGACAAGATTCCGCCGGGTGCCAGTCAACCGCTGATCAAGTCCCGCTCGATCGACGACGTGCCGATCCTGACCCTGACCTTGTCCAGCGCCAGCCTGCATGGTCAGGACCTGCGCGCCGTGGCGGCCCAGCTCGACGAGCAGATCAAGCAGGTCCCCGACGTCTCGGAGACCACCCTGATCGGGGGCCAGAGACGGCAAGTGCAGATCGACCTGGAGCCCTCCAGGCTGGGCGCCTTCGGCCTGTCGCCGGTCCATGTGATGCAGGCACTGCAGTCCCAGAACATGGCCAGCCACAGCGGCCGGATGGACCGCTCGAACCGCAGCGTGCTGGTGCGAACCGGCTCCTTCCTTCGCGACCGCGAGGAGGTGGGCTCGGTGGTGGTGGCCGTGCACCAGGGCCGACCGGTGCATCTTCGCGAGGTGGCCACCCTGACCGACGGCCCTGAAGAACCCTCGAGCTACGTCTTCTTCGGCCGCGGAGCGGCCTCGGGAGCCCCCTCCGCGGAGGAGGAGGCGGTGACCCTGGCCATCGCCAAGCGCCCGGGGGCCAACGCCATCGCCGTCTCGCACGCGGTTCTGAAAAAGCTGGAGGCCATCCGCGGGCGCTACATCCCCTCGGACGTCACGGTCACGGTGACCCGGGACTATGGCGAGACCGCTGCCGAGCGCTCCAACGAGCTGCTTCTGCACATGGGCATCGCCGTGGTCTCGGTTTCACTCTTGATCTGGTGGGCCCTCGGGAAGCGCGAATCGCTGGTGGTGGCCATCGCCATCCCCGTGACCCTGGCCCTGACGCTGGCCACCTTCGTCCTGTACGACTTCACATTGAACCGGGTCACCTTCTTCGCCCTGATCTTCTCGATCGGCATCCTGGTGGATGACGCCATCGTGGTGGTGGAGAACGTGGTCCGCCACCTGCGCCTGCCCGAAAGTGAGGGCCGTCCTCGCGCCGAGGTGGTCCTGGAGGCCGTCGATGAGGTGGGCAACCCCACCATCCTGGCCACCTTGACCGTGGTCGCCGCCATCCTGCCCATGGCCTTCGTCAGCGGGCTGATGGGCCCGTACATGCTGCCCATCCCGTTGGGGGCTTCGGCGGCCATGCTCTTCTCGATGCTGGTGGCCTTCACCATCGTGCCCTGGGCCGCCTTGCGCCTGCTGCACGACGAGGGAGACGCCGCAGGTCACCACGAGCAGGAGGACTTCCTGACCCGCCTCTACCGCCGCTTCATGGATCCGCTGATCCACCAGGCGGGCTGGCGTTGGTTCTTCCTGCTGGGAACGACCCTTCTGCTGCTGGGCGCCCTGGCCCTGGTTCCCTTCAAGGCAGTCCAGTTCAAGATGCTGCCCTTCGACAACAAGAGCGAACTGCAGGTGCTTCTGGACATGCCCGAAGGGAGCACCCTGGAGGACACCGCCGGGGTGGTCCGCGAGTTGAGCCAGAGGATCGCCGAGGTTCCGGAGGTCACCAACTACCAGGCTTACATCGGCACGGCTTCACCCTACAACTTCAATGGCCTGGTGCGCCACTATTTCATGCGCTCGGGCCCCAACGTGGCGGACATCCAGGTCAACCTGGAGCCCAAGCACCACCGAAAGCGCCAGAGTCACGAGATCGCCGTGGCCATGCCCCGTTCCGCCGCCAAAATAGTT
>DIWH01000040.1 GCA_002423485.1 Candidatus Xenobium occultum | reverse complement strand
ACCCCGCCCTGGATCCAGCCCAGGACCTTCTCTTCGTAGGGACTTGCCGCGTCGCCCCGCTCTGGGCGCCTGTACTCGCGCCCAGCGGGCTCTTTGAGCAGCCTGGCCACCGTGTTCCGGTGAAGCCCCACCCTGGCGGCGATCTCCTTCAGGGTAAGACCTTCCTTCTGCAGTTTCTTAATCTCTTTACGGCCCATAAAACCGACCATCCACCCTTCTCCTGTGAAGAAAATTCTGCACAGGTCAGAGGCTACCAACGGTCGGGGAACCGTGCACCATTTTAGGCCGGATCAGTGCACTGTTTTAAACCGGATCTCACATCCGTGTTGTAGAACCGGAAGTAGGCTGCCAGGCTCTGGACAGCCTCCGGTACTGTCGCGTAGTCCTTTAGATACACCTCCTCATATTTCACCGTCCGCCAGAGGCGCTCGACGAAAATGTTGTCCAAGGCCCGGCCGCGGCCGTCCATGCTGAACTGGACCCCCGCACCGAGCACGTGGCTAGTGAACTCGTGACCCGTAAATTGGCTACCCTGGTCCGTGTTGAAGATGTCTGGCTTCCCGCCCCGGAGGGCGCGCTCCAGTGCCGCCAGGCAGAACTGGACGTCCATGGTGTTCGACAGTTCCCAGGCCAGCACGCAACGGCTATACCAGTCCAGGATGGCCGTGAGATACATGAAGCCGCCGCGCATGCGGATGTAGGTGATGTCCGTGCTCCAGACCTGGTTTGGCCTGGTAATCGCAAGACCTCGCAGCAGATACGGAAATGTTCTGCGGCCGGGCGCCGGTATGCTCAGCCGGGGCTTCGGATAGATCGCCTCCAATCCCATCTTGCGCATCAATCGGCTGACGCGCTTGCGGTTCACGATGCGGTCCACACTCTCGAGCCACGCAACCATGCGTCTGCTGCCGTAGAACGGCGTCTTGGTGTACTGCTCGTCGAGAAGCCGCATGATTTCGAGGTTCTCCTCGGTCTCCCCCACGGGCTCGTAGTACCAGGTCGACCGCGCCAGACCCACGAGTTCGCACTGCCGCGCGATGCTGAGCGTCGAGTGGTTCGGATCGATCAGAGCGCGGCGTGTCTCAACTGAGCCGGCCAGATTTTTTTTTGAGCCAGTCCAGTTCCACCTTGAGCTGGCCGATTTCCTGGTACAGCCGGGCCTGAAGGGTCTCAGCTTCCGCCGTTGACTTGCTGTTCGGCCTGGCGAAGACCTCGGGGAGATGTTCCATCGCCTGCCTTTTCCAGGCGCTGAGCACCGTGGGGTGGATGCCCAGGTCGGCGGCGATCTCGTTGACGGTCCGGAGACCATTGATGGCTTCGAGGGCAGCTTTCGCTTTGAATTGGGGGCTGTAAGTCTTGCGTTGTGTCATCTTGAACTTCCTTCAAGCGACTAAGCTTAACCCCCTGTCCAGGATCTGGGGTCCATTATACATCGGGCCTGCCTCCAGGGGTGGTCGCGGAAGTTGGGGTGGTTCCTGATCGTTGCCGCGAGGATTTCCGTGCAGAGCTGCATGTGGATGAGCTGGCGCTCCAACTGCCTGCTGAACTCCCTGTGCCACGGCAGGTTGATCCACGTCCCGAGGTAGCAGCAGTCCGCAGTGCAGTGGGACCGCGTGGTGTAGAACCCGTCGGCAACGCTGGCGGCCCACTCCTCCAGCTCCGCAGGTCCGTCCAGGTAGCGCACGGCCCCGCTGACCTCGTCGATATCGAGCGTTCCCACCCGCTCGGTGGTCCGGTAGTCGTGGACCGCGATCTGCATCCCTACCTCCCCCGCAGCACCAGCTCGTCCCATCGAGCCAGCAGCAGGCGCGCATAGAGGTCGGCAACCAGGCCGCCGTGGCCCAGCGAGTAGCCGTCGTTCACCTCGACCAGGATGGTCCGCGAATCGTCGGTCACCCCGACGTCCACGGCATAGCCGGCCGGAGCACTACGCCAGGCGCCCACCGCCATGCGGATGACGTTGGCGGCGGGGAACCGCAGGGGATCCCCCGCGTAGTGGCTGATGCCCCGGACCACGCCACGCGTCACGAAGACCCTCCACTCGCTGGCGAAGGAAAGGGCGTCCTGGGCCTCCAACGGCGTGTCGTCGGCAACCTGCAGAAAGCCCTCGCCGGGGGGCGAGCAGCGCCTCC
Source organism: Candidatus Xenobium occultum (assembly GCA_002423485.1). Lineage (GTDB taxonomy): Bacteria > Vulcanimicrobiota > Xenobia > Xenobiales > Xenobiaceae > Xenobium > Xenobium occultum. The sequence goes on along the minus strand of DIWH01000040.1, from coordinate 38,454 downwards.
AGGTCCTGGGGACGGCGCAGGACCCGACCTTCGAAGAGCTTGTAGGCGGCCCCGGGCTTCACGAAGACCGGAAAGGAGCCAGCGGTCCGCAGATCGGCGGGCGTCGTGGACCAGACCCGCCGCCCCCAGAAGGGCTCAAGTTCTCGTGGCAGATTCGGAGGCTCGGGGATGGGCACACCGAGCTTCTCCAGGGCCACCCGGACCGTCCCGGCTCCTCCGACCACCAGGGCTCCGGGTTCCAGGGAGAGCTGGTCGAGCTCGGCCCTCTCGAAGAGGCGAACCTCCCATCCCAGGAGCTCGAAGCCCCGCGCGGCCACGGCTCCCGAGGGGCTGTAGGGCTGGTGATCCCGGGTCTGGATGAAGGCTGTCCTGGCCACGATGCACGCGCTCCCGTCTGCAGGTTGCCACCAAGAGGCTCCGCCTCCAGGTGTCTGCGAGGATCGTAACCCCGGGGCACGCCACAGTATGTCACCACGAGACCTGGGGCCAGATCGCGGGTGGGGGGGCGGCGGGTCCAGCCGTCCAAGAGGCGGCGTGGAAGGCCTAACGAGAGCATGGGGAGACTGGAGACAAAATCAACCTGACATCACGCAAGAGTATACGCGGTGCGCCGAGCGAAGACAGACCGGCCACCAGTGATCGACCTGTTGACCGCGCGTTAAGTTATGCATTGACATCAGGTCGCGGGCGGGAAGGGTTGCGAGGGATGCCCGGTGCACTCAAGAGGTTGCTCGGGTTCAGGAGACAAAGAGATCGACTACTCCCTCTCGGTCGACTTCGAGGTCTTGAAGGCCGAAGGGGCCCCCCTCTTCCAGGTTCCCCTGGTCCTCAAGGTGAAGCCGGCCAGGGTAGCGGGCCCGTCCGCCTGTCCCGTCCGGAGACTCGAGATCCAGGTGGCCGGCCAGCCCGGAGCCCACCGCCTGCTGCCCACCGTCGACCTCACCAACGTCCTGCGGGCCAAGCAGGTGCAGATGACGAAGCGGCTGGAAAAGGAATCCGCGGGGGAGAAATAGCTGGCGCCGAACCGTGATTGCGATCCGAGTAGCGGAAAATGGCGACGAATCTGGGATTGGGCCCGAGCAACCCTGAAGGTGGCGACATCGTCCTGGAGGCCTTCCCAGGGCCTTCAAGCCAGGAGCTGGCGCGGACACTCGGACCGAGGCGCACTGGGGGGGGCTGCGGAGCCGGAGGGCCGATTCAAGTGCAGGAATCGGACCGGAGCCTGGCCGGTCAGGCGAGGGCCGCTTCCAGTCCCAGGGCGCCGGCGAGACTCGGGTCGGGCAACCAGCCTTCCTCGACGAACCGCTCGACGGCAGCCACGTGCCGGGGCTCGACCGAGGTGTGCAGCCCCACCAACGTGGGCTTTTCGCGCAGCACTCCCTGGGCGAGCAAGAGATCCACCGAGTCCTTCACCGCCCCGCGGAGGTGCCCCGCCACGCCGCGGCGGACGAGATCCACCGAGGTGTGGGACTCGCCGATCTTGCCCGTGCGGAGCAGGCGGCGCAGCACGCGTCGCACGGCCTTGCGGGCGGGAACGGGGTCGTCCGCCAGCGCAACGGGCGGGGCCTGGCTCGCCTGACCGGGTGCAGGGATCCGGGCGACTTCCGGGTCGGGGGCTACCCTCGCTGCCTCGAGCGGGCTCGGCCGAGGGGGACTTGCGACCAGCCGCCTCCCCCGGGCGCTCGACTCGGCGGCGAGTTCCAGCGGGTGCAGCCCCGCCCGGCGCGCCTTCTCCACCAGGACGGGGTCGGCGCCCTCCGGGAGGGGGGCCGGCTCCGCGGGACTCCTCTCTCCCACCAGCCGGAAGAACGTCTCGGGTTGACTCCCGCCGGCGCTCGCGAAGGCTTCCTCCAAAGCCACCCGGGCGGCCACGGCCACCTCCGCCTCGTGCCCGCCGGTACCACCCTGGCGGAGCGCGAGCCGGGCTCCCAGCCGGACGGCCGAGGGGTGGCCCAGCCCGAGCTCCGCGGCCAGGGTGCCTGCGGCGGCGGCCACGGCCATCGCCTGGTCGAGCGCGGCCCCCTCGGGCAGCACCCAGTCCAGCCCCTCTTCTCCCAGCAGCAGGAGCAGGGCGCCGGGCTTCTCGGCGAAGAGCCCTGCTGTGAGCGAGTCCTCCCGGAGGATGGCCTCCTCCAGCTCGCGCAAGGTACGGAGGGCCAGCTCTGCCCGGAAGCGCCGCTCCTCGTCCAGGGGGGGGCGGGAGTCCTCGGAAACCTCCTCGAGGCCCTCGGGCCAGGTGGCCAGGAGGCGCAGGCGGCTGGCCAACCGGGTCGGCTCCTCCGGCGCCTCCTCGATCTGCTCGAGAACCTCCAGCCACCAGGCCCGGGCCGCCGCCTCGGGGGGCAGCTCCATGCGCGTGGGCACGGGCCTCCAGAGCCTGGTGGAGGTCCACTCGAGCACCGCCTCCAGGCTCTCCTGCCAGGAGGGATCCTCAGCGGCGGAGTGGCGGAGGAAGGGAATGGCCTCCTCGGCCAGCTCGGGGCCCTCCTCCATGCTCATCGCCGCCTCGAGGACCGACATGATGGCCTCCGGCCCGCGCCCGGCCGCGCAGACCTCCTCAAGCAGGGCGACCAGCTCGGCCTCGGGCCTGGTCGAGAGCATCGTCGCCAGCAAACCCAGGCCAGGACCCGAGCTCATGCGCGCCGTGGCGGGCACCAGGAGCTGGAGCCGGTCCGGGCAGATGTCGTGCAGGGTGGAGGCCAGCCACAGAAGGATGCTCTCCGTGTCCACGTCCGGAGCCGGGAGGTCCTCGAGGGCCGCCAGCGCTTGACGCAGCGCCACGTCCCCGGGAGCCAGGCGGAGGCGGCTCCAGGCGGAGGCCCACTTCGCCAGGGGGCTTTCCCCAGCGGTGGCCCAGGGACCGACGGTGTCCCTGGTGGCCAACAACCCGAGCAGGCGGGCGGAGTCGGCGTGTCGCGTCGGAGGCTCCAAGAAGCCGACGAGCTCGTCGATCTCCAGGCAGCGCTCCGCCAGGCCTCTGGTGCGGCGCTCCTCCTCATGGCGCTCAAGGCAGCACTTCTTGAGCTTGCGGCCACTGCCGCAGGGACAAGGGTCGTTGCGCCCGGTGGAAGCCTCGCCGAGCGGCTGGCGGCGTTCCAGGTCCTCCCGGAAGAGCCGGGTCGCGGCCTGGCGGCCCTCGGCCAGCAGGCGCATGGCCTCGTGGTTCTTCCTGCGAAGGCGCGCCACGCACGGCAAAGGCAGATCCAGGAGGGGGGTGGAAGGCGGGTCCAGCCGCAGGGCTGCGAACTGGTCCAGGTGGGTCTCGAACTGCTCGCCGTCCAGCATCCGGCGGATACCGCTCAACCAGCCCTGGAGGAGCACGGCCATGGCGGAGATGTCGCGATTCCGCCTACTCGCCGCTCCCGCGCCGAGTTCTGCGAGCCCGTGGAGGAGGGCGGGCAGAGCAGCATGGCGATCGAAGCGGGCCACCATCGCCAGGATGGCCTGGCCGCCGACAGCGGCATCCGCGCCCAGGCGGCGGAGGGCCGCCCGCCCCGCGGGGCCGCAGTCCACCAGCGCCGAGAGCACCTCGGCCTCCGCCCGCCGGGCCGCCGCCTCCAGGGCGGGCACCGCGGCCTCGCTGCCCAGCAGGGCCAGCACCTGCGCGGCCACCGGGGCGACGTCCTCGTCCGCGAGCAGGGCTGTGAGCTCTTCCAGCCTCTCCGGCCGAGCCAGCTCCAGGGCCTGGAACCGGTCGATCCCCATCGGAGAGGTCCGCAGCACCACCATCGGGTCCGTCATCGTCATGAAGACATCCTGTGGCAAAGGGAGGGCGCGGTCAACTCCCGTCCCCGGCAAGACCCCTGTCCGGCAGGATCGACTCCACCTGGCGGCAGCCTGCAAGGGGTCAGGACTCAAGGACCAAGGTGGTCCAAGTCCGCAGGGAGCGACCGACCTCCCCCGCCTCGGCCCCGCTGACCTCGCCGATGTCCAGGGCGCCCACCCGCTCGGTGGTCTGGTAGTCGTGGACCGCGATCTGCCGGGCAGGAGTCCGAGAGCCCGATGCGCCAATATGAACAGGACTCGGTGGGGTATCGTGCGCTATTCTTCCCCGGATCCTGCAACGGGATCGCCGTGGGAGGCCTGCGCCTGCTGGTCACGCCCGAGAGCTTCGCGCCGGAGGAGGTGCGGCGCCTGGCCGTGCCCCTCCCCTCCCAGGGCCACGAGCGGGGCTTCCGCGTCCGCCGCTGGCTGCGCGAGACGGGAGGCATCGGCACAAGGCCCTGGGCCTGCACGCCGACCACCTCACGCCCGAGCGCGTGCTGGCCGCGTTGGAGCGGGCGGTGGAGGGGTAGCGCGGGGGGGGACTATCACCCGCGGATGCTTGCCAGGACGTCCGCTTCCTGCGGCAATCGGCAGGGAAGCAGCGCCAGTGCAGCGTCCCGAGCGCCTTCAAGAGCCCACATGATGATCTCTTCTTCGGGAAACTCCCAATTCTGCTCAAGAGAGGAGCGAATCGAGGTCTTGATTCCCTGCCGAGGGAGATCGTGCTTCTTCAAGAACCAGGTCCACCAGAGAAGGCGACCGAAGGCCTCGTCGCTTGTGGCCTTCTTGTTGGCGAAACTTCGATCAAGTCGGTGCAACTCTCCGCGCAACTTCCCATGAAGGTGGCAGAGACTGGCCAGGAGAGCCAGATCCATCTTGGAGATCTCGTCTGGGGGCGCTGGTGGACACTTCGCGCAGAGTTGAGTCACAGCGCCATCAAGTTCGCTCGCCGACAACCGCCTTCGGCGATATTGCAGAACGCATTCTTCCAAGATGGCAGCAGCGACGGCGCTGTCCAACGACGCGACCTGCTTCAAGACGCGAAAGGCGTAATCATCGGCGCGACCACGGAGGGCGATCATTTCAAGGACCCGCCTCCCCTCGAACTTGTCGGCCACACCCCAGAGGAGTAACGCGATGGAGTGGCGTGGTCTGGGCAACAGGTCAAGCCAGCGCTCGAGGTTCAAAGGCCGCCCGTTAGTTGCCATCCACAAGAGGCTGCTCAAGGCCACGTCGCTCAATCGGTCGGGATCTTCACAGCGCTCCTTCAGGAGAATCATGGCCCTGAGACCGACCCGGTCCGAGAGGATCGCGAGTTCCCTCGGAGCAGACTGCTCCTGCAGCCGCCTCAGGAACGAGTCAACCGCCATACTTGCGCCGTTGGGACCCTTGTTGAGGTCCAGGACGACGCGCACTGAGTTCAGGTGTTCGAGGGCCTGATCTTCCGACAAGAACTCGCCGTCCATGAGTGCCCGCTGCACATTGACGAGGTAGGTCTCCTCGTCGAGCACTTTGGGGAGGGCCGCTTCATAGCGACTGTTCCAAAAGGCGTCCAGGGTTGGAGACGGCGAGAGAGAGCCGGGCAGGCTGCGATAGTGCGCCGATACATGGACGACTCTCGGAGGGGAACTCGACACTGAACGAGTAATAGCCGGACGTCGCGGAGCCACCGTCAAAGTCGCGATCTCGTCCGGGGTCCTGGCGAAGTCGGCCAGCCCCTCCCGTTGCAGAGCTTCGAGAAGCCTGCCGAAGGCGTCCTTCTCCTCCGGGCTGGCGTCTCTGGCCTGCTTGCTCCGGGCGGGGACGAGACGCCGCAGGATCTCATCAGCCCCCGGGTCGCACGCGATCGCGGCGCGGACCGGTTTGGAGGTAATCACGTGCACCGGCACGGCGGGTCGGTCGCTAGAACGCGGGACAGGCGTTCCCGCTCTTGGAGTGAGGCCGCCGCCGGACGCATCCGGGGCCTGTCCGGATGGCCTCCGGGCCAATTCCCTCCCAGACCCGGTTCCCAATGTGGACCCGGTCACCTCAGGGGAAGCCCCAACAGGCCCGGCGACTCCTCCGGTACCCGGGATCACCGTGGGGGGCACAGGACCGCCGGGCTTCCCTGGAAGCCTGACAGGTGAGTGCGAGGCTGGAGCGCCAGGCGTGGCGCTTCCAGGCACGACCGGAACTGAAGTCGTGGTGGCCCCCTCCTCAGGTCTGAGGGGTGGGGGGGGGGCTGAATCGGCTGCAGGCGCAGCATCCTCCAAACTACCCGAAGCCGCCTGAGCCGGCGGTGGACTGCCCGAGTCTTCTTCGCCAAACGATGGGGGCAGATCTGGAATCGAAAAGGAGTCCAGAGCTCTCAGGACGCCGCTGTCCGCGGTAGAGAGAATGATGTAGATCGTGGGGGCCAGTACAGATGGACGGACAGAAAGCCCCGTGACCAGGACCTCCGCAATCCGAACCGACAACTCGCGGCTGGCCTCCTCGTCCGTGAGGTCCTGGTGAACCAGGAATGTCGTGGCGGCGCCTGGCTTGCGCTCAAAGGCGCTCCTGCTGTCGATATTGACAAAACTGAGAAGCTCAGTTCCACTTGGGCGCTTGACCGTCACCTTCGTCTTGAGTTCTCGAACCCGCTTGAGTCGCCACGACTTCATGTCCGGGGGCGTGCCCTCAGGCTGGCCCTTTTCGGACGCATGCTTGTACCAGACCCGCCGCAGAGCGCGGACACGCGGCGGACTCAGCCAGGTGGCCCCTTGGATGTCACGGTCACGGGACCCACCACCGTCAACCAGGGTGTGTTCGAGCCCCGAAGACAGTCTGGGAATGTCGAGCACCCTCCACAACTTCTCACTGTGACTCAAGTTCTCGACGAAACCCATGCTTGGGGGCAGGTTGTCGCGCACCAGGTCGCAGGCGGACTCGTTGTCGAGGACGATCACGCTCTGCGTCGTCCGGAACTGGCCGTCGGTGCAGAGGACGGAGGTGAACGTCTGCAGGTCGGAGACGGCCTCCCTACCGGCGCCTTTGGCAAGGTAGTCCCGAATCCTGGCCCAGCCTGTGTGATGGACCTTCGCACCTTTCGCCTGGGCTTTCTTGTCCAGCCGTGGCCATCTGTCCGAGAGGTTCCTCAAGATTCTGGAGACATGCTGGGGACCGGCCTGCTCGGGAAGACCTATGAAGCGCGCGACTTTGAGTCCGGGGAAGTCCTCCGGGTAGTACTCTGCATAGTGCTGGAAGTGCTGGGCCTCATCGGGCGGCAGAAGCGACAGTGCGCTGCCGAAACTAAGGTTGACCGATCCCTCGACCTTGATCTTCGGGTACACAGCAATGGGGAAGACCGAGAAGGTCTTGAGGGCCTGGAGGTGCGTGGACCAACTGTCGTGATTGATTCCGTCGAGCCAGCGGAGTACCCCCTTGTAGTCAATGAAATCCTCTTCAGTAGCCTCCTGAGTCAATCGTTCGACGAGGTTCTTCAGGTGAGGAAGCGTGACATTTGGAGGGAGGGCGCAGAGCATTCCCACAGCTCTATAGATGCTGTGACTTCCTGCCAACTTGCTCTTCGTGGCAAGGATCGGAGCGGTCGACCAGGCCAGCATCGCGGCATTCGGCCAATAGGTCTCAATCGGCTTCCGAAGCCTGGTGGAATGCTTCTCTCGAGAGCCGGGCTCCGTCGTCGTGAGCCACGGTGTGTTCTTGAGCACCTCCAGCCTCGACTTGTTCAGGTACTCCTGCTTCTGCTTGGCATCCAAGTCTGCGAGGCATTCAAGAATAGCGTCCACTCTGGACTGGACCTCAACCAAAGGGGCGGACCTCGAGGCGATGTCTTCAACCGCGCTGACAATGTCGTCCGCCCGCGGCCTGTCGACCACTCCAGCCAACTCCAGGAAGGTCCTGCGCAGGGCGGCCTGGGGAGTGCCGTCGTCAATTCCGTAGCATTCGTGGACTCTGCAGATCCTGTCCGCGAGAATCTTGAGATTCAAGGGTGTATCGAACTCCGAGGCAGCCGGCGACCAGCACATCTGCTCGTCCTGACCGTCCCGGACCAACAGGTAATTCGCATCCCGGATCAGGCCCACCTTGTGTGGGTCCTTCCAACAAGAGTCGTCAGCGAGCCCCCGCAACCAGTCCAGCACGACGACGAAGACGGACTTCTCGTGCGTAGAAGGATCCAGTGACGGCAATACCGCGGATTCAAAGTAGCCCCACTCATCGAGCGGCTGCAGGCCCAGGCGGCGCTGGAGGAAGGCTCTCGTCGCCGTATCACCTGCCAGTTCGTCGTGAACGACGGTTTCGGCTGGAATCGACTGTTCGAGCGTAGGGGGCAGGGTCGAATCCGGGGGCAGATAGGGCTTCGTGCCTGCCTGTCCTTGGATGCTGCAGAGCCTTCCTTCGGCGGTCAACAGCAGAGGAAGTTCCTGGAACCACGGGTTGCTCTTGAGGAAGTCCCGCTCACGAGGCCATCGATCTGAAATCAGGTTGAGGAAGCGACGAAGGTTTGCCGGAGTCTTGAATGGTGGCTCCGAGGATTCGCTCAGCCTGTCGCCCAGAGCCGGCCAGGCGCCTGCGGCAACCTGAGCCAGATGCTCCGGGTTCCACTCCTCGATGAACCCGAGCTGTCGGAGGATGCCCTGGCACGCGCCCACGAGTGCTCCGCTCACCAGAGGGGCAGAGGCGCTCAAGAAATAGACTCCGGCATCCCCCTCCGGGAGGTATGCGAGAGGCCCATCGGAGGGGCACGCGATGGGATTCTCGTCCCGATCGGCGCAGATCAGCAGGCCGGCGGCCTGTTGAGGCGTTATGGGATCGGCTTCTAGCAGCGCCAGGAACTTCAAGTGTTCTGCAAAGGCACGTACGCGCGGCTGCGAAGTCACAGCCTCGAAGGCCTGCGCCACACGATCCCTGTTGTGTGGCCCCAAATACTCGCCGAGCAACTCCATGTACCGCGCCCTGGGGATGGGTGGACATATTGTCGTGATCGCAGGAATACACTTCTGGGCTTCCCCGTGGACTAGATAGGCCGGCAGGGAAGCGCTGTCGGACAACTTGGGAAGGTGTTTCTCGAACCCGGCAACCCAATTCCGAAGCTGCGGCGATGCGGTGAACAGGTCACCATCGAAAGGATAGAAGCAGCCGTCCACGGCCAGGCCGAGCTTCATATCTGCAAGGCAAGACAACTTGTTGGCACCTGAAATCCTCTGCAGGAGTTGCAGCCAACGCTCTCTGGACTTGAGGACGGAACCCGCAGTCTCTGGGTCTTGGGAACTCTGGATGTCCGCGAGTTGGTCTCCAGCGTCGATGCGCTGATCCAGCCAACGGACGGCCTCCTCGATACCGAAGGGCCGGAGGGGCCCGACCGTGGACTCATAGAGGCTAAGCCATTTTCCTGCTTGGCCCGAATGTAGCCCACGGTGCGCCATCCTCACCGAGGAATCACAGAAGAGGTCCTGGAGATCTGGTCTGACAAGATGGACAGCGGTGCCCAATTGGAAGCACCCCTGGGAGTCAAGGACCACTTCCGTTGCCGACAGTACGTCCTTGTCCCAGCAGGGTCCCAGGAAGTCCTCAAGGTTATTGGCGTGGACCAGGTTCGCGCCAGTCGGGTAGACCTCATAGAAGCTGAGTGGATCCCCGGATTGCTGTGCAAGTTCACGGATGATGGGGACGGTGTCCTGGAACAGAAGACCGAGCCGCCTGAGGAGACTCTGGTTCCACTGCCGCGCTTCCGTGTCTGGAACAAAGCCTTCCCGATCCATCCTGACCTGGAACGGAGCATGAAGGTGGAACGGCAAGCCGGTCTCGATGGCGGTTGGGAGAAAGCAGAACAGTCTCCCCGGCAGGGCCTTGGGACGCTTGTCCTCCAATTGGAAAGCCATGCTGACCGAGCCGCGCTTGTGGACCTGGGTCTGCGTGCCCGCCTCGCAGTCGAACTCCGAGCCGGCAGACACCACGAGGAACCGGAGAACCTCCGATCTCGCCCCGACCACTTCGAAGGTCAGGATGGCGGCTTCCTCGACTGCACTGGAGGTCACGTCTGAACACGGAAGTCTACTGGCGCTTACGCTCAAGACAGGACCGTCCCGGTCGGTGACCTCGATCTGCCTAACGTTCCTGATGAAGAGCAGTTGCCCGATGAGGCTGGTTGCATTCAGATGAGTATGGAGACGCTCCCAATCCCCCTGGGTCACAGGCAAGACTTCCAGCTCATTGGAGAGCGATGTCGCTTCGAGTCGGGTCTTTAGGTAATAGGTCGTCTTCCAGACTCCCGGGTCGATTTCGTCCAGGATCGCCGAGGGGATTCTGGGCTGCGCGTTCTTCCTGGACTGCAGAGTCCTGGTGACGGGGTCCCCCTCCAATTGCAGCGCGAGCAGAATCCATTTTTCATCATTCAAATGTGACAGCACGATGGGGCAGTCCGTAACGTGGTAGCAGGCCACCCGACCGATGCCAAAGCGACCAATCGACTCACGCTCTCGGGCCTTGCCTTTGGAATGCAGCATCATGAACCTACGGACGTCGTTGTGACGTTCGTCTGCCGAGAAGAAACTGTCGTTGCTGACCAGGATTGCCGCCGGAAGTTGGCCGCTGGGACCATCCAGGTGGATCCACATCCTGGTTGCCCCAGCGTCATCCGCATTCTGGACCAGTTCTCGAAACAGGGTCTCGGATCCGTATTGCGTGAGTTCATTGCTCACGGCATTGACCAGGTCGATCCCCAGTTTCAGGCCGTCATACTCAGCGTACTTGTCGGTTGCCCCGTCCGTTAGCCCTGTCTCGCTCACCTGCACCTCAACCTGTCCGCATGAACTTGCTCGCGACTCAGCAGACCCTTGACCTCGAGCTCTGCATCTCACGGGCGACTCTCACCTGAAATCCACTCGTGCCCTTTCCCGCCTTGGGCTCTCGAGGCGCTGCGCCACAAGGCCTGGCAATGTCCGAAGCAGAGTCTCCAGCGTGTCACCGACCACGCTCGCCCCCGCGCCCGAACCAGGGCTTTCACCTCGAAGCCCGTGCAGTTTCATTGGACGTTCTCCGAGACAGACTACTTCCCGGCGGCGTCACCTGATGGTAGGAGGCCTGCCTCGGAGAGGAAGAGGCTTGGAGCCCCCGTCCAGGTGACGAAGACCTCGTCTCGGGCCCGGGTCAGGGCGACGTAGAGGAGACGTTTCTCGTTGGCAAGCGTCTGTTCCCGGTCAGCGGGGTCGCCGCAGGCGTCGAGCACGGCCGGCGACGGCAGCTCGGCTTCGGAGACCTCCACCGCGAAGACGGACTTGAATTCCAGGCCTTTGGCACGATGCATGCTGCCGAGTCGGATGCCGGAAGCCTCCCGATTGAGCTGAAGACTGGTCGTCGGAATGCTGCGAACGTCCAGAGCGTCCCGGAAGCCCTCCAGGGTCTTCACCTGGCGTGCGAAGATGGCGATATCCTCGGGAGACAGCCCGCCCTGGAGTTCCTGCGCCACCCGTTCCGTAACCCATCGAACCTGGGCCTCGATTGTAGAGAAACCCTGCAGGTGTGGAGCCGGACCTTTGAGCAGGGATCGCGTTCCCGATCGGGCATCGGTGCCCTCCTCGAGTTCGTCGTCCACCTCGCCCAGAAGCTGGTCAGCGAACCGGCGAATCTGCTCTGTGGTCCGGTAGTTCAGCCGCAGGACGAAGGAGCGCCCGACGGTGTTGACGCCCAGGGCCTTCAAACTGAAGCCGCCTGGATGGATGCGCTGGCCCGCGTCCCCCGCCACCAGGAGCCGATCGGGCCCTTCGCCCGCCAGAGCGGCAAGCATGCGAATCTCCTGGACCGAGAGGTCTTGAACTTCGTCCACCACGACGGAATCGTAGGGAGACCTGACCCTCCCCTCCTCCAGCAGCGTCCGGGCCTGTCTGCACAGACTCTGGAAGTCCAAGCGGTGGTCTCGTGCGAGTTCCGCGTGGACACGCTCCATCACGCTCCAGACCGACTTGCGTTCCTTTGCCGAGAGAGGTCGACCGCGTCCCGTCCGCCGCACCCTGAGATACTCCTCCCACGAGGTGATGCCGTGGAGGCCGATAACGCCTTCCCACTCCGCGAGGAGGAACGCCACATCAAAGGCACCGGCGGCCAGGCCAGCATTCGCCTCGATCCGCTCCTTCACGTAGTCCCTCGTGGCGGCCCGCGTCTTCCGGTCCACCTGCTGCACGAGCCTGAGGGCTTCGGAGTGCACCGTGCTGACGGTGATCCGTTCCATCTCCTCGCTGGTGCAGAACAGTTGCAGGTTCCGCTTCAGGTTCTCCGCCAGCGTGTTGACGAAGGTCGTCAAGAGGATCTTGCGGCCCTGCCGCGAGAGGTGCCGAGCCCGGTGCATGGCTGCAACCGTCTTGCCGGTCCCCGCGGAACCGGTCACCTTCACGGGTCCAGAAAAGCGGCCCTCGGCCACGTTCCGCTGCGTCGGGTGGAGGAAGGCGATCCAGCGGGCAAGAGGGGCCGCCAGGGCCGCTCGGAGGTCCTCCTCATTCTCCACCACGTAGAAGCGGCGTCGGGTGTCCGGGCTATCAAGGGACGTCCCACCGGCGGGCGCCGGAGCGGGAGGCGCGACGATTTGACCCGCTGCGACCAGGAAGAGACGCTCGCCCACATCCTCGGGGAGGCCGGAGATCATTTCCAGGAGTTGGTCCTCGTGAGTGACCATTCGAAGGGCCGACAACCAGTCCGGCGGCAAGCCGAGACTGATCAGATAGTCGTCCGTGTGGTGATCGAGCAGGCCCGGTTCCTGGAGCTGGACCTTCTTCTGGACGACGATCTCCTCCTTGACCGTGCTCTGCAGAATCTGAAGGGCTCCCGTCGCCTGGTGCCGCTCAACGCGCGTACGGGCCGCCCATCGGTAAGCAGCATCGTGCCGATCGACATGAACCAGGTGCCAGATCGAGTCCTCCTTGACCAGAATCGCCCGCAGATCGTCCGAGACGCGCGTCGACCAGACGTCCTGGCTACGGGCCCCCTTCACCCGCTCGGTGCTGCGTCCGGCAGAAGCCGGCCCTGCCTGCGTGAAGCGGCCCAGGAAGTCCAACACGCGGTGCTGCTCGTCCGCGGACAACTGCATGGTGGCCTGAAAGAAATCCTGCGCGATCGTGACCGTCACCAGTCGCCTTCCCTTCCTTGGACTCGGTCGAGGCTTTCGAGGAAGGACAGCTCTTCCTCCTGCGCCAGGACCCGCGCATCAGCGTGCAGAGTGTTCCTCCACTTCTGGCTGCCGCGTGCGGACGCCACCTGTACCGGATCCAGGTATCCCGTACCCCTCGAAGAGGCTGACAGATCTTCAACAGGCCCCCCCCCCGGCCAACCACCAGAGGAACGAACCTGGACATGGACGTACAGCAGGGCCCCCATCGCCAAGAGTCTGCGGGAGGCGAAGCTTCCCCAGCCCCGCGGGGGCGACCTGGGCGGCGCGGCGCGGAGGAGAAGAATCTGGCAGCACCACTGAATGCGATGGTCCAGGACGGAGATCTACATCCGCGTCTCGCGGAATGGTCCCGAGAGGTGCGCCTCGCGGGAAACGCAGGCGCCCATTTCGACTTACTCGGACCAGTCGAGATCACCGAGGCGGAAGAGTTGGCCAAATTGACACGCGAACTCTTCAACTACCTGTACGAGATGCCAGCCCGCATCCGTCGCTCCAGGTCGACTCCACCAGGAACGTCCCAGGCGAGGTCTTTCCTCTGCCGCTTTTTGGGCATCTGGGGGACGCGCCGCCGCCGTCCAGGCCGCCGCGCTGCAGAGGGCTTGCCGTGAAGGACTCCTCACCGCAGAACCTGAACCTGCGTCCCGCGGATTCCATCACGGCCGGGCGCACCCGTGACGCAATCCCGTCCCCGGGTCAACTCCCCTTCGCCTCCCGCGACACGTCCAGGACGACCGCGCGGAGTTGCTTGGCCCCGGAAAGGTCGGCGGCCTGCTCTTCAAAGAAGGACTTGGCGTCCTCCAGATTCTTCCCCGCAGGCCGCCGGCGCGCATCCCCGCCCCGGTCATACTCGCCGAACCACCCGACCAGGTAGACGCCGTGATCGCAGTCGGCGTCCGCCAGGTAGCGGTCCAGCAATTGGTCCTTCATGGCTGTCTTGACGTCCTGGTTCCAGTCACCCTTGACTTCGATGATGACTCGGGCCTGCAGGGATGGACCGGTCGGCAGGTCACCGAGGCGAAGCGCCGTCACCTGCACGTCCATCTGTCCGGCGCGACCAACCAGGACTTCCCTGTCGGCAACCGCGCCGACGCCGTCAAGTCGAAACCTCAGGCGTTCATACAACAGATCGCGCAGCTGGGACTCGGGCTTCGGTTTGCCCGCATCCCAAAGGCTTTCGCGCAGGTAGTGTTGCCGTCGCAGGTCGGCCTGGTATTCCTGGAGCGCGCGAAGCACGAGTTCGAGGAGGTCGCCCCCGTTCCGGACGACCCGCATGGAAGCAGACCGGGCCATCTCCAGCAGCGCCCCCGGGCTCAGGGGGGCAAAGGTACTCGTCACCCTGGCGCTCTCCGCCTCTGACACCAACCAGCCCAGCAACTCCTGCTCCGGGAGAGCCTCGGAAAGCCGCGAGAGGGCGCTCACCGCCGCAGCCGTCCCGCGCCGGGCCAGTTGCCCGGGGATCTGGTCGCGAAGGCGAGCGAGGCGATGTTCGGGCTGGACGAAGCCCGAGACGAGCTGGCTGTACTCGGAGGGTGGGTATAACCGGCACAGCAGTTCGAAGAGATCCGCGAGAGCCTCCTCCTCCAAGGCTTGGAGAAGCGGGAACCCGTCGCTCTGGGGATCTGAATACCTTCCATAGCAGGCCAAATGCGCGCGGGCCCGTTCTGCGTCTCCTGAAAGCAGCGGCCAGATGACGTCCCAGGCGAGACCAGGGCAATGGTGCATCAGGAGCGCACCCGCCGTGACCTGGACCGGAGCGGGGCGGCCGCCCTCGCCACGGGCGACGGCTCGAGCCAGGTTGACACCAGCATGATGCCCGCACTTCATCGGGGTTTCCAGGAGGTCGCAGAAGCTCTGGGGTCCGAGTTCGGCATCGTCCCACGCCTTGTCGACCAGGAGGTTCTGAAGGTCAGGGTGCCCCTCGATGACCGATGTCAGCCTGTGGAGAACGTGGAGGTAGCCCTCGCGGCTGCCTTTCTGGACATCGACCAGGGCCAGGAGCGTCTCGCGAAACACGCGGGGAGATCTGGCCCAGGCGAGAGCTGCCAGTTCCTCCACGGCCCGGTCCCCTTGGCCGCCGGCCTGTCCGGGAAAGGCCAGCAGAACCGGAGTCCACCGCTCCCACACCCCCTGAGGCAGACCCACGACGACCTCCGGGCGCAAGCGCTGGAGCAGGACCAGGGCCTTGGCCCCTGGCCAGTCAGGCCGGTGCAGGATGTCCTTGCCCAGCCAGGTCTGTGTCGACGGCTCTGCCAGGTCCAGATAGCGCTCGGCCGCGCCGAGCATGCGCTCGCGGATCGGTGCAGAGAGCAAGCGCCAGGAGTCCAGCTCCGTGAGGTCGATCTGGGACTCGTGTCGAACGCTGCCGAAGTCGTCCCGGGCGAGCACCTGGTTGAGGACCCACCACTTCGTCGGATCGCCCTTCTCGAAGGCGTCCAGCAGAGACCCGGCCTGGGCCTCGAGCCTGTCTGCGGCCTCCTTCTCGCGAGCATCCCGCCGGGAAATCCGGTCGTGAACCGCGCGTTGCCGGGTCGCCTCCTCCGAATCGAGGTCGACCAGGTCGATCCAGCCCCTCATGCGATCGTAGAGGACGGGCAGGAGCTCCCGCAATTCGATGACCCTGTCGAGGTCCCCCACCCGAGGGGCGGGGGCTGAGCGGGCCGCCATCGAGGCCAGGTACTGCCACAACCTCCCCTCTTCCGAATTCCCGGCGCTCAGTGCCCGATCGGTCAGCCAGTCGAAGAGATCCGAGGAAGCCAAGTCGTGTAGCCAACACTTCCCACGGGGATTGGTCTGTGCGAGTCGGGGCACCAGGGCCGACAACAGCAGCCGGCTCCGCTCGAGCATCCCGACGGAGTCCCGCCCGGGGTGACCATCCCTGTCGAAGACCGCGTCATCTTGTGAGATTCGATGCAGGGCCAAGTCGACGAAGGCGGTGAGCACCGTAGGCTCTTGAAGGGCGTCCCAGGCGCGGAGAAGGATCTGCCCGGACAGGTGCCGGAGCACGTATGGCAACTCGTGCTCGGGTCTGAGACTTTCGACCCAGTGCAGCGCTTCCGGAAGATCTTCCGGGTTCAGCCGCTCGGGCAACCTGGAGAGGAAGGACCAGTATAGACCGATCAATTCGGATCCGGGCGGACCGATCGCAGCGAACAGCTCTCGGGTCGTCAAGAGGCCGGGCCAGAGTGCCTCCAGGGCTGCCCCCTTCAACTCGTCGTCGACGATGGCCGGGTCGCCGTCGATCAGGGGCCGAAGGGCCTGCCGAGCCGAACGGTCGGCCAGGTTGGCAACCGCCCAGGCCGCCGCCCGGCGAAGGACGTCAGGTTCGGAAGCGTCCAGGGCCACCGCGGACATGGCCGATGCCAGCGCTGAGAGGCTGCAGGCCTGGGCGATCTGGACGGCCACTTGCCGCGCCGCAGGTGCCCGCGATCCGTCCGTGATCCACGGACGCAGTTGGGGTACGAGGTCGGCGTGGGCGAGCCAGCGATAGTCCCTGCGGAGGCCCCGATCCCAAGGCTCGATCCTCTTGGCCGAGACGCCCGCCAGGAGACCCTCGACCACTCGCGAGCGCACATCGTCGGGATGACCCGCCAGCGTGCTGCCCACCAGGACTTCGGGTGTGGTGTCCAGGATCCGCTCGGCCAGGGCGGGACGACGAAGGGCGGCCCACCTGGCGGTATCCCAGAAAGCCTCGGGGATCGTGCCCGGTCCGCTCGTTTGTTCATCCCGGTAGAAGAGGAGATCCAGGACCTGCTCATCCGAGAAGGGGTGCGCCTCGAGGTATCCAGCCGCCAGGAACTCGGCGAAGGTCCGGTGGCTCCAAGCCATCCTCCCGCCCGCGCCGCCCGTGAAGAGCCCGGTGCCCAGGACCTCCTCGAGACGGCGGTCGGAGACCTCGACCTCCGTGCCGTCGTCCGGTTCCGAGCCGGCCGACACCTTGCGGTCGAACACGAACAGCGTGCCCGCCTCATCGGACGCTTGCGGGCTCTTGTCCAGCAGAGGGCGCCCGCAGAAGATGGACACGGCCGCCAGTCGCCGGGCCAGGGCCAGCCTGGCATGGGCGCTCAGTTCTCCGTCCGTGCGGGACTCGTGCCGGGACACCCGATCCCAGCCGGCCAGCACTTCCAGCCCTTTGGCGTACACCTGCTCGACCCCGGTCGGCAGCTCACCGCCTCGGGCATACTCCCCCAACAGGAATTCCAGCGTCAAAGGCCGGGAAGCCAGGGGGCCCAGCCCGTGTGCCCGGACGCCCTGTAGAAACCCCTCGGCCGAAACCCCACGTGCGGCCGCAGCCACCTTCACGTGCCCGGGATGGAGCGGAACCAACTCGAAGACGCCGTACCGTGACCGCCACCACCCCTCAAAAGTCCGGTCCAGGCTCTTCGGCCAGGCGTGGGTCCGGCAGGCGATCCGAAGCCGAAGTCGGTCCCGGGGGACCTCGCCCAGCCAGTCCTGAAGGTTGCGGGCGAGGGGCCCGACTCTGAGCTGACACTCGTCAAAGGCATCCAGGAACAACGTCAACTCGTGCGAGCCGCGGAGCCATGCCTGGAACACGGGTGCATTGACCAGCCTCTGGTAGAGATAGCCCTGCTCCAGCACCTCGCCCAGGTTGGTCGACAACCTGGCGCCTTGGCATCCCCGGTCAAGGTCGCTCATGGCCCGGCTCTTCCCCAGTCCGGCCTCGCCCAGCAGGGCCAGGCATGGGAAATCGCCGTCCAGGTCCTCCAGGGTCTTCAGGCCGGTCGTCCCCAACAAGAGCGGGTGGCCTTCCGGCTCGATCGGAAAGCCGTGGTCATCCCCGGGGTAGGGTTGCCCCTGAGGAAGCCAGTAGCGTCGCCAATCATAAGCCATCGTCGCCAAGGTCACCGAGGCCCTCCCTATCGCGCGTGCGTCACTCAAGGGAGGCCGGGCCGCCCTTGGGCTGGCCCCGAGAAGTCGCCAACATCTTCCGGTAGGTCTCGTCCGCCTTGGCGGCGAGGTAGGGACCGGTGTAGACGAACTCCAGGACCGCCCTGGCCAGATCGTGCAAGACCGAAGTCTCGGCTGCGGAGATTTCTTCCGTGGGCTTTCCGTGGGCCCCAACATTTCGGAAGAGGCGCAGACCCTTCACGATTTCCAGTATCTGTGGTGGGAGGTTCTCACGCTTTGCCAGGTCCTTCATGAGATGGTCCAGGTCCTTCCCCTCCGCCTGGCGGTCGCGGCAGACCAACTCCAGCATGCGTCCCAGGTGGACGGCGTAGGCATTCGGACTGACGCGGCGGACCTTGGCCGCTTCCTCCCAGGCCCGCCGTATCGCGACCGGAAGGCCCAGGGGCGCCGAGGGAACCGGCGGATGGAGCGGTTCGTAGTTGATGTCCGGCGGCTCCATCATCCCGTCGTGCCAGTAGTAGCGGCGGAACGAGACCTGGCTGCACACCGGACACTGGAGGACCTCGTAGACGTGGCCTTCGATCCAGTACATCGGACAGGGATCCCAGTCACCAGTGGAATGTTCGACGGTACAATCGAAGTCCCGGACAATCCGCATGAGGGTACAGTTCCCGCAGTGTCCACACTCCACGGGATCGGACAGTTGGGCGTCCTGGGACATGTCGTTCGACTCCAATCCGGGCCAAGGCGCAAGAACAGGCGGTCAGTCGGCGTCGGCTTCCTCGAGGATCTCCAGGCGGGTGATCTCCAGGCGTGGCAGGCCGCGGCGCCCTTCGCCGGCGCGCACGATGCCTGTCACTCGAACCGGGCGGTCCAGGGCATGGACTGCGGTTTCCAGCAGTTCCGGCGGGAACGAACCCGACACCTCACCCACTTCGTCGACAGAACGGATTCGAATCGAGGTCTGGTCCAGGTCAATCCCACGCAAGACGCCTTCGTGGGTGACCATCCTCTCGTGAATCGCCCGATCAAGCGCCTCGGTGACCCTCTGGTTGGTATCCTTCCGGAGACGGATGGTCCTGCCCGCCTCGGTCGGCACCAGTGCCCCCCGAAACTCGACCAGGGACAGGTCACCTCGAGGCCGGGGCAGGATGCGCTGCAAGGCGCTCAGGCAAACCCTGCGCGCATCCGGATCCGGGCTCAACCGCTCCAAATCGGAATGGTCGGACGTTCCGGCGGCCCAATCGGCCACCTGCAGAAGTGTGCGGACGGCCCTCTCTGCCAGGTCACCTTGGTCCTCGGGATGCCCGTCCAGGACCCCCAACTGCAACTGATGCGGTACATCCGGCGCCGCCAGCGCGATCTGCAGGCTTCCCGGGGCCAGGCCGACCACGCGAAGATCCGTCGCCCGTTTGATCGAAGCAGTCGGCCGACTGGACAGACGCCCACAGGCGAGCAGTTCTCCGACCGCCGTCACCCCAGTTCGGAAGGCGTCCAGGATCGCGACCAGGATGCTTGCGGGGGCAGCGTGGTCCCGAATGGTTGGCCCTTCCAGGCGAATCCAGAGATCGGCGGCGACCTCTTCCGTCTCGCCAAGTTCCAGTTCCCGCTCAAGATCGCGATGAAGGTCCGCCAGCATGTCGAGGGGGCCTTCGCAGAGAACCCGGAACAAGTTGGGGTTGGAGGCGCCAACCTCGTCCCGAAGTTGAAGAAGGCTGCTGTGGACCCGTCCGATCTGCTCAAGGGTCTGCGTCACGTTGTCCAGGCTCGTCATAGCAGAATCCTCACGAGTCCCTTCGTCTGGCCGGGGAGCCCCCTTACCTGACCGAAGAAGCCGGTCCAGGTCTTGACGGATGCCGAATCCGCAGGAACCGCAAAGAGATCGATTCCGTGACGCCTGCGGACCATCCTCTTTGAGATGACGTTGTACTTCGCAGGACTGAGGACGCTTTGGATCTTCACGTTCGGGTCCAGGATCAGGACGCAATCCACGTCGCCCGGCTCGTCCTTGGAGGTGACAAAACTGCCGTCCACCAAGAGTTCAAGGCCGACACCGGCCTTCCGGACCTCCTCCACGTAGCCTTCAAGATGCTCCATGAGCCGAACGCGGATCTCGGAACGTTGAACGCGACCGAACCGCTCCTTCAACTCGCCCAGGGTGGCGTCGTGGACCCCAGGTGGGAGGAGGCCATCGCCAGTGAACACTGGAATCGGCATCACCAACTATGCTCCAACAGGTCGGACTTCTCCCCGGGCCGGCCCGCCAGACCGACAGGGAGGCCTGGACCACGTACAGCAGGTCCTTCACCGGGGCAAATCCCCTACTCCATCGTCTTCTGCAACCGAACCGCCCCGCGGTCTCCGCTGGCGGCCAACCCATCGACGATTCGATGCCACCGCTTGGTGCCCTCCGCGTCGAGGCGGCCCGAGCCGCGGAGTCTCTCGAGCCATTCGGCAAGTAGCCAACATCGACGCGCGACCTCACTGAAGGCGCCGTCGATCAGGGCCTCCGTCCACTCCAGGCCCGTCGTGACCTGCCAGGCCGGGCTGGCGCACTCAGCAAAGCCCACGAAGGAATCCAGAGCGTCGGGACTGCGTCGCGCCAGGGGGATCCAGCGGGCTACCAGGTCCCCGATCTGCTCCGGGGTGGCCCAGCCCTGTCGCGCGCGGGTCCGCGTCGCCTCGAAATCCCTATCGCCAGGGTCGTAGGTGGGCTTCGGCACCAAGCCGGCCAGAGCGTCGTCCAAACAGGACCCGGACGGCGGCAGGTCAGCACCGGCCTCCCAGGCATCCAGGGCTGTCTGCATGACCAATCGCCAGACCCCGGGAAGGTCTGGTCGCATGGCCTCGTCGTAGGTGAACAGGACTGCCAGGTCGTGAAGGAGTTGACGCAAAGCCTCGGGGTTGGAGGCGAAAGCCCGGACATAATCCGAGAGAGGGCCCCCATCACCGGCTGCAGCAGTCTCAGCCAGCACGCGGGCAACTCGGGAGCGGTACCTGTTGAAGTGCTCGGCGTAGCCCTCCTCGGCCCAGTGTTCTGAACCGCGTCGGTGGGCCTCGAACAAGACCTCCAGCAGACGCCGGGCTTCCTCGGCGATGCAGTTCCCCGCTCGCGCCGCTTTGGCGGCCGAAACGAGTGGATGGGTCAGCCTGTTGACCAGGAGGCTTTCCGTTGAGACGGCCGGCAGAGTCACCTCGAAGGGCCCGTCGAGGGGGGCCGAGACACAGCGCTGGCCGCCCGGGCCCCAGGGTTCTAGGCGGCAGTCTTGCAGACCCGCGTTGACCACCTCCCAGGCGACGCGGTGGCGGCAGAGTCCGAGCCCAGGGACGACACCGCACGAGGCTTCCCAGACCGGCTTAAGGCCAGGGGCAAAGGCTGCCCGAACCTCGTCGAACAGGCTGGTCGCGCACCGCCGCAAAGCCTCCACGACCCGTCCCCAGTCGAGACCAATCCCGTCGAAGACAGGTAGGAGCAGCGAAGGCAGAGCCGCAGCAGCCGAGCGGTCGGCTCCCATCGGATAGCGACTTGCTTCCAAGCACCGTGGCGTGACGCGAGGCTGAAGGGCCGCCTGGACAAGCACCTCGGCTGCCCAGCGCAGGTCCTCGCCCGGGACTGACGCGTCCCCCCGGGCGTGCGCCACGATGCCCGCCGCAGCCACTGAAGCGGCGGCGTCGACGGGATGGTTGGGCGCCTCGTCGGCAGGATGCGCGAGCAGGTCCCGGGCGACGGCGAGATCGGCCAGCAGAGTCGCCACGGGCGCAACCCGGTCTTCCGTGCAGGCGTAGGTCACCAACAGTCGACTCGCCTCGCCATCGCGCTCAAGCGACTTGCGGCTGGCGGCCAGGGCGGCGGCGACGTCCTCTGGATGCGTGTATTCCATGACCAACCGGCCATGGTCGTCCTGATACAGACGATAGTTCTCGCGTCGAAACAGAGCCGCCCAACCCTGGATGGTCGCCACCTCCTCGGGGCTGCTCGCCTCGTCAAGCGTCGCCTTGCGCGCGTTCCGGAGAAGCTCGTCCGCAACTTGGCGAAGAGTCTCCAGACGGGCTTCGTCCTTGGCCAGGATCGCCTTCATGGTCATCTCTGCCGCAACGTCGCGGAAGGTGTAACGCCGGCGGTCCCGGCCAACCAGGTCGGGCGGGTCAGGGCCCTGGACATGCAGGAGGCCCTCTTCACTGACCCGTTGGCACTCCAAGTCCCAGATCTCGGGCTGGGCCAGCCAACGGTCCAGAAGTGCCCCAGCCTTGTCCAGGTGGCGCACCAGGAGCCCCACGACCAGGGCGGGCATGGCGAGGTTGTGACAATCCTTCAGCAGCAACCAGGCTACTTTCGCAATCTGGATGTCGAGGTTGTCCACGAGGTGATCGGCGAAGCGCTCCACGGCAAGCAGCGCGCTCATGCACGGGTAAGGACCTACCGAGGACCTGCGGTACCACAACCAGACCTGTGCGTCGCCCACAAATCGGCGAGGAGACAGCCAGGGCAGGTCGATCCCGCAAGGAACACTACTGGAGGGCTGCTCGCCGAACTCGGGGTCCTCATCGGGCACAGCCCGAACGTGGGCCGCGTGATCGAGCAGGCGGTTGATCATCGCGAGCGTCTCGACAGGGCGGACGTTCAGGAGTCGGTAAAAAGGTCCCAAGTACCAGCCCGCCAGGGGCGCGGCGGCACCCGCCCGATGGTGGCTGCGGATGCCACCGTGAAGCAATGCGCTGGTCCATCCGTAGGCGCCTCTATCCGCGGGCTCCACGTAGTAGGCCTCGGCCAGGGCGATCAACAGGTCGGGCTGGTGAGCCGACAAGGCCAGGATGGGAGCGTCCTCTTCGACCGCGGGCGCAAGGTAGGCACTATGGTGGAGAGCGACGTTTCGAAGAAAGTCCTCGGCCCGTTTGTCAAGATCGGGGCCGAGCAAAGCCAAAGCTTCAATGAGGAACTTATCGTAAGCCTCGACCTCCATCGCCAGCAGCCAATCCCGGACGCGCTGCCGCAGGGGCTGTGGGCCTGCCTCCGATCTGACCAGCCCGCGCATCCAGGACAACAGGGCCTCGCGCACGAGTCGACCCACGTCACCCTGGACGTGACGAGCAGGACGGTTCGGGCCCCGATCGCCGAAGCAGGCCAGCTCAACCAAAGGTTCCAGCACCGCCGGGTCGCCGAAGCCCAACTCGCTGAAACGCCGGAGTGCCAGTTGCAACAGGGCCCGCAACCCCGCCTGCTCGTCCTGCAGCAAGGCTGGCCAGACTCTGCCCAAGGCTTCCCGGGCCGCTCCCAGCGTCAACAGGGCCTCCCAGGGGACCTCCGCCCAGCGCTCGCCGTGGCGTTCGGCCAGGTTGTCAAACGTTGCCTGCAACCGGGCACGTGCCAGTTCGGAATCGGTCCCAGGCAGGGCCAGGTGGGCCTGGCAGGCGGTCCGGGCCGCGCGCAGGGCCCCGCGCGGTGCACCTGCCCGTTCCAGCACCGACCAACCGTCGACGACCAGGAGCCTCGTCACGGCCAGGTCCCGATACAGGTCGCTACCGAACCGGTCGCCGGACACCCAGGCGCTCTGCGCGCCCCTCGGCAGCAGGAGTCCGTCGGAGCGCAAGGAGGGCAAGGCGTCTGCATCCGGAGGGACTTCGGGCGCTTCGGGCATAAGGAGCCCCCGGGCCATGCTGAGGAGCGCGCGCTCTCGGGCATCGGGAGATGGTCCGCCAGGGGTATGGACCTCCCTCCGACGTACCCAGGCGTGCCAGACAACGGCGAAGACATCGGCCTCCGACAGGGGCCCCTCGGGCAGGTCAGCGTAGGCCCCCTCCCTCAGGATCAGGTCGACGAGGCCGGGGCGGGTCACCAGGAATCCGGCCCTGGGCTCCGAGGCCAGCCGGGCCAGGGCAGGGAACCAGGCGGCAATCTCCTGGACCTCAGATGCCGCCAGAGCCGGAACCTCGTATCTATCCAGGCCACCCTCCCCACCAGCTCCCCTCCTGGCCTCCGCCAGGATTCGTCGGACTTCATCCAGTGCGTCCCGGCGCGTGACGGCAGCCACCCCCATCCCACTGCGGAAGGCGGCTGCGGCAAGATCTCTCAACATCCCGTCGCGCCCCTCAAGGGCTGCTTCCGCGCCGTCAACCAGGAGCAGGCGTCCGGCACCCGTCGCCAGACCCGCAAACACATCGACCGGGGCAGCTCCGAGCAACCCGTCGAGTTCGAGGATGGTTCGGGGCAGATCGCGCAGGCTGAGGCTGACGACCGCCCGCTCGGAGGCTTCCAGGAGTTCGCAGGCCCGAAGGGTGAGCGCCGACTTGCCGACCTGCGGCTCGCCGTCGACGACCAGGGCCCCGCCAGTGGCAGCGGTCTGCGCCATCCTGTCCGCGAGATCCGCACGAGCCTTCCTTCGCTCCAAGCGCAGGCTGCCGGAGGGGCCCTCCAGGCTGGATCGGGTGTGATCCCGCAAACTGGAGGCCAGAAAATCGAGGATGCGCCAGGCTTTGACGAACGAGGACGATCGAGCCAGGGGAAGACCGGAGAGGTCCCGGCGGAGAGACGACTCGGTGACCTGGGCACCCGAAGGCGCGTAGCGGCCGGCCAACTCGATGAGCCTGCTGAAGAGGGCATCCGCCGAAGCGGGCGTTCCATCCCTGGTCACGGCCTGAAGGCGCTCGACCGCGCCGGTCCTGTCGGAGAGGTCGGCGCCTTCAAGGCGCAACTCAACCACAGACAGTGAGGAGAGCAGCCGCCAAGTCAGCTCTTCTGGATCAAGGCCAGAGCCGACCGCCTGATCTGCCAGGCGGACCAGGTCCTGGACGTGCACCAGCCGATCCCACACATTCCGACTGGTCTTTCCGGGCGCGGCCACCGCATCGTGAAAGACTCCGGCGTCGGGCGTGGCCCGGGCCGTCGCGCACAGTTTCTGCAACTGACTGACAGCGGGATTGGGAGCGGCCACGGCCAGGCCGAGGCGCCACCGGCCCTGCTGAATCTCCGGCCAGTGCGTTCCAATGACCCGGAGGAAGGAGGACAGGAGCCTGGCCGAAGGTGCGTCGCTGGCCACCAGCGTGGGGGCACGGCGGACCCCGATTGCCAGGACCCGTTCGGATCCGTCACCAACCCGACCCACGACGAGGAGGTCGTCGACCGGACTGACGTCACCGGCCTGGAATTGAACCTTCACCGGGGTGACATCGTCACCCAGCATCGGCACCGGGGCCCCGGTCAGAAGGTGAGCCAGGAGCACGGCTCCGTAGCAGTGCTCGAGGACAGTCCCGCCTCCACCCGTCGCGTACGGTGAGGACCCCTGGCGCTCGGATCCCACTGCTTCAGCTCACCTCCTGGCCCGGCACACGGCGCCCGCTTCTGGCCCAGTTGCTCGACCAGGCCGCGGGACTTGAGGGTGGTGATCGCAGGGAGCCAGACGGACCTGTAACGAGCCATGGCTGCCAGGAGGTCGCTGCGGCCGGGCCCTGTTGCCCGTCCGAAGTACTTCGACGGGTTGCCGATACCTGTTGAAAGGCCCCTGGCTGCTGCGGGGTCAGGACTCAATGTCCCCTGGGACGATGCCCGTGAAGCGCGTGATCGAAGCCCAGTCCAGGCCGGCCTCCAGCATCTGGCGAGCGGTCTGCACCTGCATTTCCCTCCGCCCTTCCTGGAGGCCCTCCTGACGTCCCTCCTGGAGGCCCTTCTGACGCCCCTCCTGAAGCGCTTCCTGGCGTGCGTAGTACAGCCGGGTGGCCTCGTCGTGCTGTGCCTTCAGGCGCAGCTCGATCAGCTCGCGCACCTCGTCGCTGGCCTGGGCCTTCCTCATGGATTCCAGCGCCATGGCGATCCCCTCCTCTTGTCTCAAGACTTCTGGCAACAGGGCTGGCTCGCCCTCGTACAGCTCGCCGAACTTCAGGACGTGCAGCCACTTCTCGAAAGGCGTCCGCAACTCGTGGGGCTTGTCCCGCCTGAACTTGACCAACTCGATGAAGTGCAGTTCCAGCAGGTCGGTCAACTCGCGGTCGTGCCGACGGTCATGGAGCCGATAGGTGCTGTGCAGGTCCTCCAGGTCCGGGAAGACCGTGAAGTCGCAAAGAGAAATCCCGATCGTCCGGGCCAGGTTGCCGTAGGGCTCGCCCTTCTCCAACTGGCCGATGAACAGGCGCGTCAGGTAGTAGACGGCCCGCGCGATGTAGGCGTGCTGCGGACCGACCTGCACCTCGATGTTGTACAACCGCCCTTGGCCGTCCCGGGCCTTGACATCCAGCACCACGCCCTTGTCCAGCAGGTGTTCCTTGTCCAGGGCCGGGTTCAGGATCTCCAGATCGACGATGCGAGCGCTCCCCTGCAGGCCCAGCAGTGCGTTCAGCAGGGCCCGCAGGACGGGGACGCTAGAATCAGAGCCGAAGACGATCTTGAAGATGATGTCGTTGAGCAGCGAGTATCCCGACATGGCAACTCTATTATAAGGGCACAGCCCAAGGGGGTCCAAGAGCACCGGCAGCCCCCCCTGCCACGGCCCCGCTGACCTCGTCGATGTCCAGGGCGCCCACCCGCTCGGTGGTCTGGTAGTCGTGGACCGCGATCTGCATCCCTACCTCCCCCGCAGCACCAGTTCGTCCCATCGAGCCAGCACCAGTTCGTCCCATCGAGCCAGCAGCAGGCGGGCATAGAGGTCGGTAACCAGGCCGCCGTGGCCCAGCGAGTAGCCGTCGTTCACCTCGACCAGGATGGTCCGCGAATCGTCGGTCACCCCGACGTCCACGGCATAGCCGGCCGGAGCACCCCGCCAGGCGCCCACCGCCATGCGGATGACGTTGGCGGCGGGGAAGCGCAGGGGGTCCCCCGCGTAGTGGCTGATGCCCTGGACCACACCACGCGTCACGAAGACCCTCCACTCGCTGGCAAAGGAAAGGGCGTCCTGGGCTTCCAACGGCGTGTCGTCGGCAACCTGCGGAAAGCCCTCGCGGGGGGCAAGCAGCGCCTCCAGGTCCTGCGGACGGCGCAGGACCCGACCTTCGAAGAGCTTATAGGCGGCCCCGGGCTTCACGAAGACCGGAAAGGAGCCAGCGGTCCGCAGCTCGGCGGGCGTCGTAGCCCAGACCCGCCGCCCCCAGAAGGGCTCAAGTTCTGGCGGCAGGTTCGGAGGCTCGGGGATGGGCACGCCGAGCTTCTCCAGGGCCACACGGACCGTCCCTGCCCCTCCGACCACCAGGGCTCCGGGTTCCAGGGAGAGCTGGTCGAGCTCGGGCCTCTCGAAGAGGCGCACCTCCCATCCCAGAAGCTCGAAGCCCCGTGCGGCCACGGCGCCCGAGGGGCTGTAGGGCTGGTGATCCCGGGTCTGGATGAAGGCTGTCCTGGCCACGATGCACGCGCTCCCGTCCACGGATTGCCATCAAGAGGCTGCGCCTCCAGGTGTCTGAGCGGATCGTAACCCCTGACGCTGCCACAGGATGTCACCACGAGACGTGGGGCCAGATCGCGGGTGGGACCGGTTGCATGCGGCCCGCCGCGCTGGGCGGTGGGCGGACCGGAGTCACGCGGACGAAGAGCGGCCAGGGAGAGCGGCGGAGGGGCAGATTCGAAAGGGGGGGCCTCTCCGCGGTCCTGGCAGCCTCTACCTCTTCTGGACGTGGGGCTCGCGACACCCCATGGCCCGCAGTCGGCCCCGGACCTGGCGGGCCTTCCTCTCGGGGAGCCTGGTCGGTCCGTAGTCGTGCAGGTGGCAGTCCTCGACGTGGATGGTCCCGCCCTTCTTCGCGGCCGGCCCGCAGATCAACCCCTCCAACCAGTCCCACAGCCAGACCAGGGCGAGCCAGGGCAGGAGCAGGACCAACAAGGGCAGGAGCAGGATGCCGAGAAGGACCCTCCGGATTTTCTCCCTCAGAGGGGGCCCCGAAGAGTGGTCCCAAACCGGAGACTGCGCCTACGGGAACGGGGCCACACGACAGCAGTTTGATGACGCCCGTCGGGTCCTCGTGGCGAAGGTGCCGGCCCCGCCCGTCGGCCAGCCCTGCCACAAGGCGCACTTCGTGATCGACCTCGAAGCGCAGACCCTCACTTGCCCCGCAGGCCACACGACGCGTGACTTCACCTACATGTCGCCCCAGGTAGGAGCCACTCCCGCCGACGGAATGGACCCGGTCAAGCGGTTTCACTTTCCCGCTGGCCTCTGCTCAGGGTGCGCTTTGAAGAGCGCCTGTCTGTCCAGCAAGAGCGGCGGCGGCCGCTCCGTCATCCTCCATCCGCAAGAGGGTCTGATCCAGTCCGCTCGTGCTTATCAGAAGACCGAGGCCTATCGGCAGGACCTGCGCTCTCGCCAGGCCGTTGAGCATCGACTGGCCCGACTTGTTCAACTTGGCATCCGCCAGGCCCGCTACTTGGAGCGGGCCAAGACAAGGCTGCAAGGTCTGCTGGCAGCGACGGTGGCCAATCTGAGCCGAGCTCGGGGGCGCTTGGCGGCAGCATGCGGCAGTGGGCTCGCCCAGGCACCCGGATAGGCCCCAGCAGGCGCCATTCTGTCCAAAGATGGCGGGAGCAGGCCCCTTCAACGAGCATTGGGGGCGTCTTGGACGCTCAGATCCGCCCTGATCAGGTGCGTAAACCCCCGGCGCGCCCCACCAGGTCGGGCGGGGCCACCGAGGGCATGTTGGCGAAACAGGGGGTTTCCGTTCGAACTCCTAGGGATAACCTGAGGCCTCCACCTTCGCAGGTCCCCCCTGACAGCTCCTGGCATCCCAATGCGGTAGAGTGAAGGGGATTGGAGGTGCACCGTGCTCACCCCGCCTGCCCGGATGGAACTTTCTCTTCCCCCGTTCCTGAGGCCCGGAGACCTGTTCATGCTGCCGATTGCGGTCCACAGCCTGATCGGCGAGGAACTCCAGGTCGAGGTCATCCTCCGGGGTAAGGCGGGTCTCAACGCATGCCAGGCCAGGCTCGACGGGGCCGGCTGGATCCTGATGCACCCCTTCCTCGGTGCGGGAGCGGGCGGCTTCGAGGGGGACCTCAGCCTGCACTGTCATGGGGTCCTGGTCGAGCGGACCCGGGTGCGCGTGCCAGACCTGAAGGACGAACCGGAGGGCTCCGCTCCGACTGCGGACCTCTTGAGGACCTCACACGGCGATGGGTGGAGAGCGCCCCTCGAACAGGGAGCCCGGGTCGAGCGCCGGTATGAGGACTCCAGCGGACGGGCCTTTCCCCACACCTGGGACGGTTGGGATCTTCCCCTCGAGGCTTCGGTCACGGTCCGGGTTTCCGTGGTGGGCTGGTCCGGCCGGGCGGTACGCCTCGTGGACCCCCTCCCAGCAGGAATGGAGTTCCTGGGCTGGGATCCCGGAGGGAGCCCCAGCGAAATCCGATGCACCGTCCAAGAAGGCCGGGTGGAGTTCCAGACGTCCTCGCCGCTCGAGGAGGCCTGGACGGTCCGCTACAGCGCCCGGATGACGACCCCGGGCGTGTTCGTGTTGCCTCCCGCCCGAGCGGAGGACCTGACCAGCGGCGAACTGGCGGGGAGGACAGGATGGGACCTGTGCGAGGCCCACCCGGAGCTCGAAGGGCAGGAGGTTCTCGGCCTGTCCCTCGTCGAGTGGGGCCCCCAAGAGATCGGCTCGAACGGAGAACAGTTGGTGTCGTATATTCTCTGCCCCCTGGACGGCGCGGGTCGCCAGGGCTCGGTTTCCCCGGATGGCTCGGCCTGGGAGCGCACAAGTGAGGAGGATCGGGACCTCGTGCTCCTGGGACGAGCCTGGTCCGGCCTGGCGGCTCCCCCCCTGCTGGCGCCCTCCCCCCTGGGCGCCCTCGGCGTGTTTCTGGACATGTGGGGAGAGAAGCGCGTGGCCAGCCCCAAGCGGAAACGGAAACGGCTGCCCAGGACGATCGCCTGCATCCTCCCCCGACGTCTCCGGGTGCGGGAGGGGTTGGCCCGAAGAATTCGAGCCCGGCTCCGCCACCTGGGCTGCCCCCTGACCAACGTCGCGAAGCCCTGAAGGAGGCTGTCGGTGCTCATCGCGATCCACGACTATCAGACCACCGAGCGGGTGGGAACGCTGGACATCGACGAGGTCAGCGGGGCCGTCCGCTGCCTGGAGGGCCCGCCGGAGTTGAAGGAGTGGGCGCTCGAGGTGGCCGAAGGCTTCTACACCAGCCGATCCCATTGCACGGCCAACTACTGTGACTACGGACACTGGATCAACCTTCCGTGGCACAGGGAGTTCCGGGACCAGTTGGATCTTCAGCTCGTTGGCATGCAACTCATCACGGAAATCGTCGCGGCAGCGATCAGGAACCACCCCAACTTCCAGCACCACCCCTGGAGGCAGGCCCAGCGGGACAAGCCCGCCCGGTCAGAGGGTTCTCCGCGACCGGTCCGCTACCGGGTCCTGGAAGCCTCGGACGAGGAGACGCGCGAGTGGTGGCCTGCGGGGATCGCCGTCGAGACGCCCGAGGGGACCGCTCGCAGGTTCGCCCCGCACCGCCTGTTCGCGCCCCTGGACAAGAGCCTGGATGAACTCGGCCCGGAGGACTTCCCCAAGGAGCGGGAGCTCGGCTCCTGGCGACTGGGCCCCGTGCAGGAGGGGTGGCTCCCTGCCGGGGGGACCCTGCTCGACTTCTGCTACCAGACCTGCATGGCCCTCCCAGGACGCGGCGGGGCCGAGGAGGAGGACGGGGAGGCGTGAGGCCGGGCGCGGCCTTCCCGGGGCAGGCGGGTCGCCTTCTCGACCAGAGCCCGGAGGGGCGGGTCGCGATCGGTCGAGCCGCGTGGAGCCGCGCGCCTCTTTCGACCTGGTCGAGCCCGGAATGGAGAACTTGGAGGTGGACGAGGTCCGGTTCCTTCTGGAAGACCCCCGAGCTGGATGGCTCACCCTTCGCCTGCAGGTGGGGGAAGTCGAGAGCGAGATCCAGGCCAGCGACGTCTTCGCCCCCCTGGAGGACCTTCTCTTGTTGAGCCACACCGTCGCCCGGTCTGGCTCAACCCACGTGCACATCGACGAGGAGGGAAACTACCACGATTTCTTCGCCTTCGCCAGGGACGATCGCCGGGTCCGCCTGGTGGTCGAGGTCTTCCGGGACCGCTGGGACGAGGAGGAGGCGGCCCCCGCGAGGCGCTGGCGCGCTATTCCCTGTCGGGATGATCCTCGCTCCGATAGGAGGCTCCATGAGGATCGAGCTCAGGCCCCTGGCTGCCGAAGGGGCAAGGCCACGACACGAAGGGTCCACCTGGACGCGCGGCCTGTGGCCCCGGTCGTTCGGTCAGGGCCTCATAGCGACCCGAGGTCGGGAATCCCCCTTCCTCCGGATTGGAGACATGTGGGTGGGGCGACGACAGGGCGTGACGGCAGGCGGCCGTGCCCCAGTCCTCGCCTCGTGGCCCCCCTCCGCAACCGGCATGATCTTCTCCCGCCAACCATATCCCTCCTGATCCCCCCGGTGACATCCTGTGGCGGGTCCAACGGCCAGGATCGAGCCCAGACACCCGAGGTTGACCGCTGGGGCCGCGCGGGGGAAGGCGCGTCTGGGCGGGAGGCCAGGGCTGGCTGCCAGNNGGGGGGGGGGGGGTGGCTACCTACGGTTTGCAGAGGGGAACCTGCTGATGGCGCGCTGGTTCAGCGCGGGAGGTAGGGCGTGGTCGTCGCTCCCTTGCCGAGCTCCTGACAGGCTGTGCCAGGGTCAATGACCGTGATCTTGTTGTGCAGGGAGGCCTGATGCCGCGCAAGGCGACGAGCCTCCGAGGTCTCGCAACATCAGAGGACCAGGCTGTGGTGGACCCTCAATGACGCAGAGCGGTCCCTCCCCCCCAGAGGAGCCGACCCCCGACCGCCTTCCGGCATGGGAGGCGAACCTGACCCGGCTGGCCACGCTGCTCAGCCGTAAGGAATCGGGAGACCGGCTGATTCTGGCGGAGATCGCCCGCGAGTGGGGCCGATTCGGAGAGGCCTCCAGGATCCTTAAGGGCCACTTCGCCGAAGAACACGAACTTCAGGCTGCGGCCCTCCTGGTCCTGGTGGAGCAGGGATCCCGGCGAGTGGAGGTCTTCGACGACAAACTGTTCCAGGAGTACCTGATGTTCCTCTGACGGGCGCCGGCGGGGCCGGCAGGGGGACTCGGGCAAGCCCGCCCTGCCGGCCTTGTGAGGGTTCAATCGTTCGCCTCGTCCGAGACCGCCTCAAGCCAGGTGATCACCTGGTGCTGGAAGGGGCGCCATGCGCCCGGGTTCCCCGACGCGCCACCTGACAACCCTTGTCAGCGCCCCGGAGTATGCTGGCCACAGATTCCCCGTCGGGAGGCATCGTGGCGACACCACTGCAAGTCCTGCATCATGGTCCCGAAGGCGAGGTGCGGCGCACACGCTTCCTGTGGATGGTCTTCTCCGAGCCCATGGTGGCCCTGGGCACCCCACCACCCCGCCCCCCGGCGCGGATCGAGCCCGAGGTGCCCGGCCACTGGCGCTGGGCCGGCCCGCGCACATTGCTCTTCGAGGCCCTCCCGCGCTTTCCGGGGGCCAGCAACTTCGAAGTCGAGGTGGACGGGGCGGTCTCGCTCTCCGGCCATGGGCTGGAGGCCCCGGTGCGCTGGGCCTTCTCCACCGCGCCCGTGCGGCTGGACCGGCTCTGGCCGGACGGCAGGCTCTGCCCTTCCGCGGGGCTCTTCGTCTTCGGCGCCGACCAGCGGATCGATCCCGCCGAAGTGCTCTCCCGTATGGAGCTCCGCGTTTCCGGCCGGAGTCGCCGGCTCGTACCGGCCCTGGACGAGGAGGTGCAGGCCTTCGAGCAGGCCTGGCGCCAGTTCTGCGATTACCCGGAGGACCAGAGACTGGCCGTGAAGGCACGCACCCCCCTGCCTGCCCGTCGCCGAGTCACCTTGATCCTCCGGGATGGGCCCTCCCTCGAGGGTCCCCGCCGCTGGAGCGAGCCCCAACTCGAGGAGCTGACCGTCCCCGGTCCCCTGCGACTGGTGCAGGCCACCTGTACCGGCGGGATGGTGAGCCACATGGAGGGCCCTGCCCAGGCCTGGCTGGGTCTTGAATTCGACCGGAATCTGGACTGGCAGCCCGGCCTGATGGAGAGGATCCTCGTTGAACCTGGCGCCGGGACCTGGCCTCTGGAGGGCCACGGCAGGCACTGGACCTTCCACGTGGACCCCCGCAACCCGGAATACCGGGTGACCCTGCCTGCCGACCTGCAGGATCAACTCGGCGTCACCCTCGGGCGGGAGATCCAGCTCACCGTGCAGACGCCCACCCTGGAGCCTGTGGTTTTCGATGGCCGGGACGGTTGGAACCACCGGGGCCTTGGGATCCCCCTTGCAGACCTGGAGGGCCTGCCCCTGGTGGGCATCAACCCGCCACCCGTGGAGGTGGAAGTGCGCCCCGTCGGCTTGCGGGATTGGGCCCCGGTCTCAGCCTCGGGCAGTCTGGATCCCTCCGTGGCTCCTGGAACACCCGTCCTGGTTCAGGTTCAGCCTCCCGAGACCCCTTGGAATGTCCCGACCCCCCTGCTCCTGGATACGAGCGCCGTGGCGGGGCATCGGCTGGTGCAGGTCCGCTGGGACAGGTCGGACGAGACTCCCCGGAGGGGCTTCCGCTATCCCGACCCCGTCTGGATCCAGCCCACCGACCTGGGAATCTCCGTGCGCCCGGGGCCAGACGGCCTTTTTGTCTGGATCACCTCCCTGGCCGACGGTCGGCCCCTGGAGGGCGTCGAGACCTGGTCCACCCCCTTCGCGGGAATGGACGAGTCTCCACCAGATGGGGCCGCGCGCACCGACGCCGATGGCCTGGCCTTCCTGGCCTATAGGGACCGCTCGACCCCGCCTCGGGCCGTGGTGGCCCGGCGGGGGCAGGACCTGGCCTTCCTCCCGGAGTCTGCCTACACGAAGCGCTCCGAATGGAGCGGATGCCGAGAAGCTCGACGGCTCCTGTGGTCCCTCTTCGATGACCGGGGGATGTACCGCCCCGGCGAGGAGGCGGTGATCCGGGGATGGCTGCGGGTGGGCAAGGTCGAGGGAGGGCCTGCCGCCCTGCCCCACGATCTGGCCAGCGAGGTGCACTATCGCATCGGCTCGGGGCCCACCCTGGCCAGGGGGCGACTTCCCTTGGACGAGCACGGCGGCTTCCACCTGCGCTGGACCCTGCCCGAGAGTCTGGAACCCCAGGAACTCACCGTCTTCTTCGAGGCCAAGGTTACCGGGGACATCCTGCAGTCGTCCAAGGCTCGGATCCACACCCTCCAGGTGGCCTGTTTCGTGCGCCCCGAGTTCCGGGTCGAGTTCTCGTCGGCGGTGCCGATCTTTCGGGAAGAGGAGTTGCCCCTGGAGTGCCAGGCCCGCTACTACTCGGGAGGCGCCTTGAGGGAGACACCCGTCTTCTGGCACCTGCTGGCCTGGCCCACGGCCTTCCAGCCTCCAGGATGGAGGGGCTTCAACTTTGGCGTGGCCTCCTCCGAAAAGCAACTGTCCAGGCTGGACCACGGCCTGACCGACGAGACGGGGCGCCATTCCTGGCTCTTCCGCTTTGAGCCAGGACTGGCCCCGGACCAGGCCCTCGAGGTTCAGGCCACCGCTCGAGTGCAGGACAAGAACCTCTATCCCCAGTCCTGTGCCAGGAGGATGGTGCTGCACCCTTCCTCCGTGGTCCTGGGGGTCAGGCTTCGCCGCCGGTTCTTGGAGTCGGGTGAATCCCTGGAGTTCGAGACGGTGGTCACAGACCTGGAGGGGCGGCCCGCGGCCGGCCTCGACGTCCGCGCTCGGTTGCTCTGCGTCAAGGGCGAAGGGCAAGTGGAAGTCTCGACCCGACACTTCCGCTCCTCGACCCGACCTGAGCCCCTCTGTCTCCCCTGTCCCGATTCCGGCGAATTCCGACTGGTCCTCGAAGCCGAGGACGGGCAGGGCCGCTGCGCCCGCACCTCCGTGCCCCTCTGGGTGTTGGGGCCGGCCCTTGGCCTTCCCCACCCTGATTCTTCGCCGGTGAGCCTTGAACCCGATCTGGAGCGCTACCAACCCGGCGAAGTGGCCCGCCTGCTGGTTCTCAGCCCGGTGCACCCCGCCTCGGGCCTGCTCACCCTGATCGGCGGAGGTGCGGTGGAGTGTCGCCCCTTCCGCTTGGAGGGCCCCTGGACCACCCTGGAGATCCCGATCACGCAGGAGCACATCCCCGGACTGGTGGCCTCGGTGGAACTGGTCCGGTTGGGAGAGCGGGGGCCCCGGTTGGTGGCTGACCTGGCCGATCCCGACCGGGCCACGGGCACCTTCCTGCTGGCCGTGGACCCGGGCTCCGAGAGGCTCCAGGTGGAGGTCCGGGCGGACCAGGCCCTGGTCGACCCGGGGGCGGAGGTCAATGTCCACGTCCAGGTCCTGGACGCGCAGGGACATCCCGTCGAGGGAGCTCAGGTGGCCCTGGTGGCGGTGGACCAGGCCGTGACCGACCTGGCAGGCCACGGCCTGCCCGAACCTGTGGCCGGGTTCAGGACCCTGCCGCTTCCCCTCGATCGATGGGGAACTGACCGGGACCGCTCGGGTCCGGTCTCCCTGCCAGCCTTCCCGAGCCTGCGCGATCACCTGCTTCGGATCGAGCCCAGTCGCCTGGTCCCCTCGATGAGTCCGACCATCTTCTATGACACGGTGAAGCCCTCGGACGAACTGAAGGAGGCCCAGCGCCAGGCCCAGGCAAGCCTCCGGCGCTGCTTCCGCCCCCTGGCGGCCTTCGAGCCTGGGCTCGTCACAGACGGGGATGGGCGACTCCGCTGGACCTTCCGGCTCCCCGACGACCTGACCCGCTGGCGCGTCTTCGCCGTGGCTTGCCTGGGGGCGCGGGGCGGCGCGGGCGAGGTTGCAGTCACCAGCCACCGGCCCCTCACGGTCCGCCCCAGTCCGCCCCGGTTCCTCCGGGTGGGCGACCGCCCGAAGCCCTCGGTCCTGGTTCACAACCACGGCGGCTCCGAGGCTGACGTCCTGGTGAAGTGCCAGGTGGAAGGCGGCCGACTGGTGGATCCGAACCGGTCTGTCCTGGTGGGGCCCGGGGAACGCGGCCTGGTGCGGGTGCCCCTCGAGGCCACAACTCCTGGAGACCTGGTCCTCCGGGTCCAGATCGAAGGCGACGGGGCCGAGGTGAGGATCCCCTGTCGGCCGGCCCTCTCGAGCCGGGTCCAGGCTTCCAGCGGGTGGTTCGCCGGGCGGGAACGGGTTGATCTCGCCCTTCCCGAGACGGCAGTTGGGGGGCGCTTGCGCCTCGTCCTCTCCGCCCGGCTGGAGGGAGACCTGGTCCGAGCAGTGCGCCGCCTGTTGGGCGCCCACTGGCCCGCCACCGAACCAAGCGCGAGCAGGCTCCTGGCCCTCTGCGCCCTCCTGGCCTCCCCTTTGCGATCTCGGTTCCCGGGTCGGCTCAAGCGGCAGATGAAGCGCCGCCTGGAGGCCGATCTGCGTCGCCTGCAAGAGCGGGCCGACCGGGGTTTCCCCATGTGGCCCTACAGCCAGCCCGACCCCTACCTGGCTCTCTTCGTGGGTCGCGCCGTGGTCGAGGTGGCCCGCGCGGGCCTCCAGGTTCCGGAGCGGTTGCGGTCCGCCGTCCTGGAAGGGCTCCGGGCCGGGCTGGTCGACCCACCGATCCCGGAGGGAGAGTCTGTGGCCCTCCCTTGCGCGAAATACCGCGACAGGCCCGTGTCGTGGACCCTGGCCGCCCGTCGCGCCTGGCACGCCGGAGCCGCCAGGGTGCTGCGGCTCTTGGGAGAGGAGGCCCCGCTGCCGCCTCTGGAGGGTCCACCCCAGACCCTGGAGGAGGCCGCCTGGCGTCTGGCCTCCGGAGAGGCCCCCATGCTCCAGGAGGCTTTGAACCGCCTGGAGGTGCTGGACGCGGAGGCGCGCACCACCCAGTTGCCCGGGCTCCTGGAGGACTTCGTCTGGTCGCCTCGCCGCGGCCCCGCCCTGCTTTTGGAAGCCTTGCCCGGGGACTCACCCCTGGTGCCGCGCCTGGCCTCCGGCCTGCTTGGAGGCCTGGACTCTCCCACCCACGACCTGGCCTGGGCCCTGGCGGGCCTGGCCTGCGCCAGCCGGTGCCTGGAACACCCCGTGCCGGAGGGCGAGGTCAAGCTGAAACTGGGCCGGCGCCACCTCCGGACCTCTTCGAGCGGCCACGGGTGGAGGGGCGCCTGGACCCTCCCGATCCCGGAGGGCGAAGAGTTGGCCCTTTGCCTGTCCCGTTCCGGCCCAGGCGGTCTCTTCTACCGTTCCGAACTCCGCTGGGACGAGCCGCCCGACGGCGCCCTCCCCCTGGACGAGGGCCTGGCCCTCCAGCGGCGCTACGAAGGGGCGGACCGCCCGGAAGATGCGCTACAGACCGAGGATGGGACCTGGCACCTGGCCGCAGGCGCCCGAATCCGGGTCCACCTGACCGTCCTGTGCCCGGCCCGCCGCTCGCACCTGGTCCTGGTGGACCCGCTTCCGGCAGGCCTGGAGATCGAGGACCTGAAGGGACGAGAGTCTGTGCAGACCTTGGACATCCTGACAGACGCCGCCCCCTGCAGGTTCCAATGGCGCTGGGCCAGCCACTTCCGGTTCTTCGATGACCGGGTGAAGGTCTACGCCGAGCGCCTGGCCGAGGGGGCCTACACCTTCTCCTACGTGGCCGTGGCACGGACAGCCGGGGAATTCCAGGCCCCGCCCACCACCGCTGAGGAGATGTACCGGCCGGAGGTGAGAGCTCGGACGGGATGGGACCGGGTGGCCATCCGGGGCGGTCCGGCGGGCCCGGCCGAGCGGATGCGGGTTCGGGCAAGCTTCAAATACTTCGAGGGCAACGACGCGATCTCGATCTACCTGGACGGCCTCCCCGACTTCAAGATGGAGGAGGCCGATTGGGAGTCCCTGGCGGGAGGATGGTTCGGCCTTGCTGTCATCGTCGATGGGCAGGGACGACACTGGAAATACGAGATCGTGCGCCTGGCAGACTACTACCGGGAGGGGGCGCTGGACCTGCCGGAGGACTTCGAGGAGCCTCCCCACCTCCTGGAAATCGACCAGGCTCCGGGCCGTCTGTTCACCCTCCCAAGACTGATCGAGTGGATCCACGATCACCTCGATTCCCTTCCCGAAGAGTGCAGGTCTCCCGGCGTGCATTATATCGGTTAGAGTTCATGCCATTTCCAGCCGTCGTCCCCGGTGCCGACGTGCTCAGCCGCAAGGGGTCCGGTTATCGGGGGCGCCAGAACACACCGCATGGGAGGCACTTCGTGAACAGCATCGAGAGCGACGAATCGAAATGGGGGGCCGGGTTCAGGATCTCCAGCTCGACGATTCGAGCGCTGCCCTGCAGGCCCAGAAGTGCGTTCAGCAACGCCCGCAGGACGGGGACGCTGGAATCGGAGCCGAAGACGATCTTGAAGATGATGTCGTTGAGCAGCGAGTATCCCGACATGGCAACTCCATTATAAGGGCACGGACCAAGGTGGTCCAAGTCCGCAGGCAGGCCCCCAATATGCCCACACGGCCCAAGCCATGAGTGACCGGGTGTGAGATCCGGGGAAGAATAGTGCACGATACCCCACCTCGACTTTTGCCATTTTGCCGAGAGGAAGTGACCTGAGAATTCTCTTTGCCTGTTAAGCATGAATCGGCCTGACCTCTGTTGAAAGGTGTTCAAGTGACCGAACATCTGTTCCGCAGAGGAGGCCGAGGATGCTGGATTCCATCCCCGCGCTCACAGTCCTGTTGGAAACCTTTCGCCCATGCATGACCGCCC
>DIWH01000076.1 GCA_002423485.1 Candidatus Xenobium occultum | reverse complement strand
TCCAGGGTGCGCCTGAGATGTTGCCGGAGGATGAACGGAAGGTTGCCGGGGGATGACGGGGATGTTGCCGATCCGTGACGGTGCTTCGCCAGGGCCCGGTGCGAAGCGTCCAGATCCAAGATCCGTCTGGTTTCGCAGGAAGTTCCCGCGAAACATGCAGGAACCGCCCTCCAGGGCGCCTCGGACTCGGCGCAGGAATCCCCCCGGTCAAAGGCCTGGAGCGCCATGCGGGCGAAGCACCTTCTGGCTTGCGGAAACCATCGCTCGACCGTATTGCACGATGTGCGCCCCTCGGCCATTCGCGCAGCAAGAACTCCCGCAGGGGCTCCGGTTCCTCCTGGCCCGGGGCTTGGCAGAGGCTGCGGAAACCAACCTGACGGAGGTCCAAGGAGATGAGCTTCGACCTGGAACGCTTCTTGGAGGCCCAGGACCGCGGCGACTTCCAGCGGGCGCGGCGCGAGCTGGGGGCGGGCCGCAAGACCGGCCACTGGATCTGGTACATCCTGCCTCAACTGCGCGAACTGGGGCGCTCCTCCACGGCCATCCACTACGGCCTGGACGGCGTCGAGGAGGCCGAAGCCTACCTGAGCCATCTGGTGCTGCGCCAGCGCCTGGGCGAGATCGTGTCGGTCGTCCATGACCAGGTGCGCCAACACACTCCGCCCCTGGCCGTGCTGATGGGCTCTGGGATCGACGCCCGAAAACTGGTCTCCTGCCTGACGCTCTTCGAGGCCGTGGCCCGGGCCCTGGACCTCCGAGAGCCCACGCCCGACCTGGCCCGACTGGCCACGCAGGCCCACGACATCCTGGCGGCGGCCGAGGCTCAGGGCTACGCCAGGTGCCCCGTCACCCTGCAGCGTCTGGCCCGCTGGGCGGGGTAGGAAGGCTCCCCCCGGGGCTTCATGCCCCCCATAGGGGTCCCGCCCTCGCCGTCCGAATCCGGCATGGTTCGCGGGAACTTCCTGCAAAACATGACGGATTCGGTGCCCAGAGACCTCCCGGACCGCCAGCCGCCAGGAATCGCTCAGGTGGGGGCCGGGTGCCCAACCCCTTTCGCATGGTCTCGCGCTGGCGCCGCGTGTCCGGTCCGGGCGTCGGGCGGAACGGGTCCGAAGACGCGCGGGTGGTTTCCGCGCAGGTTCTTCAGGCAATAGAAGGCGTTCATGCAAGCCGACATGAGGAAGGCCCCCGGCCTGAGGGTGAAGAGTCCCCTCCAGATCCGCCGCAGGGAGTTGCGCAGCGAGAAGGCCTCGCGCCACAGGGCCCGATGAGCCGCCAGCAGTTCCTCCGGAGACATCTGCCGGGGCTGGAACGTCACGTTGTAGCCGTTGAAGCTCTCGGGGCCCCGGTCCTGAAGCAGGCGCCCCTCTTCCTGCATCTTCTGGTGAATCGGGGTCCCCGGGTAGGGAGTCAGGACGCTCAGGAAGGGCACGTCCACCCCGACCTCCTCCAATTGGCGCGCCATCCGGCGGATCGACTCGGGAGTGTCCCCGTCAAAGCCCGAGACGAACCCGGCCATGACGCAGATCCCGCGATCATGAAGCGCGGCGATCCTCTGCCGATACTGCTCGGCCCGATTCTGGGGCTTGTGGGCGTCCTGCAGCGACTCGGTTTCAAAGGACTCCAGGCCGAAGAAGATGCCGATGCAACCAGAACGCCGCATCCAATCCAGAAGCTCGGGATCGGTGGCCACGTCCAGGCTGGCCTGGGTCAGCCACCACTTCCGCTCGGGAACCATGGCCCGAAGCAGTTCGAGGATATACGGGCGACGGATGGTCAGGTTGTCGTCCCAGAACCACACCAGCTTACGCTGCCACCAGTGCCGGAAGCCGTTGAAGCGCAGGTCCCGGATCACCTCGACCACGGGCCGGGTCCGGTACCCGGGATTCAGGGTCGGCACCGAGCAGAAAGAGCAGGCAAAGGGGCAGCCCCGGGTGGCCTGCACGACCCTGGGGACGAAGAAGGCCTCAGAGAGCAGGTCGTAACGCGGGAGAGGAAGACCCTCCAGGGGGCGGGCCTCTCCCCGGTAGACGGGTTGCAGGCGGCCCTCCTCGGCGTCCTCGACCAGGCGGGGCCAGGCGGACTCCGCCTCGCCCACCACCACGCTGTCGAAGCACCCGGCGGTCTGCTCGGGGCAGAAGGTCGCGTGCGGGCCTCCGGCCACCACCCGACGCCCCCGCGCGCGCAGGGCCCGGGCCAGCGCGAAGGCCTCTCCGGCGAATCCGCTGAAGAAGCTCAAGGCCACCAGATCCGCGTCGGTCTCCAGATCGACCGGTTGGACCTGCTGGTGGATCACCCGGACCTGATGCCCCGGTGGCGTCAGGGCGGCCAGGTGGATGCCCGTCAGCGGGGGTACGAAATCGACCTCGTGTCCCCAGCGATAGCGCGGCACGTGGACCACCACGATGTCGATCTTCATCCGGCCCCGCCCCTTCTCGAATCCGCCCTCTCGCCCCTGCCGAGACGTGCGGGCAGGTTCGCCTGGGACTGCGCGGTGCCTGCCAGCATGGCAGGTCGGGCGACCTCGGACTGAGCCCTCACCTGCCTGCTGGCGTGACCTGCCATGGCCCGATCATGCCCCTGACGATCCGGCCTCAGCCCGGAAGGCAAGCGGCTCAACTCCGAGAGCGCCCGCGCGCGGCGGACAACGGGAGGGGAAGACGGGCTGAGTGGCTCTGGAGGGTGGAACCGGCGACTACAACAAGAACGGGTCGCTCCAACCATACATGGCGCGGCCCAGGCCCGGGAACAGCGCGAATGCGAGAAAACCTGCGAACGAAAGCCAGATGCCTCGGGTGGCCGCCGCCCGGTCGGTCTCCCGCGCCATCATGATCCCCACGGGCGTCTGGGCGATGACCAGCGCCAGGGGCCAGGCCAGCCAGGGCCCGACTTCATGCGAGTGGGCCCGGGTGCAGGCGGCGGTCAGGGCCGGCCAGAGCAGGAACAAGTACTTGTCCACAACCAGAAAGAAGACCCGGTAGACCCGCACCCAGAGGGGTGGAGTGGAGTCCTCGCCTCGAGCGAAAGCCATGATCGGCAGCGAGAGAAGGACGAGCATCCAGCCGTAGGCGTGGGGAAAGATCCAGGACAGCACAGTCAACTGCGCCAGGAACCAGGAGCCCTTGAAGAAGCCCAGGGGGAGGATGATCAGAAGAATTGCCAGGAACCACACGGGATCGAAGTCCTTCCCTTCTTCTGCGGCGGGCAGCCCCGTCCCCGACGCTCAGGGGCCCCCGCTCGCCGACTTCCGGGTCCAGCATCGCGGCGAGTCTGCCACCCGGCCTGAAGACCCGACCAGTCTGGCCCCGTGCCGTTCTCTGGAAGCGGGCCGGGGCGAATCGGGACCCAGGACACCCCTTCCCGTGCCCCTACTCCTCGACGCCCAGTTCGNNGCCGGGCCAGGAGTCGCTCCGCCCGCTCCTCGGCCGCGCCCGCCATGGTCTCGGCAACCTCTGCCCGGGTCAGGGCGGCCTGTGCCCGGGCTTTGTGGCCTTCGGCCCGTTCGTGCTCCTGGTCGGCTCGCGCATGGGCAGCCTCCGCCCGAGCACGCTCCTCTTCGGCTTGCGCCTGGGCCTCCTCCGCCACCTCGATGGGCAGGGGCAGAAGTGCCTTGTCCCGACCGCAGGGTCGCAGCCACAGGCCCTCCATGTCCT
>DIWH01000013.1 GCA_002423485.1 Candidatus Xenobium occultum | reverse complement strand
GTGACCCGGATGCTCTGGGAGAAGGACGCCACCCTCCTGTATCACCTCGAGTACCGCTACGATCGGGCCGGCAACCGGACCCGACGGATGGTGACGAAGTCCCCCGAAGCAGCCCTCATCGAGGACTTCAACTACGACGCCCTCTCCCGCCTGGTGCGGGTGGACGAGAACGGCTCCCTGCGAGCCCATTACAAGTACGACCCGGCCGGCAACCGGCTGCTGAAGAAGAGACCGCCCACCCTGACGTCCACAGGCGACGGCGTCGTGGTGGACAACGACGAGCTGTACGAGTATGACGCCTCCGACGAGCTGGTGGCGATGAACTCCACGCGCTTCCGCTGGGACCGGGTAGGCCAGCTCACAGAGAAGGACGCCCCGGCCCAGGCCAACCCGACCCGCTACGAATGGAACGCCGCCCACCGCCTGGCCAGGGTGACCCTGCCGGACCTGACCTCCGCGGAATACCGCTACAACGGCGACGAACTGCGCACCTGGCGCCGCGAGCCCTCAGGCGCCGAGACCAACTACTACTGGGTGCCGAGCGGGATCCTGGGCCTGTCCCAGGTCCTCAACGAGACTGACGGCACCGGTGCCCCGAAGGCCAACTACGTGCTGGGCCCCAACGGCCTCATCGCCCTCATCGACGGCGACGGCCACGAGCGCTACTACGTCTTCGACGCCCTGGGCAGCGTGCTGGCCCTGA
The DNA here is from genome assembly GCA_002423485.1 of Candidatus Xenobium occultum. Taxonomy (GTDB): domain Bacteria; phylum Vulcanimicrobiota; class Xenobia; order Xenobiales; family Xenobiaceae; genus Xenobium; species Xenobium occultum. Next base: position 71,033 of record DIWH01000013.1, on the reverse strand, counting down.
CGGACGAGACGGGGGCGGTGACGGATACGTATGCGTATGATGAGTATGGCGGCGAAGCGGCTCGACCTGCAATGAATTTCAATTCTATTCGATTTGCTGGCCAGCAGTGTGACTCAGAGGAGTCGTTGTACTACCTCAGAAATCGAACCTATGCGCCGGGACCTGCAATATTCTTGAGGCGAGATCCGCTAGGCCCCCTCACGATACAGCCGTATGCGTACGTCAATCTCGACTTTTGCCATTTTGCCGAGAGCTTGACTTTTGCCGTTTTGCCCTCGAAAGAAGGTGGCCGGAACGAGTTTCCCCAGTTATTACCGCTCGATCTCCCTGGCCGGGATCTGGCCATTTTTGCTCCATGACGATGGCCGCCTGAACTGACCCGCAGAGTCCCGGGAAAAGGGGGAGGGAGCAGAGGACCAGGTCCTTGCTCCCTCCGGTTGGCTGTGGCAGTTTGAGTTGTCAACACCAAAAAACCAGCCACCTCGAGGCTAGGTGAGGACCCGCCGGAGGTCAAGGAGTATCGACGAGAAGTTTTGGAAGGCCGGGTGCCGCGCCCGTCGTGTGTGTCTCCCACCTGTCGGGTCCAGCGCTGGCCGACCCGCTGGAATGAGAACGTGCAGTTGGAGTCAGGGCGGGTGCTTGCACCGGTCCCGATCCTCCGGTTCCGGTGCCGTGACTGTCGGCGCGAACTGACCCGCCTGCCGTCCTTCCTGGTCCGCCGGGGCCGCTACCTGGCGATGGTCCGGGACCGGGCCCTGGTCGAGTACGCGGAAACACAGGAACCGGTGACCCGTGTGCTCGCAGCGGACGGGCCCTGCGTCAGGACCGTGGAGCGCTGGGTGCGGCCGCTCGAGCAGCCGGAGATCGTCGGAGCGCTCGAGGTCCGACTGCAGGCCCGCTGCCTGTCCTGGAGGGAGCAGGTCCTTCCCCTGGTGGAGCAGGATCACCCGCGCCCTGGGACGGCCCGGCCCTTGGCCTGGAGGGTCCTGCAGATGCTCCGTGTCTTTCCGGCAGCACTGCACAACGCCGCCCGGATCGTTTGGCCGGCACCAGTATATGGCGAGGCCAACCTGCACCCGGAAGCGCATCGCCAATGTGAGAGTGGTCCCGGTGGCCCTGGGCTCGGACTTCCAGCAGGGCCCGATCAGCTAGGGGCAACCTTGGCCAGGGCCGTCCGGTAGTTCCATGGCATCCAGCCGGCTGAATCGGCCCGAAGCTCGACCGCGTGGCGCTGCAGCTCGGTCAGGTAGTCGAAGGCGCCCACGTGGTTCAGCTCGCACGTGTGGATCAGGGTCTGAACAGGTCGCCCACGTCGGCACCGCTCATGGTCCGGTAGTAGAGCCCGTTCTTGCGGTGCAGGACCGCCTTCTTGAGGGCCCTCTCGCAGATTTTGTTGTCCAGGGGGCACCAGGCTGGCGGAGGAAGAGGACACCCCCCTCTTTCAGCGCCGAGGCAGGCGGACGTCCCCGATTTCCACCCAGCCGTCGCCCTCCTCGACATTCCGGGCTTCTTCGGCTGGGACTGGAGCGAGGAGGTCTTCGGGGCGGGTGCTGTGGTCCACCTCCAGATCGGTCAGGCGGGTCCAGGTTCCCGTAGAGGGGTCGCACGCCCACAGGGCAATTCGCCCCTGGCTCAGGAGGAAACGGCCGTCCGGAAGGTCGCCTTCGACCTGGTAGGTGCGCCTCTCGGCGTCCAGGCTCACATCCCCCCGAATCCGGCCATCAAATCCCAGTCGGGTCACCCGGTCCCTGGAGCGAATCAGGATGGTCCCCGGCTGGGCTCCAGCTCGAAACAGGCGGACGTTGTAGGGAAGCTCGAAGAGCCCCTCGGACCTGCCCTCCGGGCTGACCTTGTGGACCCTCCTGCCGTGCTCGGTGAACAGGATGCTGCCGTCGGGGTTGACGATCAAGTTGTCGGTGGACAACTGCCCCGTCCTCCAGTGCTCGGTTCCATCCGGAGCCAGGCGCACAAAGTCGGTGCGGGTGACGAAGGCCGGCATCGACTTGTCGGGGTCCCAGTTGTTGCCGATGCCCACCAGGCCTCCGAAGACCGGCTTCGGGCGGCTCGGGAAGCCGGTGGAGGTGGTGCAGGTCCTCTGCACCAGGACATCTCCACCAGCCAGCCCCCAGGCTCGCTCGGGGGTGTAGACGGTCTGGTTCTCAGCGGGCCACTGGGGAACGGGCGTGATGGCCGAGGTGGCTCCGCCCGGCGCCAGGCGTGCGGCCGCGCCGCCCGCCAGCACCATCAGGCCGCCCTCCGGGCTGGGCAGGACCGAACGGGCGCGCGTGCCCGTCAGGACGGGAGGAAGAGCGACCTCCCGGCCGTCTGCACCGAGGGCGCGCAGGGTGCCCTTCTCGGAAAGGACCTCCAGGTGCATCCCCGAGGAATCCTGGTGGTGCGAGCGGACCGCAGGCCCGCCGGTTCGAGACTCAAGCAGGCGTCCGTCGGTCGAGCAGACCAGGTGCCCGTCCGGCGTTCCGACCTTGAGCAGGCCGTCGGGCATCAACCCCACGTGGGCGACCTCGTTCTCGCCCAAAGCCAACTCCCAGGCAATCCGACCTTGAGGATCAACCGCGGCCAGATAGCCCTTCTTGCCCTGGCCGGCCTCGCCATACCCGATGAAGAGAGTGCCGTTGGCACCCCGGGTCCAGGAGTTTGGGTAGTAGATGGTCTCGGCCTTGCCCAACTTGTTCTGGTGGACCAGGCCTCGGGCAGCCCGGCGCAGGCGGTCGGCGTCCTCAGCCGGCGGCAGGGATTCGAAGCGATCCTGCGGAGGAGGGGGCCCTGCGTTGGACGAGGCCGCGGGTCCAGGCTTGGGGAGACTGGAACCGACCGGAGGGATGTTCATGCTCATGGCGATCTCCTCGATTCTGACCTGCACCCCCAGAGAGCCCGGTCGGGATGGACCCCGTGCCCGGACCCCATGGAACCAGACCCTTTCGCCCCCCCTCCAGCGGGCCCAGCCGATTCAGGCGGAGGGGCTGCACTGGACCTCGGCCCCCTGACCCGGGGCCGCCGCTCCCCAGGCTCTCCACGGAAGGCTCAGGGCCTCTTCGGCTTGGGCTTCGACATCGGACTCCCAGACGGGGGCGGGGCGTCCGACTTCTCAACAGGCTCCGCCGGCGCAGGAGACGCCTGGGGTTCGGGCGCGGCCTCCCCGACCGGGGCGGGCTTGCCGGCTTCCGCCACAGGACCAGCCGACTCGTGCACAGGCGCGGACGGGGCCTCCTCGGCAGGCGCGTGGGTGGCCTGGTGCAACTTCTTGCGCGGGTCCCCGCCCAGTTTGTTCAGCAGGAACTGCACGTAGACATACAGGCAAGGGATCAGGATGACGCCCACCAGGGTGGCCGTGCTCATTCCGGTCAGCACCGCCGTCCCCAGAGCCCGGCGGCAGGTCGCGCTGGCGCCCACGGCCGTGGCCAGGGGCACCACGCCCATGATGAAGGCGAACGAGGTCATCAGGATGGGACGGAAGCGCAGCCGCGCCCCGTCCACGGCGGCCTCGACCAGGTCCATGCTGCCCTTCTCGTAGTTGGACTTGGCGAACTCGACGATCAGGATCGCGTTTTTCGAGGCCAGGCCCACCAGCATCAGCATCCCGATCTGGACGTAGATGTTCACGTCCATCCGGATCAGGACCATCCCCAAGGCTGCCCCCAGCACCACCGAAGGCAGGCCCAGCAGCACCGAGAAGGGCACCCCCCAGCTCTCGTACTGGGCGGCCAGGAAGAGGAACACGAAGATCAGGCCCATCACCAGGATCTGGGCGGTCTGGCCCGAGGAGAGCTTCTCCTGGTAGGCCGTCCCGGTCCACTCGTAGCCATAGCCCTGGGGCAGGTTGGCCGCCAGCGACTCCAGGGTGGCGATGGCCTCGCCCGAACTGCGTCCGGCGGCCGCCTCGGCGTTGACCTCCGTGGCCCGGTACAGGTTGTAGCGGACCAGCACGTCCGGCCCGGTCACCTCGCGGATCTTGCTGACCGTCGAGAGGGGCACCATCTGGCTGCTGGAGGAACTGCGCAGGTAGATCTTGCCGATGTCCTCCGGCTTGCGGCGGTACTGAGACTCGGCCTGCAGGTACACCCTCCAGGTCCGACCGAACTTGTTGAACTGGTTGACGAAGTAGCCACCCAGGTTGATCTGCAAGGCCGTGAAGGCCTGGTTGACCGGGATCCCCAACAAGGCCAGCTTGTCGCGGTCGACCTGCACGTCGATCATCGGGATGTTGGGGTTGAACAACGAATAGGCCATCCGGAAGACTCCGGACTCCATCGCGGACCCGACGAAGTCGGTGGTCACCTGGGCCAGGTCGTCTACCGAGCCCCCCGTGCGGTCCTGCAGTTCCAAGGTCACGCCACCGGTTGTGCCCAGGCCCGGGATCGCGGGGGGCCCGAAGACCTGGATCTGGGCCTCGGGGAACTGGGCCAGTTGGGCCTGCAATGCCGGGATCAACGCCCGGACCTTCATGGAGGGGTCGGTCCGCAGGTCCCAGTCCTTCAGGACGGCCACCACGCCCGCGCAGTTCGAGCTGGTCGTTCCCTGCACCAGGTTGTAGCCGATCAGCCCCAAGGTCTTCTCGACACCCGGGGCCTTGCTGACGATGGCGTCCACCCTCTGTAGCAGGTCCGTCGTCCTCTCGAGGGAGGCGCCGCTGGGGAGGGTCACGTTGATCATGAAGTTGCCCATGTCTTCCGGCGGGATGAAGCCCGTCGGAAGCTTGGCCATCAGACTATAGGCGCCGAAATAGACCACCCCCATCAGCGCCAGCGTGACGACGACCCAGCGAATGGCCTTGCGGACCAGGAAGACGTAGCCCCGGGTGGTCCACTCGAAACCCCGGTTGAAGCCTTTCAGGAACCAGCCCAGGGGTCCGCCCATGGGCTGACGCGGGCGCAGGATCATCACGCACAGAGCCGGGGTCAGGGTCAGGGCCACCAGGGCCGACAGCAGCACCGACACCGAAAGCGTGATGGCGAACTGACGATACATCTCGCCGGTGATGCCGCCCATGAAGGCCACCGGAACGAAGACCGAGCACAGGACCAGGGCGATGGCCACCACCGGTCCCGAGACCTCCTCCATGGCCTTCTCGGTGGCCTGCAGGGGGGTCATGCCATGCTCGATGTGGTGCTCGACCGCCTCCACGACGACGATGGCGTCGTCTACCACGATACCCACCGCCAGGACCAGGCCGAACATCGTCAGCAGGTTGATCGAGAAGCCCATGCCCGCGAATCCGGCGAAGGTGCCGATCAGCGAGACCGGAACGGCCAGGATCGGGATCAGGGTGGCCCGGAAGTTCCCCAGGAAGATGAAGACCACGATCAGGACCAGGACGATGGCCTCGAAGAGGGTGCGGACCACCTCCTCGATCGACTTGGTCACGAAGATCGTGCTGTCGTAGGTGACCTCGTAGTTCACACCCTCGGGAAAATCCTTCGACAACTCCTCCATCTTCTGGCGCACCTGCTTGGCCAACAGAACCGCATTGGCGTCCGGCTGCTGGAAGACGGCGAGGATCACCGCCGGTTTGCCGTTCAGGGTGCCCTGGGAAGAGTAGGTCTGGGCGCCCAGCTCCGTCCGGGCCACGTCCTTCACCCGCAGGACCGAGCCATCCGGCTGGGTGCGCAGGACGATGTTCTCGAACTCGGCCGGCTGGTCCAGACGGCCCTTGACCTTCACGGGGTACTGAATCTGCTGGCCCGGCGGCTGGGGAGGGTCGCCGATCGAGCCCGCCGCAGCCTGGATGTTCTGGCTTTGGATGGCATTGACGATATCCTCGGCCGTGACCTCCAGTTTGGCCAGCAGGTCCGGTCGCACCCACAGCCTCATCGAATAGTCCCGCTGGCCGGCCACGATGTTGGCCAGGCCCACGCCATTGAGGCGCCCGAGCTGGTCGATCAGGTTGATGGTGGCGTAGTTGCTGAGGAAGAGGCTGTCCTTGCTGCCGTCCTCAGAGTACAGGCTGATGTAGACCAGGTTCTGCGTGGACTGCTTCTTGACCGTGACACCCGCTTTGGTGACATCGGCCGGCAGCAGGGGGTTGGCCTGGTTGACCCGGTTCTGGACATCGACCATGGCCAGGTCCTGGTCCCGGCTCAAGTCGAAGGTCACCTGCAGGATGTAGGTCCCCGAGTTGGTGCACAGCGAGCGCATGTACAGCATGCCCTCGGCCCCATTGACCTGTTGTTCGATCGGGGCGGCCACGGTCTGCTCGACCACCTCGGCACTGGCGCCCTGGTAGCTGGCCGTCACCTGGATGACAGGGGGGGTGATCTGGGGATACTGCGCGATCGGCAGCGATGGGATGGAGACCGCGCCGGCCAGCACGATCACCAGGGAAATCACGATCGCGAAGACCGGACGGTGGATGAAGAACCTGGCCAAAGGGCTACCTCCCGGTGGTCGTCGCCTGGGATTCCTCTTCCGGCGCGCAGACGGCACCGGGCTTGACCTTCTGGGTCCCCTCGACGATCACGCGCTCGCCGCCCTCCAGGCCGGACTTCACGATGAAGTCGTTCCCCTGCTCGCCCGCGGTCTCGATGTTGCGAGAAAGCACCTTGTTGCCCTCGCCCACCAGGTAGACCATCTGCATGGACTGCACGGTCACCACGGCCTTCTGGGGCACCAGCACGACCTCCTTGGGGCTGAGGTTGGTCAGCCGGATCCGGCCGAACTGACCCTCTCGAAGGATGGCGCGGGGGTTGGGGAAGATGGCCCGCAGTCCCATGGTGCCGGTCTTGGCGTCCAGCGCCCGGTCCACCATCCCGAAGCGGCCCTTGTGGGGGTACTTCGTCCCGTCCACCAGGACCAGCTCGAACTCAACCCTCGGGCCCGAGCCGGGCTGCTGGATCATCCACAGGTACTCGGCCTCGCTGATGCTGAAGTTGACGTAGATCGGGTCGATCTTGGAGATCGTCACCAGGGGAGTGGTGTTGCCCATCTGGCCGACCAGGTTCCCGGGGTCCACGTTCAGCTTGCCGATCACCCCGTCGATGGGGGTGGTGATGGTGCAGTAGCCCACGTTGAGACGGGCCTGGGTGACCTGGGACTCGGCGGCCTGCAGGTTGGCCCGGGCCACTTCGATGTTGGCGGCATCGGAAAGTTCGGTGTTGCGCAGGTTGGCTTCCCGAACCTCCACCTGGGCCTGGGCCACGTTCACCTGGGCGGCGGCCACGTCGCGCTGGGCCACCGCATCATCCAGGGTCTGCGTGGGGATGACCCCGTTGGCAGCCAGGGGTTTGTAGCGGTCGACGTCCTGCTGGGCCAGGCGCAGCTTGGCCTGGGCCGAGACCAGGTCCGCCTTGGCCGAGGTCAGATCGGCCCGAGCCTTGCGCACGTTGACCTGGGCCAGGGCATAGGTCAGGTCGGCCCGGGCCTGGGAAGTCTTGGCCAGGGCGGCTTGAAGGTCGGCCTGATAAGGTGCTTCGTCCAGCGTGAAGAGGACCTGCCCGGCCCGGACCCCATAGCCTTCCTCGAAGTCGAAGTGCTCCAGGGTGCCCTGGACTCGGGCCCGAACATCGATGCTGTCCCCGAACTGGGTCTGAGCCGGCCACTCCCAGGAGATGTTGAGCGGTTCGCGGCGAGCTGCGGCCACCACCACCTTGGGGGGTGCGGCCATCGAGGCGGGAGGGGAGGCCCCACCTGCCGGAGAGGCCCCACCCGAAGGCGTCCCCTCCTTGCCGCCACATCCGACCAAGGCTAGAAGCACCAATATCACGCCGGCGGCCTTGGTGGCGCGCCCGCTCAGATCGCCGTATCGACCCCAGGATCGCATCTTGTTCTCCTCGACATCAGGGGTGGCGCCCGATCGGCCGGTCACTCGCCGGGCCCCTGGAGACTCTCGGGACTGACCGCCAGGCGGCGGAGGGGGAAATCGAACCCCACGCTGTTCTCCAGCGCGGCAAAGGCCAGTTCCCGGTCATAGACGGCGACGACCTGGTTCTGACGGGCGTCGTTCAGGCTGCGCAGGGCGTCCTGCACCTCCAACGAGGTCCCCAGACCGTTCAGGAAGCGCTGACGGGCCATGTCGTAGTAGATTTCGGCCGCCTCGACACGCTTGGCGGCCGTCGCCAGGGTGACCTCAGTCAACTGGAAGTCCAGCCAGGCCCGCTCGATCTGCAGGCTGATCTGGTTGCGGAGCTCGGCTCCGGAAGCGTCCAAACTGCGGATGTCCGACTCCGCCTCCTGGATCTTGCCGCTCCGGTAGCCTCCATCCCATAAGGCCCACTTCACGCCCAGATTCAGTTGATACATGTCCTGCGGCGTGGTGTGGTAGCCCGGCGAGGCGATGTAGTCGGCCGACAGGCTCAGGTTGGGTTGACTCTCGCTGCGGGCGGCGTCCAACATGGCTCGGGCCACCTGCAGACTGCGTTCCAGGGCCAGCATCTCGGGCCGCCGCTTCAGACCCAGGGTCTGCAAGGCCTGGAAGTCGACGGCGGGATCCACCTCGATTTCCCGAGGAGCCTCCAACTCGACGTTCTCGCGGGCGGGCTCGTTCAGGACCGTCAGGAAGTTGGCCGTGGACACCTGGACCGAGTTGCGGGCCCGAGCCAATTGCTCGGTGGCCTCGGTGACCTGGAGGTCCGCCTGCACCACGTCATAGCGCGCCATGATGCCCTGGGCAAAAAGCTTCTGGGAATCTGACAGGCTCTGACGGCTGACCTGCAGGTTCTGGGTCGCCACTTCCACCGAGGCGTCCGACTTGAGGCGGTTGAAGAAGGCCTGTTTGACCTGGTAGCCCAGGTTGTTCCGGGTGGTTCGGGCGTTCTCCGATTCCACCCCGATCTGCAGGAAGGCTGCCGCAATCTGGTTCTCGACCTTGCCGAAGGTGGTCAGCAGCAGTTGCAGGGAGGTGGTGATCTGACTGGACAGCGAGTCCAGGGTGGGGACCGTCAAAGGGCCGAAGCTGGAGGCCCGCTTCTCTTGCAGGGTGGTCTTGTCGCCGAAGACGAACTGCAGGTTCTTCTGGCTCTGCTGCTGACGGTAGCGGGCCGCCGCGGAGGCCACCCTCTCGTCGGCAACCCGGACCGTGGGGTTCTGTTGGAGGCCCTTGTCCAGGCTGCCTTGGAGGGTATAGACGGGAATCACCGCGGGAGCGCTCACGGGAGGAGGCGAGGAAAGGGGTGGCGTTGGGGAGCCTCCGGAAGGCAGATCCGCCCGAGCAACTCCTCCCGCTCCCAACAGAAGGCTGCACGCCAGCAGGATTCGGGCCGATTTCATTTCAGTACCGCCGTCACAGGATTGTCTGCCATTCCGTAAAGTAAGTCGCCAGACCCACTTCCCCCCAAGAGCCTCTAATCCGTCCAGAAGTCCCGAAGCCCCCTGGCCTGGGCGGACTCGCGAAGCCTTTGCAGGGCCCGTGATTCGATCTGCCGCGCCCTCTCTCGGGTTACCCCCAGGACCTGTCCGACTTCCTGCAAGGTGCGGCGGTTTCCTCCATCCAATCCGAACCGCAACGAGAGGACCAGCCGCTCGCGATCACTGAGCCCTTCCATCAGAGCTTCCAAGTGGGTGCGAAGCATCCCCGTGGAGGCTTCCTCCAAGGGGGTCTCCCGGTCCCGATCTTCCAGGAGATCGCCCAGTTCCGCATCCCCCTCCGGGCCGACCGGAGAGGCCAGCGAGACCGGCTCCGTCGGCACATCCAAAGCCTCCCGGACGCGCACCTCGGCGGCCTCCCGGCGGCGGGCCACCTCCTCGTGCACGGTTCCCTCGTCGGGCAACTGCCCTCCGGCCTCGCGGGCCAGTTCCTCGCGCACCCGGGCGGGCTCGACCGGTTCAGCTTCCTGGGCCAGCTCCTCGGCGGTGGGCTGGCGACCCAGCCTCTGGGCCAGGGCCGCCCGGATGCGGACCAGCCGGTTCATGCGCTCCAACATATGAACCGGCAGGCGGATCGTCCGACCTCTCTCGGCCAGCCCTCGCTGGATGCCCTGGCGAATCCAGTTGGTGGCGTAGGTCGAGAACTTGAACCCCCTGTCGGGGTCGAACTTCTCGACGGCCCGCATCAGACCCAGGTTCCCGTCCTGGATCAAGTCCAGCAGCCCCAGGCCAGGCCGCACATAGTGTCGAGCCAGGCTGACCACCAGACGCAGGTTGGCCTCGATGAAGAGGCGGCGGGCCTCCCGCCCGGCGGCCACAATGGCCTCCAGCTCGCGCCGGCGTGCTTCGGGGATCTCTGCGGAACGCAGCTCCAGGGCGGCCCGCATCCCGGCCTGGATGCCGCGGGCCAGATCCTGCTCCTGTTGGCGGGTCAGAAGCGGGAGCCGGCCCATCTGGCGAAGATAGACCCCGACCAGATCCTCGCTATCCACCCGTTCCGCCTCGGGCCTGCGGGGCGCCGCCTCCACCTCGACCCCCTCGCCATCCAGGGTCTCCAGCACTCCCTGGATGGCTTCAGGCCCGAGATCTTCGCGCTCACACAGGACCCGCTCCAACTCGGAGAGCGACAAGGTGCCGGACCGGCGGGCCTCGTCCAGAAGTCTGGCCACCTCCTCGGGCAGGGGTGGCGAGTGCTCTTCGTTCACCTGAATGCGATTCCCGGTCCAGGGCGACCTTCCCCCTTCGCCCCTGGGACGGCAAGGATGAAGCATCTGGTAGGCAAGGGGCGCGTTGTCGCGAACATGGGTCCTGTGCGAACCCTGGCCCCTCTCCGCCACACGCTGTTCTGGCTTCTGGTGGTGACCGCCCTGGCGATGGGCGGGCTTCTGTCTTTCCTGATCCAGGGCCTCTTGAAGTCGGAGGAGCTCGACCGGCAGGCGGAGCTGGCAACCCGCGCCCTGCTGGTCCGGGAACGCGCCCGCGACGCCCTGGACCGACCCGAGATCCCCGATCTGCCAGGCCGCCGCGAATTGGAGGTGGCGCTGGTCCGAGGGGACGAGCAGGAGAGGCGCCGCGCCCTGGACCGCTACCAGAACGATGCCCTGCTGACCCTCCTGCAGGTCCAGCACACCCGAGCCCGCGAGCAGACGGTGGCAGCCCTGGTCTCGGGGCTGCTGGCTTTGACCTGTGCGGCCTGCCTGGCGGGACTGTTGCTGATGTTCCGCCAACGCATCCTGGCCCCCATCGCCGACCTGAACCAACTGGCCCGCAGCGTCCTGGACGGAGACCTCGCCCGCCGGGCTCCCGATTTCCGCCAACCCGAGTTCGCCCTGCTGGGGAAGTCCATGAACGCCATGCTGGACGGCCTGGAGGCCCGAGTCCAGGACCTGGAGGCGGCTCGAAGCGAGCTGGCAGAGCTGCTGGCCGCCGGACCGGCCGCCCTGATCCAGGTGGACCGGCAAGGCCTGGTCCTGTCGGCCAACGCCGCGGCCCAGGAGCTGACCGGATGCCAATTGGAAGGAAGAGCCGCCCCGGAAGTCCTCCCCCTGGTGGATGAGCAGGGAGATTCCTTCTGGGAGGCCGCGGGTCGTGCTCCCATCCCACACTGGCTTCTGGAGGGAGTCCCGGTCGCGGCGGCCCGGGTTCACCTGAGCGGCGAATCCACCCTGGTCCAGGTCCGCGACCTGCGCCCGTCCGCCCCGACCCCGATTTCCGAGGACGGACGGCCAGGCACGCTTGAGGTCGAGAACTCCGTGCCGGCCGAGTTTGAAGCCCTGACCAGCCGTGAGCAGGAGATCTTCGGCGAAATCGCCCGTGGGCGAACCAACAAGGAGATCGCCGAGAGCCTCTTCATCTCGGAGGGCACCGTCAAGACCCACGTCAACAACATGCTGCGCAAGCTCGAGCTGCGGGACCGCGTGCAGGTCCTGCTGTATGCGGCTCGCAAGAACCTGCTCCCGCACGACGCCCAGCCCCCCCAGGACTCTGCATGATTGTCTCCCGGCCCGCATCCTGCCATACTTCACATTGGACGGCGAACCGCCGTCCAGGGCGAAGCAGTTCAACGGAGGCCTGTCCATGAAGAGCTCCCTGGCGGCCCTCGTCGACGGACCGCTGCGAGGTCGGATGTTCCGATTCGTGGCTCGCGCGGACGGCCGTCGCCGCTCCGGCGTGATCCGCGCGGACAATCGTCAGACGGCCATCGCCGCCTTGACCGAACGGCGCTGGGTCCTGCTCCGCCTGGACGAGTATCAACCCCAGCGGCCGTCTGCCTCCTCGGGGCACCCCCGGGAGGCAGCCGGCTTCTTCCGACAACTGGCCGTCATGTACCGCAGCGGGGTCCACCTGACCGATGGGTTGGAGGTCCTGCTGAAACAGGCCACCCGTTCAAGCCGGCCGATCCTGCGAGAGATGCTGGGCTGCCTGCTGGCGGGAGGGCGAATCTCGCAGGCCATGCGCGCCTGCCCCGCCCTGATTCCCACCTGGTGCGTCCCCGCCGTGGCCGCCGCCGAGGTCTCGGGGACCATGGCCGGCACCCTGGACCGCCTGGCCGCCACCCTCGATCACTCCCAAGCCATCCAACACCGGATCCGCCAGGCCCTGACCTACCCCGCCTGGGTGCTGGGACTGGGCCTGGTGCTCAACCTGGCCCTGGCCCGCTCGCTGGTGCCGGCCTTCTCACGCGCCTTCCAGCAGGCCGAAGTGCCGGTGCCGGCCTTCACCCGGGCTGTCCTGATGGCGACCGGCGCATTGGGAGACCCGCGCGCCTGGCTGCTTCTGGCGGGTCTGGCGGGCCTGGCCTGGCTGGGACTGCGCCGGGAGGGGCTCCAGGCCTGGTTGGACCGCTGGCCGCTGGTTGGCCCCTTGCGCCTGCGCGGCGGCAGGATCGCCGCGCTGCAGACCCTGGCCACGCTGCTGGAGGCCGGCGTGCCCCTGCAGCACGCCCTGACGGGCACCGCCCAGGCTGCCGCTTCACCGACCCTGCTGGCCGACCTCGAAGCCATCCGCCTGGACGTGATGGAAGGCAGCCCCCTCTCCAAGGCCCTGGGGAGACACGGCTTCAGCCCGATGGCCTCGCAGTTCGCGCGGGCGGCCGAAGAGTCCGGGGACTATCCGGTCCTCCTGCGGCGCGTGGCCGAGTCCGAGCAGGAGGCCCTGGACCTGGGCCTGGAAACCACCACCCGTCTGCTCGAGCCGATCCTGGTCGGCCTGCTGGGTCTGGTGATCGGCACGGTCAGCGTCGCCTTCTTCTTGCCCCTCTACTCTGCAGCAGCTTCCTGGTGAGCCCCGAGGTGCCCATGAACCGAACCCGAAGGCGAGGACTGAGCCTCGCCATCCTCCTGCTGAGCGTGATGGTTCTGTCCGTCGTGACTGCGGCCATCCTGACCCGGTTGCAGCAGGCCCGCCACACTCAGGGCCTGCAGGTCGACCGAATCCGAGACCAGTATGACTCGATGAGCGCGCTCAACCAGGTCCTGGAACGGGTCCGCCGTGGAGAGGACCTCTCCAGCGCGGCCCATACGGTCTCCTCCGAGACGGGCCGGGAAATCCTGGTGGCAGGGAACCGCCTTCTGGTCTCAGGCTCGCAACGCGCGATCCGGGCCAGCGTCGTCCCCCGGGCCTGGCAGCATGCCCTCCTGGCCCGGGACCTGGACCTGAACGGACTCCGGGGCGCCTTCAGCCAGGAAGACCCGCACGGTCCCGCCCTGGGGACCCCGCCGACCCCGACGGCCGACTTCCTGCCCGAGGTCCGAGGCCGCGCACGGACCTTCGGAATCCACCTGACGGCAGATCCGGCTGACTGCTCCTTCCAGCCCGGCGGGGGAACCTGGCAGCGCACCACCCAGAACGGCCAGCCGACCTTCGCGGAAGCCGGCGGAACCGGTCGATGGACCCGGCAAGGCCAGGGCTGGACTTCTGACAGCGGCGTCCGCCTTGAGCTCATGGACCGAACCTGGGTCCTGACTGCCCAGGCCCCAGCCGACCTGCAAGGCACCATCCTGGTCGAAGAGGCCTCGCTGGAAATCCGCGCCCCCCTGACCCTGACCGGCGACCTGGTGGTCTGGAATGGCTCACTGCTGCTGGACGCCCTGACGCAGATCCAATCCGGTCGGGGCTCGCTGGCCCTGGCCGTCCTCACCGACCCTCCGGCGACGGAGCTCCCGGGCTGGAACGATTGGCCCACCCCAGTGCCGGGGGACCTGCTGCTGCTCCGGGGGACATCCCGGCTGACGGTGGGCGACCTGGAGCGACCTGAACAGACCGGAGGGCTGGTCCTGGCGACCGGACGACTGGTCAAACGGGGCAGCAACCTCCGGATCGCCGGCGTGGTGGCCGCGGGCCGGGCCGACCTGGACGGGGTCCCGGCGGGATCGCTGCTCTGGTCGGGCCGCATCGACCGCCTGCCACCCAAGCACCTCGAGTCCCACGACGCCCACCTCACCTTCCCCAGCGCCGAGGTCCAGGTGCGGTGAGATCCCACCGGCGGCGAGGGTTCAGTCTCCTCGAGACGATGCTGGCCCTGACCATGCTTTCGGGCATGGTGCTGGTGGTCATGCTCGCCGCCCTGAACATGCCCCGCAGCGCCCAGCCCGAGCGCCTGCAGCGTGCCGCGAACCTGGCCCGCAGCGCCATCGAGCGCATGCGCTCGCTTCCTCTGGACGCCGAGCCCTGGTCGCCTGGCCAGGTGGTAGAGGGATCCGATCCCGAGTTGGACGTGGTCCTCCGCATCACCGAACCCGAGGCTCGCTTCCGACTGCTGGAAGTCCAGGTCCGCCGCCGAGACCAGGGAACGGGCCTGGTCCGGATGAGCCTGCTGCGAACCGAGGGGGGGCCATGAGGACCCGCCCGACCGGCCACACCCTGATCGAGCTGCTGGTCACCTCGGCCATCGTCCTGCTCATGCTGGGGCTGGTGGGCGCGATCCTGACCATCTCGGCCCGCTCGGGCGCTCGCCTGGATGCCGGGGTGGACCTTCAACTGCAGGCACAGTCCTGGCTGGACCGCATGGCCGGAGACCTGGCCGCCAGCTCGCGCCACCGTTTCTTCGCCAACCGCTGCGAGCTGGATGTCTTCACTCGCAGCGAGCTTTTCCGCTTCGAGCCGGGGCCGGCGTATCAGGCCTCCTCCCGAACCCTGACCTGGGAAGCCAGCTTCCCGGTGGGGACTCCCGATGAGGGCTTCGAAACGCCCCTGGGGGCCTTCAACTTCGAAAAGGGCGAGGTCCTGGAGGCCAGCACCCCCGGGGGGGCGACCCTCCGCCTGCGCTTCCCCTCCCCCCCCTCCCCCGGCGACCGCATCCTGGTGGAGTATCCGGTGAACCACCTGGTGGTATACCAGCGCGACCCCGAGACGGGCCTCTTGAGTCGAGAGGTTCGCGACTCGGCCGGCAGCACCCAGCGAGAGCTGCTCAACCCCCCCGAACGCCGCCCCCGGGCCCGGTGTCAGACCTTGAGTTTCGAAGAGCCCCTGCCCCGGGTGGCCCGCATCAGGATCACCGTCCTCGGCGAGCGGGACAGCGCCTGGCAGGACAGCCTGGACGTCTCCCTGATCCGCTGAACCCCGTCATGTCAGGGATAATCCAGCTCTCTCCACCCATGGGTAGAGAGCCGATTCCAACCATCCAGGGATGGTTCCCGCCCCCACTGGACGGCTAGAGTCAGGGAGGGCCCCTGGCCCCGGCCGCCGAGGCCAGGCTTCAGGGGTGCCCAGAGGGAGGTCCATCTTGCGCAGAGCACACCAGAACCCGAACGGGTTTGCCATCGGGGTCGTGCTGATCGTCCTGGTTCTGATCATGATGATGGGGACCACCCTGGTCTATCTGGGAACCCACAACCTGGACCAGATCCGAACCTCCGGGCGCCAGACCACCCTGCGGCACGCTGCCGATGGAGGGTTGCACGAGCTTCTGGACACCCTCTACCAGAATCCCGACTATGGCCAGGACCTGACCGCCTCGTCCAGCGGCGTCTTCAGCAGCAGCCAGGGCGCGACTCGCTATTCCTGGACCTTCGACCCCTCCTCTTCGACGCCGTGGTCCACCAACAACCTGGAGGGTGAGAGCGCCGTGACCGGGTATGGGGGGCGCACCGTCCCGCCCGGATGCGCGCTCCTCTTCGTCAGCGCCGGATTCGACGGGGCCAACGCCAACCAGAGCCCCACCGTGGTGGGCGCCGTGACCACCAACCGCTTCCCCTACGCCGTGGCCAGCGATGGCGTGATCGACCTGGAGGACGTCTCCAGCGTGATCCCCGGCCAGGGGCACCTGATCAGCAACAACGTCGGGGGCAACCCCAACATCCAGGCCGGTCTGGTGGACGGAATGAGCTTCTCGCGCGACGGCGTCGGCTCGATCCGGGTCAACGCGAACTCCGGCCCCACGAACTTCAACCAGCCTCCGGTCGACCTTCCCGACCTGCCCATCCAGGACATGATCGCCAGTTGGAGCACCGCCGGCATCGCCGGCGCGCACCCCTACGGTGGGGCCGCCGACTACCAGTTCTCAGGCGACGTGACGGCCTCCACCAAGAAGAACGGAGAACTGACGGTGGACGGCGTGGAGATCACGGCCCCCGCCACGATCTACGTCCACGGCGACCTCCGCGTCAACGGCGGCATGGACCTGCTGAAGGGCATCCACTTCTTCTGCACAGGCGACTTCACGGTGCACGGCGCCCTGGACCAGATCACCATGGCCCAGCCCTTCCCGGTGGCGATGTTCCACGGCCGGCGCAGCATGGCCTCGCGCAAGTGGGTCTCCCCGACCCCCGAACCCAGCCCCTCGCCGGCTCCCTCTCCCAGTCCCTCTCCCAGTCCCAGTCCCTCTCCCAGTCCCAGTCCCTTCCCCGGCCCCGCCATCTCGCCCGACTCGAACTTCATCCTCTCGGGCGGCCAGGTCGAGTTCAACGGTGGCAGCTCCCAGAGCATCCACATCCTGTGCGTCGACGGGCTCCGCCAGAACGGCGCCTCGACGATGAAGGGCATCTTCTACGTCCGCAACGGGGACTTCGACGTGAACGGCAGGTCAGAGCTCACCGGGGTCGTGATCACCCGCTCGGGCTCGGTCACGGTGGACGGCAACGTCGAGGCCAAGAACACCGACGTGACCTACGACCCTTCGGTCCTGATCGGATTGAGCGCCCTGAGCACAGGGGTCCAGGGCCGGGCCCGCACGCTGTCCTGGTGGATCGAGCAGTAGCCCTGTCTCCCTTCACCCGAGCCGGCGCGCGGAGGCTCTCAGGGTGATCCTCAGCGCCAGCCGCCGCACCGACCTTCCCGCCTTCTACTCGACCTGGTGGATGAACCGGGTCCGGGCTGGCTTCTGTGAGGTCCCCAACCCCCTGCGCCCCAGCCAGGTTTCCCGGGTCTCGCTGGAACCCCAGGACGTCGAGGCTGTGGTCTTCTGGACCCGCAACCCCCTGCCCATGCTGGCCCACCTGGACGAGCTGGAGACCCGGGGCCTGCGATCCATCTTCCTGGTGACCCTGATCGGCTATCCTCGCGAGCTGGACCCCCATTGCCTGTCGGTCGAGCGCGCGGTGCGGGCCTTCCAGCGCCTTTCCAGGCGCCTGGGTCCAGAGCGGGTCGTCTGGCGCTACGACCCGCTGATCATGTCCCCGGCCACCGACGCCGACTGGCACCGGCGGCGCTTCGCCGAACTGGCCCGGAGTCTGCGGGGCTTCACCCGCTGCTGCAAGCTGAGCCTGGTCGACCTCTATCCCCGGCTGGCCCGGCGCCTGCGGACGCTGGAGGGGACCCCCCACCAGATCGCCACTCCCTCACCAGATGAATCCCTCCTGCGCGCACTGCTGCAACTGGCCTTTGAGAACGAGATCCGGCTGGAGAGCTGCGCCGAGGACCTGGAGGCCTTCGGAATCCCCTCCGGGAGTTGCCTGGACGCCGGGCAGATCAATCGGGCTTTCGGCCTGCGGCTCCCCCTCCGCAAGGATCCCGGCCAGCGCCAGGCCTGTCGCTGCGCGCCCAGCCGCGACGTCGGGATGTACGACTCATGCCCGGCCGGGTGTGCCTGCTGCTATGCCGTGCGAGATTTCAACCTGGCCCGCCTCAACCGGCGCCGGCACGACCCCCAGGCCAGCACCATGCTGCCCCTGAAAGGAGCAGGGCGCCCCTGAAGGACGCCCTGGCACCGGTGCGCTGGAGCCTGGAACCTATCCCTCGTCCGCCATGAACGGATAGCGCCAGTCGGTGGGCGGAGCAAAGGTCTCCTTGATGGCCCGCGCGGAGGTCCAGCGCAGCAGGTTCATCATGCTCCCCGCCTTGTCGTTGGTTCCCGACAGGCGCGACCCGCCGAACGGTTGCTGGCCCACCACGGCCCCGGTGGGTTTGTCGTTGATGTAGAAGTTGCCCGCGGCGAAGCGCAGCACCTCGAAGGCCTGCTGCACGGCCCGTCGATCCTGGGCGAAGATGGCGCCGGTCAAGCCGAAGGGCGAGGTGCTGTCGCACAACCTCAGGGTCTCGTGGAAATCCGCGTCCGGGTAGACATGGACTGACAAGACCGGGCCGAAGACCTCCTCCTGCATGATCCGGTCCCGAGGGTCCTGCACGGCGAGCACGGTGGGCTGCACGAAGAAGCCCTGCGAGGCGTCGGCCTGCCCTCCGGTCAGGACCTGGATCCCAGAGGAGTTGCGGGCGTGATCCAGGTAGCCCGAGATGCGATCGAAGGCCTCCTGGTCGATGACGGCCCCCATGAAGTTCCGGAAGTCAGCCACGTCGCCCATCGAGATGGTGCCCACCTCCTCGACCAGGCGATCGCGCAGGCCGCCCTTCCAGAGGCCCTCGGGGATGTAGGCCCGAGAAGCGGCCGAGCACTTCTGGCCCTGGAACTCGAAGGCGCCGCGCAGCAGCCCCACCATGAGGGCCTCCGGGTCAGCCGACGGGTGGGCCACGACGAAGTCCTTCCCTCCGGTCTCGCCGACCAGCCGGGGATAGCAGCGATAGCGATCCAGGTTCTCCGAGACCTGGCGCCACAGACGGTTCCAGGTCGGGACGGATCCCGTGAAGTGCACGCCGCCCAGATGGGGACTGTCCATCACCGGATTGCCGACCTTCGAACCCGATCCGGGCACGAAGTTGATCACTCCCGGGGGAAGCCCGGCCTGGTCCAGAAGGCGCATGACCATCCAGTTGGAGTAGACCGAACTCGAGGCCGGCTTCCACACCACGGTGTTGCCCATCATGGCCGGGGCCGTGGGCAGGTTGCCGGCGATGGCGGTGAAGTTGAAGGGAGTCACCGCGAAGACGAAGCCGTCCAGGGGGCGGTATTCCAAGCGGTTCCAGACACCCGGAGAGCTCATGGGCTGCTGGGCGTGGATCTGGGCCATGAAGTGGACGTTGAAGCGCCAGAAATCGATCAGCTCGCAAGCCGAGTCGATCTCGGCCTGATAGGCCGTCTTGCTCTGGCCCAGCATGGTGGCGGCGTTCAGGGTGTCGCGCCAGGGCCCGGCCAGAAGCTCGGCGGCCCGCAGGAAGATGGCCGTGCGTTCCTCGCGGGAGGTGCGCATCCAGGCTTCGCGAGCGGCCGTGGCCACGGCGATGGCCTGCTCGACGTGCTCGGGGCGGGCCTTGTGGTAGTGGCCCAGGAGCAGGTCCCGGCGATGCGGGGCCCGGATCTCCTCGAGGTCACCTGTCCGAACCTCCTCCCCTCCGATGAACAAAGGGATCTCCACAGGCTGCGCTGCCAGTTCCTCGAGGCGGCGCTGCAGGCTGGCCCGCTCGGGGCTTCCCGGGGCATAGCTGCGAACGGGCTCGTTGACGGGGACGGGGGGACACGGCAGGGAAAAAGACATCAACAACGCTCCTTTTCGCTTAAAAGAAAGAAAGACGGGCTCCCCTTCGGGAAGCCCGCCCCGCGTCCTTCATCCGGAAATCTGCAGGTTCGAGTTCAGGAATACTCGGCCGGGTGCACCTGGTCCAGGTTTCCTTGGGCCAACTGGCCGAAGAGGTGGGCCGTGCACATCTGGGCGTAGGGGGCGGTCAGCAGGATCCCCACGCCGCATGCCAGGATTCCCAAGCTTCCCAGGATGCCGAAGGCGATCGTCATCACCAGCACCATCACGTAGGCGCCGACGTTGCGGGTGACGCTGCCCATCATGGCGGCGAAGTCAAAACCGACCGTCCAGCCCTCGCGGAAGGCGACCTGGAGGACCAGGGCCGGCCACACCACCCACATCAGGAACTGCCAGAAGATCTGGAACAGGTTGGCCAGCAGGCTGACCAGGCCCATGGCGCCCCCATCCTCTCCGGAGGCGATGGCCATCCCGACCACCACGGCGACGACCAGCAGGAGCGGGAGTGCATAGACCAGATAAGTCACCCCGATCCGCAGCCCGTCCATGAAGTAGCCGCCGAAGTTGTCCCACTCGGGCAAGGAGGCCTCGTCGCCACGGGCCACCCGGCGCAAGCCTTCGATCATGTAGCCGAATCCAGCCAGGTTCAGAATGGGAACGATGCTGACCAGGCCCAGAATCAGCATCTTGGTGACCCACCCGGGATCGTTCCGGGGATAGTTGAAAGCTCTACCGATATCCATCTCGGTGCCCCTTCCTTGAACAGATACCTGGGATTTCTAAGCGGAGAGCCGCTTCCCCTTTGTTTTCCCCCGAGAGGTTCGCAAAACAAACCTTCGGGAGGAACTCCAGAGGTGCTCGGAAGAAGGAGGCGAACCGCCCGGCACACCCAGTCCACCGAACCCGATCCGATTGGTTTGAGACGCTCTGGACACCTGGGGAAGGGCATGCTAAGATGTCCAGGCTTTTGCGGCTTGGGAGGAAGCCATAGGTTTCCCGTCCCCCCCTCCTGTCGGGGGAAAGCCGCCCCCGCGGACACACGAGGAGGATCACAAGTCATGGCCAGAGTTTGCGAAACGTGCGGCAAGGGCCCCCTCAGTGGCAACATGGTGAGCCACTCGAACAAGCGGACCCGGCGCCGTTGGCTGCCGAACCTGCAAAAGGTGAACATGCTGGTGAACGGGTCTCCCAAAGCCCTGAAGATCTGCACCCGCTGCCTGCGCTCCTACAAGGGGAAGATGGCCGAGAACGCCTGATCTCCAGGCGCTCCCAGAGGGAGCGTAGGCGGTGTCAGGGAACCGTCATCCTGCAATCGACAAGTGCCGCTCGCCGGCGCGCACCGGGCGACGTGTTGCCGAACTCGGCATCACGGTCGCCCTTTCGCTCGTACTGGGATTCTGGAGCTTCGCCCCCGTCCCCCAGGGCGGGCAGGTCTCGCTGGACCTGGTCCCTCTCCTGGTGCTGTCCCGGCTGCGCGGGGCGACCTCGGGCCTGCTGGCGGGAGCCCTCTACGGAAGCCTGCACGCCCTCCAGGAGCCGATCGTCCTGCACCCGATCCAGGGGTTCCTGGACTATCCCCTGGCCTACAGTCTGCTGGGCCTGGCCGGAGCCCTGCCCGCGGGAGCGCGCTGGGACATCCCAGGAGTCGTCCTGGGGGTGGGGGCCCGTCTGATGGCCCACCTCCTGTCCGGCGTCTACTTCCTGCATCTGTTCGTCCCCATGGACCGGATGCCGAAAAGTCCGCTGGTCTACTCGCTGGCCTACAATGCCACCTGGCTGCTGCCGGCAGGCCTCCTGGCGGTGTTCCTGGTTCCGATCCTGGCCCGGGCAGGCCGACGGTGAGCCGGCGCGCCTTGCTGCTGGCGGGCGGGCAGGCCCCACCCCCGGACTTCCTCCGAGCCCTCCATCGACCAGGAGACCTGGTCGTGGCTGCCGACAGCGGCCTGAATCTGGCCCTGGCTGCCGGGGTGCCGACCGACCTGGTGGTGGGAGACCTCGACTCGCTGCAGCCCGGACGGGAGAGGGGATTCGAGGTCCAGCGACACCCTCGGGAAAAGGATGCCAGCGACCTGGAGCTGGCCCTGGAGGAAGCCTTCCGACGGGGGGCCCGGGAGGGGCTGGTCCTGGGAGCCCTGGGGGGACGACTGGACCACACCCTCTTCAACGTGGTGTCTCTTCTGGAGAAGACCCTGGAGATGGGGTTTCGCGCCACCCTGCTGGCGCCAGGCCAAGAGGTCTTTGCAGCGGAGCCTGGGGTGCATCAGATCTTGAACCGGCAGGGCTGGCACTGCTCGATCCTGCCCCTGGACCCCCGGGCCTGCCTGAGCCTGGAGGGCATGGAATACCCTCTGCGAGAAGAATGGCTACGCCGGGCCTCGACGCGCGGGCTCTCCAACCGGGTCAAGTCCGATCCGGCCCGGGTCGAGGTCCTGGAAGGGCGAGTCCTGGTCCTGCTGGCGAAAGGCTAGGAGCCACCGGAGGCAGGACGCTCCAGGACCTCCTGGACCGTCTCGAGGACCTTCTCGGCCGAGAAGGGCTTGAGGATGAAACCATCGGCCCCGGAATCCAGGGCCCGCTTGATGTAATCCTCCATGCCCAGGGCGGTGACCATGACCACCCTGGCCTCAGGGGACTGCGCTCGCAGATCCTGCAAGGTCTCGATGCCGTCCCGCCCGGGCATGAGGATGTCCAGGGTGACCAGGTCCGGAGACTCCTCCAGGAAAACCTTGACCGCCTGTTCCCCACTCTCGGCCTCAAGAACCTCGAACCCGTTGCGGGTCAGAAGATCTGCCAGCAGCATCCGCATGAACTTGGAATCATCGACGATGAGGATTCGAGAACTCAACGCTGCGAACCACCCTCTCCCCGACGTTCCGGACTGTCCAGCAGGACCGTCACGGGACCGTCGTTTGTGAGTTGCACATCCATCTTTGCCTGAAAGACACCCTCCTGGACCAGCAGACCCGATTCCCGAAGCTTGCGGACGAACTCGTCATAGAAGGCCTGCGCGACGGCAGGAGGTGCTGCTTCGCTATAACTGGGACGTCGTCCTCTGCGGCAATCCCCGTAGAGCGTGAACTGGGAGACCGCCAGGATTCCTCCGCCCACATCCGCCACCGACAGGTTCATCTTTCCTGAGGCGTCCTCAAAGAGGCGCAGTTGGAGGATCTTCTCGGCCATCCAGGCGACATCCCGGGAAGCCTCGTCCTGCCGGACGGCGACCAACACCAGCAGACCTCGGGCAATCTGCCCGGTGATCTGACCGTCCACCAGGACCCGGGCCGAGCTGACCCTCTGGACCACAGCGCGCATGGACGCAGTGTTTGTTACAAAAACTCGATCTCCTGTCCGGGGTCCGAGGATTCAGGGAGCCGTCACGTGGGTCAGTCGGGTCACGTCGACGACCCCCTTGACCTTGCGAATCTTCTTCATCAGATCCTCAAGCTGCTTGCGATGCAGGGTCTCGACTCCCAGCTTGATGCAGGCCCGATCCTTCCTGGCGAAGGCCCGACACGAGCGGGCAGGGATTCGGGCCTCGTTGATCACCGACATGACGTCGGAGAGAAGCCCGTTGCGGTCCAGGGCGGTCACCTCCAGCTCGACCAGGTAACCGGCACGAGCCTCAGGGCCAGGGGCGGCCCACTCCACCTCGATCATCCGCTCGGGGTGCGCCGAGGTCAACGAACCGATGTTCGGACAATCCGTGCGGTGGACCGACACCCCCTTGCCCAGGGTGATGAAGCCGAGAATCCGGTCGCCGGGCACCGGGGCGCAGCATTTGGACAGGCGGGTCAGGATGTTCTCCATCCCCCGGACCAGGACTTCCCGGCCAGGGCCGGTGCGCCGCGCGGTCTTGCGGGGGACCGGCAGGATTTCCTGGGCCACCGGCTCCGGCAGAAGGTTCTGGATCCGCCCCAGGATCTGCGCCAGGGTGGTCTCTCCGTAACCCAGGGAGGCCAGAAGGTCGTCCACCGCGACGAAGTTGAGCTTCTCCGCCACCTGCCGCATCAGGCCTTCGTCGGCCAGCAGGGCCTCGCTCCGATTCCGGGCCAGCTCGCGGCGAACCAGGTCCTTGCCGCGAGCCACGTTCTCTTCGCGCCTCTCCTTCTTGAACCAGGCGCGGATCTTGGCCTTGGCCTGTGAGCTCTTGCACAGCCGCAACCAGTCCAGCGAGGGAGTCCCGCTCTTGGAGGTCTGGATCTCGACGATGTCGGCATTCTTCAGGGCATGGTCGAGGGGGACCATGCGGCCGTTGACCCGGGCCCCCACGCAGCGATGCCCCACCTCGGTGTGAATCCGATAGGCGAAGTCCACCGGGTTCGATTCGTTGGGCAGGTCGATGACGTCCCCGCGGGGGGTGAAGACGAAGACCTCGTTGGCCAGAAGATCGACCTTCAGGTGCTCGATGTACTCCTGGGCATCCCGGGAATCAGCCTGCCAATCCAGGATGGCCCGAATCCAGGGGTAGATCTCCCGGAAGAGCTGGGACTCGGATCCGCCCGCCGGGGCCCGACGGCCTTCCTTGTAGGCCCAGTGGGCCGCGATACCGGCCTCGTTGACCTTGTGCATCTCCCAGGTGCGGATCTGGATCTCGATGGGCTGGTCCCCAGGCCCGTAGACAGTGGTGTGCAGCGAGCGATAGTTGTTGGACTTCGGCTTGGCGATGTAGTCCTTGATGCGGTCGTTGAGGGGAATCCACAAGGCGTGTACGGCCCCCAACGCGCTGTAGCACTCCTCGACGCTGTGCACGATGACCCGGACCGCCAGCAGGTCGTAGATCTCCTCGATCGTCCGCCCGGTCCGCTGCATCTTGCGATGGATGCTGTACAGGTGCTTGGGTCGCCACTCGATTCGGGCATCGATCCCGAGGTTCAGAAGCTTCTGGCGGATGGCCTCCACCGCCTCGACGGCCGTCTGCTGACGGCGGGCCTGATTCTCCAGGACCTCACTCTCCAGCTCGGCGTACTCGGAGGGCAGGGTGTAGCGGAACGAGAGGTCCTCCAGTTCGCTCTTGAACTCCCACACGCCCAGGCGCGAGGCGATGGGTGCAAAGATCTCCAGGGTCTCCTGGGCGATCCGGGCCTTCTTGTCGGGACGCAACGCCCCCAGGGTGCGCATGTTGTGCAGGCNNGGTCGGCCAGCTTGATCAGGATGACCCGCAGATCGCGAGCCATGGCCAGGAAGATCTTGCGCAGGTTCTCGGCCTGGGCCGCCTTCTTGGAGAGAGGCTGGGGGGCATCCCGGGTCTGGCGGGAGGAGATCGAGGTCAGCTTGGTGACCCCATCCACCAGCATGGCGACCTCTTCTCCGAAGTCATCGCGAAGGTCCTCGAGCGTGGCCCCGGTGTCCTCGACCACATCGTGCAGGAGGGCTGCCGCCAGGGTGGGGGCATCCAGACGATAGGTGGACAGGATGTGGGCCACCTGGACCGGATGGAGGATGTAGGGCTCTCCAGAAGTCCGGAACTGCCCCTCGTGCCGAGCCCGGGCCACCTCGAACGCCCTCTGCACGGTCTGCCGCTCGGGAGGGTCCAGGTGCAGCGAAGCCTCGCTGATCAAGCGTTGAAGATCCGGCATCGTGGCTTCTTGAGGTTGAGATGGCGAGCCGGCCTGGGAATCGAGGACTTCAACCTGGGCGGATGGATTGGATTGTGGCTGGGGACTCGGGTCCTCCAGGGGTGGAGATCCGTCTCCCACAGCCTCTTTGCGTCCTTCCTCGTGAAACACTCTGCCTCGCTGGCCCTGTTGGGAAGACCATTATATCGCGGGCACGCAAACCTGCCAACCGGAATCGGGGCGCCTGCTGCCCGGAAGTGCGCCCTCCTGGAATCGGCTCTTCAAGCCCGGCCTCAGGCCCCCTCGTCCGGGAAGGCCTGGACGGCGCCACCACCAGCCAGCAGCGGGCGAAGCGCCAGGACGAGCGCCAGCACTCCCGACAACTGAAGACCCACCGTGGTGAGGGCCGTCCCCACCATTCCGAACTGGACCACCGTGAACGGATAGGCGACGAGCCCCAACACCACCTGCGCTGCCGCCACCCGGCCCAGGAGACCGGGTTGCCCCAGGGCCAGCATCACCATCGCCAGCGTCGTGGCGGGGATCGTGAAGAGCGTCGCGATCACCAGGATCTGGAAGGTTCGGACCACCTCGGGACGGGTGAAGGCTGGCCCGAAGAGGGCCAGCAGCGCTCCGGCCACGGAAAGCCAGAGGACGGCCGCCACCACCAGGATTGCGAAGTAGACCATGAAGCGGCGCAGGACCGACTTCATGCCCTCTCGGGTCTTGACCAGGTTGACCTTGGGCAGAAGCACCATCCCCAAGGACTCGCTGACGACCAGGATGGCGTAGGCCAGGCCCTTGGCCGCCTCGTACTGGCCGACCTGGCTGAGCTCGCCGTAGCGAGCCAGGGCCAGCGAATCCAGGAACAGAAGCGCCATGGTGGCGGTGCGGAAGAAGAAGACCCCCGGCGCAAAGGCCACCAGGCGCTTCAAGCTCTCCAACAGTTGACCGGACCGCGGCCGCAGGCTGGACTTCAGCAACCAGGAGCCGATCAGGACGGCCAGGAAGGGCGCCAGGAAGTACAGCCACAAGAACCGGTCCATGCTCAGGAACCGGCCCTCCATTCCCAGGAACAGAACCAGGAACGAGGCCAGGCGCATTCCCTCCAGCAGGACCCGCAGAATGGCGCTGCTTCGAAAGCGCTGACTGGACTGCAGGCTGCCCTCCACCCCATCCCAAAGACCCCACAACAGGAAGCCCATGGCCGTGATCTGCAGATAGGGGGTGACCTGGGGCTTCCGGAAGAGGACCTCGGCGGCCCAGGGGGCCAGAACCCAGCCCAGTGCCATCACCACGGTTCCGGTGACGAGCTTCAAGAGCAGCCCGGCAGCGACGTAGCCCTGGGCCCGCACCGGGTCCTCGCCTCGAGTCCGGGAGGCCAGGGTGATCAGGCTGTGGCGGATGCCCAGGTCGCCCAGGGTGGTGGTCACCGTCAGCGCGGCGTAGCACATCCCGAAGATGCCCAGGCCGGTGTCGCCCAACCCGCGGCCGATCAGGACCTTGAGGATGAATCCCGCGGCGGTGGCGAAGGCTGCCCCACCGAATATCAGGCCAAAATCCAGCAACGACTGCCGGGTGGGCAGGCGGAAACCACGCCGGGCTTGATTCACCGGCGGGGCCTGCGGGGCAGGGTCTGCAGCCTGCGCCGGAGGAAGCTCGACCTGAACCGTGGTGGACAAGCCAGTTCCCTCCTTCCAGATTCGGTTCACAGAGTTCTCCCAAGAACCCGACCGAACCCCTAGTATCCGCGTGAGCCCGCCGGGAATCAAAAGGCGGGCTGTAAACAAGAAGACATGAGACGCGCTTCGACTTGGAGCGGCCCCTCGGCGCGCCCTGGCGACTCGCGATCCAAGACGTCCTTCAGGCAGTTCTTCGGGCCCTTGGCGACCTGCCTGGAAGGCGGCAGGATCTTCTCCAACCGACAAGAACGAGCGCCCGAAATGACCGGATTTTCCCGGATCTCTAGGAGGTAGATGTCACAATGGCCACGGCCTGCAAATACGGGTCTCACCGGGTGGTGGAGCCCGCGGGCGTTCTCCCCCAGCCCGCCACCAAACTCAACAACGACTTCTCGGTGGTCTACGACAACGAGATCCTCGTCGACGTGATCGCCCTGAACATCGACTCGGCCAGCTTCACCCAGATCGAAGAGGAGGCCGGTCACGATGTCGGCAGGATCCAGGCCCGGATCCTGGAGATCGTCGGCCAGCGCGGCAAGATGCAGAACCCGGTGACCGGCTCGGGGGGCATGTTCATCGGCAAGGTGGCCCAGGTCGGCAGCGCCCTTCAGGACCGCGGCCTCAAGCCGGGCGACCGGATCGCTTCCCTGGTCTCGTTGTCGCTGACGCCCCTGCGCATCGACCGCATCCTGGCCGTCCACCCCGACCTCGACCGCGTCGACATCGAGGGGCAGGCCATCCTGTTCGAGTCCGGAGTCTATGCCCGCCTTCCCGAGGACATGGACGAGAAACTGGCCCTGGCCGCCCTGGACGTCGCCGGCGCACCGGCACAGGCGGCCCGCATGGTCAAGCCCGGCGACTCGGTGCTGATCCTGGGGGCCAACGGCAAATCGGGGATGCTGGTGGCCTATGAAGCCATGAAGCGTGTGGGTCCCACCGGTCGCGTGGTCGGCAACGTCCGCAAGGAGGCCGACGCCAGGACGCTGCTGGAGATGGGCCTGGTGCACGAGGCCACCCGCTCGGATGCCACCAACGTGCTGGACTTCCTGGGCAAGGTCCTGGAAGCCAACCACGGCCGGGAATACGACGTGGTGATCAACTGCGTCAACGTGCCCAACACCGAAATGGCCAGCATCCTTCCCGCCCGGGAGGGCGGCCTGGTCTACTTCTTCTCGATGGCCACCAGCTTCACCAAGGCTGCCCTGGGAGCCGAGGGCGTCGGCAAGGACGTCACCATGATCGTGGGCAACGGCTATGCCAAGGACCACGCCGAGATCACCCTTTGGGAGCTGCGCGAGAACCCGCGGCTCCGCAAGTTCTTCGAGGAGCGCTATGTCTGAACAGGCCACCACCCAGATGCCCCGGCTGAACCTGACCCGGTCCATGGCCATGTACGAGGAGTCCAAGAGACTGACTCCCGGCGGAATGATGGGAATCCGCCGCCCCTACAACTTCGTGGTCGGCGAATACCCGATCTTCATCGAGCGCGGCCAGGGCGGCCACATCGTGGACGTCGACGGCAACGACTACATCGACATGCTGTGCGCCTACGGACCGATCATCCTGGGATACAACGAGCCCGAGATCAACGACGCCGTCAAGGCCCAGATGGACGCAGGCTTCTGCTTCTCGCTGGTCCAGCCGGTCCAGAACCAGTTGCAGGAGCGCCTGACCCGGCTGATCCCCTCGGCGGAGATGGTGATCCTGGTCAAGACCGGGTCGGACGCCACCTCGGTGGCCGTCCGCATCGCCCGAGGCGCCACCGACCGTGACGTGATCCTGCGCTGCGGATACCACGGTTGGCACGACTGGGCCGTCGAGAACCACGGCGGGGTGCCCCAGGCCATCCAGGACCTGACCGTGGAGTTCGAGTACGGCGACCTGACCGACCTGGAAACCAAGCTGGAATCCAACAAGGATCGCGTCGCAGGCATCATCATCACCCCCGTCGGCCACCCCCTGGCTGCGCCTGTCATGGCGCCTCCGGCGGGCTACCTGGAAAGTGTGCGGGCGCTGGCCGACCGCTACGGGGCCGTCCTGATCTTCGATGAGATCCGCACGGGCTTCCGGGTTTCGATGGGCGGAGCCCAGCAACGCTATGGCGTGACTCCGGATTTGTCCACCTTCGGCAAGGCCATGGCCAACGGCTACCCGATCAGCGCCGTGGTGGGCAAAGAGAAATACATGAAGGTCTGCGAGAGCAAGGTCTTCGTCTCCAGCACCTTCTTCCCCAACTCCCTGGAGATGGTGGCGGCCATGAAGTGCCTGGACATCCTGGAGAGGGAAAACACCCTGGACACGATCTGGGAGCGGGGCACCCGCTTCCTGGAGGAGATGGAGCGCCTGGTGGCGGACTCGAAGGTGCCGGTCACCGTCTCGGGGATCCCCCCGATGCCCTTCCTCACCTTCGACCGGGTGGACTCCCACTACAAGGCTCGCCGCGAGCGCTTCTATACCGAGACCATCCGCCGCGGGCTCTTCATCCAGCCCTTCCACCACTGGTACATCTGTGCCCGCCACACCGACGCGGACCTGACCCGCGCCCTGCAGATCATCCGCGAGGCCCTGGCCATCGTGGCCGCCGCCTTCCCGACGGCCTGAGCCGCCGGGAAGACCGACCCTTTGCCGCTCACATCCAGAGCGGCCGACCCTGCGGAGGGGAACGGCTCGAAGAGGGCCGTTCCCCCTTCCGTCCTGGAGGCACCTCATGAGAAAGGTCATGATCACCTGCGCGGTCACCGGAGCCGAGACGACCCGCGAGCAGAACCCCGCGCTGCCGATCACCCCGGAGGAGATCGCCCAGAGCGCCTACGAGGCCTGGGAGGCCGGAGCCTCGATCCTGCACCTCCACGTGCGCGATGAAGCCGGGCAGCCCACCCAGGACCTGGCGGTCTTCCGTCAGGCCATCGAGTTGATCCGGCGCAAGTGCGACCTGGTGATCGAGACCACCACGGGCGGAGCCGTGGGGATGACCCCGGCCGAACGCCTGCAGCCGGTCACATTGAAGCCCGAGATGGCCAGCCTGGACTGCGGAACGGTGAACTTCGGCGACGAGTACATCGTCAACACCCTGCCGATCATGCGCGAGTTCGCCCAGGCCATGCGCGACCATGGCGTCCGCCCCACCCTGGAGTGCTTCGACCTCTCGCACATCTACGCCAGCCACGTGTTGATCAAGGAAGGCCTGCTGGACGGACCGCTGCACTACGGCCTGGTCATGAACGTTCCCGGCGGCGTGAAATACGAGGTGGACGTGCTGGATCTGTTCCTGCGCAAGCTGCCCGCCGGCGCCAACTGGACGGTCATGGGCATCGGCCGGGCCAGCCTGCCGGCGGTCTTCGGGGCCCTGGGCATGGGCGGGCACGTCCGCGTCGGCTTCGAGGACAACGTCTTCTACTCCAAGGGCGTGCTGGCGAAGTCCAACGCCGAGTTGGTGGAGCGCTGCAAGCGCCTGGTCCTGGAGGCCGGCTTCGAAGTGGCCCGTCCCGACGATGTCCGGGAGATGCTGAAGCTGCGGAAGAACGGCTGAGGCGCCTTGGAGCAGGTCCTGCAGGGCGTGGCGGGAGCGGTCACGGCCATCACCGGCTTTGAGAAGGGCTCTGGGAAGACGGCCTTCCTGAGCCTGGCACTCCCCCACGCCCGGCAGGCAGGCCCGGTAGCCCTGTTCACCATCGGCTCGGATGGAGCCTTGAGCTCGTCGAACCGGAGCCGCTCGGCCGGAATCCGGGTGGAACCCGGAGACGTCGTCCTGACCACCGAACCCTTGGCCCGCGCGTCTGAGTCCCGCTTCGAGGTCCTGCACACCGTGCCCGGGCGCGTGTCCCTGGGTCGGCTGGTGCTGGGCCGGGCCCGGAGGGGAGGGCGCGTCACCCTGGTGGGCGCGGAACACTTCAGCGCCCTGTCCCAGGCCCTGAGCCTGGTCCGGGCTGAAGGCTGGGCGGCCTCGGCCCTGATCGACGGGGCCGTGGCCCGGATGACCCAGATCGCGGCCCTCCCCGGCTGGGCCCCGGCCGGGCCTGAATCCACCCGGCCCGCAGGCGGACTGCAGTTCGCCTTCGCGGTGCGCGCCGACCGCGGCAACCTGACCCAGGTGGCCGCCCGCATCCGCCTCCTGGACCGACTGGCCGACCTGCCTCTGGACGACGGCCGCGATCCGGACGTGCTGCGGCTGGAAGGTCCCCTGACATCTGAGGGATTGCGGGCCCTGCCTCAGGGGACCACGGCCGTCTCGCTGGAGGACTTCACCAAGGTCTTCGTCGAGCCCCCCGAATTCCTCCGGGCGCTGGAGGTCCGGCGCGTGCTGGTCCGGCGCGCCTTCCACCTGCTCTGCTTCGCGGTCATCCTGCGGGACCTGAGCCGGCAGGCCTTCCTGGAGGCCCTGGGCCCCCACGGTGCCCCGCGCCTCCTGTTCAACCCCTACGAGGCGGCGTGATGCGCGAATTCTTCAGCTACGCGGAGTTCGACGACTTCTGGCAGCAGTTCAGGCCCCTGACACCCTTTGGCCGGGAGGTCCACGCCAGCCGACCGGTGCTGACCCGGGCCGACGAGCTGGAGGCCTTGTGGGACCAGACCCGGATGGCCCTGGACCTGCTGGCGGGGTGTGACGAGTTCCAGGCCAGCCGTCTGAGCCACCATCTCAAGAGGCTTCCCCGCATCCCGCGCGAGGAGAGGGCCCAATATGACGAGGTCGAGCTCTTCCAGGTCAAGAAGTTCCTGCACAACTACCGGGCCCTGGTGGAGAGGCTTCCCCAGCCCGTCCGAGGGCTTTTCGGATTGGACTGGCCCTGCCAGGACCTGCTGGACCGCCTGGGGGTCGGTCGGCAAAGCCCCGAGACCTTCTACGTCTCGGACGAGTATTCCGAAGAGCTGGCCGGCATTCGCGCCGACATCCGCCGGGTGGACGAGACCCTGGCCCGGGTCCGGGCCCGACGGGCTGCGGAGATCGAAGAAGAATGGAACCTGGGCTTCGGGACCCGGGAGTTCCTGGTGGTGCCCCGAGAACGCCTGAAGGCCTCAGCGGATTCGCCCGAGGCCGGACTGGCCCGGATGGAGCGATGGCTGCTGGTGGAGGCCTATGACCAGGCCCACGTCCTGGTGCGGCCCCGAGCCAGCGCCGAAGAACTGCGCATGGAGGAGGAACGCTCGGGTCTGCAAGCCCGCGAGCGGGCCGCCGAGGACCGGGTCCTGGAGGGCCTCTCGTCCCGCGTCCGAGCCGAGCTTCCCCGCCTGAAGGCCTGCCGCCAGGCGGTGCAGGCCTTCGACCTGGCCCTGGCCCGAGCCCGCCTGAGCCGCGAGCGGAACCTGACCCGCCCGCTGTTGACCCTGGAGGGGCCGATCCAGATCCAGGGGGGCCGCTTCGTGCCCTGCGAAGAGACCTGCCGACGCCTGGGCACGACCTATCGCCCCCTGGACGCCACCTTTGACACCAGCGCCACGGTGGTCTTCGGTTCGAACATGGGAGGCAAGACCGTGGTCCTCAAGACCCTGGCCTTCCTGCAGGCTTGCGCGCAGACGGGCCTTTTTGTCCCGGCCGGGCGCTTCGTCACCCGCGTCTTCCACAGCTTCCACTACGTCGGCGAGGGGGCCGAGCGCGGGCCCAGCCAGGGGCTTTCCGGCTTCGGCTTCGAGGTCCGCCAGTTCAACCGGGTCTGGCGGGACCTGGACCAGCCGACCCTGGCGCTTTTCGACGAATTCGCCCGAACCACCCATTCCCAGGAGGCCGAGGCCCTGATCTCGGCGATCCTGGAATCCCTGGCCAGGAATCCCCGGGCGGTGGCGCTCTTCTCCACCCACTTTCGAGGGGTGCGGCGCCTTCCAGGAGTTCGCTACCTGAGGATGAAGGGCCTGAACAGGGACGGCCTGGACTTTGGCCAGGGCGGGGGCGAAGGCCTGGACAGCGGCCAGGCCACTGGGACCGATCTGGACCAGCGGATCCGGCTGATCGACAACCACATGGAGTACCTCCTCGTCCCCGACGAGGGGATCCCCAGGAACTCCGACGCCCTGGCCGTGGCGACTCTCCTGGGGGTGGACCCGGCCCTGGCCGGCCGGGCCGAACGCTTCTTCCTGGAAGGAAACGAGACGACATCATGACAGCACCCGTGGAAACCAAGCTGGGCCTGCCCCAGGACCGAATCGACCAGGCCCGGGAACTGGCCGAGCGCATCGCGCGCCCGGTGAACCAGTTCATCGAGAGACACACCACCGTCAGCGTGGAACGGGCCACCCTGCGCCTGGCGGGCGTCGACGGCGCCAACGCCGAGGGAATCCCCGTGCCCAACCTGGTGGTGGACCAGGTGCGCGACCGACTGGAAGACGGAGCGCTCCTTCCCTACATCAATGCCCTGCTGCGCACCGGTGACACCGTGGAGGGCCTCAACCAGAGGATCGCGCAGGGCTTCCGGGTGGACGAACTCCCCCTGAGCGACCGGGGCGCCCTGGAACGCAAGGCCGAAGAGCTGGTGGAGTCCTTCGCCACGCACGTCAAGGCCCGACGCGCCTGGCGGGCGGCCTGCAAAGAGCGCTTTGCGGGCAAGAACCATTCGCCCTTGCTGTACGTGATCGTCGCCACCGGCAACATCCACGAGGACGTCCAGCAGGCCCGCGCAGCGGTGTATCAGGGAGCCGACGTGGTCGCGGTGATCCGCACCACCGCCCAGAGCCTGCTGGACTATGTTCCCTACGGGGCCACCACCGAAGGCTTCGGCGGCACCTACGCCACCCAGGAGAACTTCCGCATCATGCGGTCGGCCCTGGACGAGGAGATGGAGCGCCACGAGCGCTACGTCCACCTGACCAACTACGCCTCGGGCCTGTGCATGCCGGAGATCTCGGCCATGGGGGCCATCGAGCGCCTGGACATGATGCTCAACGACTCCATCTACGGCATCCTGTTCCGCGACATCAACATGTACCGCACCTTCGTGGACCAGAAGTTCAGCCGGATGATCAACGCCTTCGGCGGGATCATCATCAACACCGGCGAGGACAACTACCTGACCACCTCGGACGCGGTCGAGAAGGCTCACACGGTCCTGGCCAGCCAGTTCCTGAACGAACGATTCGCTCGGGACGCCGGGCTGCCCCCGCGCCTGATGGGCCTGGGGCACGCCTTCGAGATGGACCCCTCGATCCCCAACGGCTTCCTCTGGGAGTTGGCCCAGGCCCGGATGGCACGGGAGATCTTCCCCGAGCACCCTCTGAAATACATGCCCCCGACCAAGCACATGACGGGCAACATCTTCATGGGGCACGTCCAGAACACCATGTTCAACTTCGCTTCGATGGCCACCGAACAGGGCATCCACCTGTTGGGGATGCTGACCGAGGCCATCCACACCCCCTTCATGATGGACCGGGCCCTTTCCCTGGAGAACGCCCGCTACGTCATGAACAGCATGAAGGACTTCGCCTCGGAGATCGAGTTCAAGAAGGATGGCCTCATCGTCGGCCGAGCCCGCGAGGTGCTGGACAAGACCGTGGACTTCCTGGAGGTGCTGGAACGCATCGGGATGATGGAAGCCCTGGAGCAGGGCCTCTTCGCCGAGGTCAAACGACCCCGGGACATGGGCAAGGGCCTGGAGGGCATCCAGGAGAAGGGCCCCAACTACTACAACCCCTTCGAGACCTATCTGGCCAACGAACTGGGCCTGACCGCCAACTAGGAGGAAACCTGATGATTGCCAGACCCTACGGAGATACCCTGGACGACGGGGCGGTCCAGTTCTCGTTCACCCTTCCGGTTCCCGAAGGCCCCCTGGGCCGCGAGGCCGCCCGTCACCTGGTCGAGAAGTGGGGCTTCGACCAGGTGGACGTGGTCCACTCGCACGCCCTGGCAGAGGAATTCTCGTTCTACGTGGCCTATGGCCGGACGGCCACGGGCATCGACCTGTCCACCATCCAGGTCGAGGAGGCCACGGGCCCCAGCGTCTACACCATGGACGAGGCCAACGAGGTCGTGCGGACCCGACTGGGGCGCAAGGTCGTGGTGGTGGGTGCCTGCACGGGCTTTGACGCCCACACGGTGGGCATCGACGCCATCATGAACATGAAGGGGTACGACCACCACTTCGGCCTGGAGCGCTACCCGGAATTCGAGGCCTACAACCTGGGCGCCCAGGTTCCCAACGAGAAGCTGATCGACTTCGCGGTCAAGGTGAAGGCGGACGCCATCCTGATCTCGCAGGTGGTCACCCAGAAGGACGTCCACATCCAAAACCTGACCCAGTTCATCGAGATGCTGCAGGCCCGGGGCTTGCGCGAACAGTTCGTCGTCCTGGTGGGCGGCAGCCGGATCGGCAACAAACTGGCCGTCGAGCTGGGCTTCGACGGAGGCTTTGGGAAGGGGACCTTCGCGGACCACGTGGCGACCTTCATCGTGGACCGACTGCTGGAACGCGAGGCCTGAGACCAACTCTTCCGGGAGCGGGGGGGCTCCCGGAGGAAGCCGGGAGAGGAGCAGGCCGGGTCCGACAGGATCCCCTCCCACCCCACCGAACGCCACCGGACCAGTTGAAATCTCCTGAGAGGCCCTCCCCTGACTCGCCCGCCCTTCCTCTTCACCTCTCGCACATTGCTGGTGCTGGTCGCCGTCTGCCTGGCGGCCTCCGAGCTGGTCCCCGCCCTCCTGAAGGTCGGTTTCGCTCCACATCGCTCCCTGTTCCCGATGGCCCTGGAAGAACCGCTTCTGGCCTCGGCCCTCGTCGGCTCCTTGGCCTTCTACCTGTTCATGCTGCCCCGTCGCGGCTTGGAGCTGGGCCTGGTGCTGGTCTTCGGGGGGCTCCTGGATTACTGGCTGGAAATCCATCGGGCCCAGATCATCGGCCCCGCAGGAAGGTTGCTCCACCTGGGCCTGGGAGTCGGGCTGGCCGCGATTGTGGCCACCCTGATCCGGCTCCTTCGGCGCGGGCCCGACAGCGTCCGTGCCGAGGAAACCCTGAGCCTGGCCATCGCATTGCCTGGCATGCTGGTCTTCGGGATCTTCCTGAGGAGCCTCATCAGCTCTGAGAACCCTCTGGTTTTCGACTGCGTCACCTACGCCTTTGACGGACTGCTCGGATTCCAACCCAGCTTCCTCATCGCCAGGACGGTGGACTCCTGGAAACCTCTGCGAATCCTGCTTTACGCCGTCTACTTCCACCTGCCGCTGTGGATGAGCCTGGCCCAGATTCTGGTCTCCTGCCGCCCGGATCTGGCCCGGAACCAACCCGTCCTGGCCTACCTGGTGGTGGCCGCACTGGGATCATTCCTGTATGCCTACCTGCCGGCGGTCGGCATTCAGGTCTTATGCGGGGACGTCTATCCTCACGGTCCCTGGCCGCCGGTTCCCGACCCCGTGCGACTGGTCGAAGCCCCATTGTATTTCCCCCGAAACGCGATGCCCTCCCTGCACCTGGCCTGGATCCTGACCGCCTTCTGGGCCCTTCGAAGATTCAACTCCCGGGTCCGGATGGTCGGCGGCCTGCTGGTGTTCCTGACCATCCTCAGCACCTTCAACGTGGGCGACCATTACCTGATCGATCTGGTCATCGCGGTCCCCTTCGCCCTGTGCTGCCACGGGCTCTCGACGTTTTCCCATCCAGGCCGAAACCGGCTGCGGGCGATCTCGATCCTCTACGGCGGCACGGCCACCCTGGCCTGGCTCTCCGTCATGCGCTACACCCCCAACCTGGCTCTCGACAATCCCCCGCTGACGCTGGCATCCCTGGCCCTGACCGTGGCGGGCGCCCTCTTCCTGCAGTCCAGGCTTGGGGAAGCCTCCCCGTCTTCCCGGCAGGTTCTCCAGGTCGAGGCCAGCCCCCCCCGACGACACCCGACCCACGACAGACCAAGTCGGAGGCTGCCCCTGAACCACGGCTTGGAGCGCGAGACCTGAAACCGACTCTTCCGGGAATCGGGGAGGCTGTCGCAGGCCCGCCAGCCCCTGGAACCGGCTGCCAGACTCCAGGCAAGACGAGCCGCGGTGTCGGGCAGGGCTTCAGGCGGCGTGGGTCTCCGGCTGAGGCATGGTCGGCCCGCACCGATAATCGGGCACGGCCTCGCAGACCCGATCGTCGCCCCCCTCCCAGTCCAGCGCCTCTCCGTCCACCAGACGATCGTCCGCTTCGACCCGCTCGGCTTCGGGCGACTCGGCGGTGAGCGACTCGGCGTCGCCCCCCTCCCAGGCCAACGCCTCTCCGTCCACCAGGCGGTCATCGCAGTAGACCCGCCAGGCTTCGCCCTCCTCCAGGCCGATCTCCCAGATACGCCTGGTAGGGTCCTCGCCCTCCACCCGCATGGTCCCGCCGTGCAGGTGGCGCAGGTGATGGGCGGCGCACGCGACCGCCAGATTCGGAAGCTCATCCGACCCGCCCTGCGAGCGCCGCTGGATGTGGTGGACATGCAGGTTGGTCCGGCAGACGCAGCCCGGAACCTCGCAGCGGTAGCCGGCCCGCTCCAGGGCCTGCCGGCGCACCCGACCCTGCCTTGAGTCTTCGGAACCCGCCTGGCGCAGGAAGACCAGGCAGAGGATATACAGGCACTCCTCGGGGGTGAGCTCCGAACCGGCGTCCCCTCGCAGCGTGGCTTCGGCAGCCAGCAGCAACCGGTCGAGGGATTCCGGCAGGACCAGGCGCAGGCGGATGGTGGAAGGCGGCTGGCTGGCCTCAGGGCCTGCGGGAGCGGGCCGACTGGAAGCGCCCGGTAGGCGGGCCTTCATCCCAAGGGCGTCACCACCCTCACAGGTCGCCGCCAGGGGCCTCGATCCGGGGGCCGGCTCTTCAGTCGGGGTCGCCGCACCGGAGGTGGGGCCGGGCACGGCCGCCGGCGCTGCGGATGTCTGGACTGTTTCCGACGTCGACACGGGCGCTGCGGATGTCTGGACTGTTTCCGACGCGGACCGCTTGGATTCGGCCTGATCAAACGCCTGGGCCAGATCCTCGAAGGTCGCCTCGAAAGCCTGCAGGCCGGCCTGTTGCCGGAACTCCTCCAGCGTCTCCTCGTCCCCGGGGGCGGCGCCCAAGCGAAGACTCCAGGTCGTGGGGAAGCGGGCGGCCAGGACCAGGGCGGCCTCCACCGCCTCCTCCAGGCGGCGGCAGGTGTGCTCGTTGGCATAGGCCGCCCAACTCTCGACATCGGCCCGCCGGGGCAGTCGCAGCAGCAGGTCCACCTTGGCAGGTGTCAGTCGGCCTTCGGACAGGGCCTGGCGCAGCAAGCCATGCTTCTCCAGGCGCTGGTCCCGAGCGGTGGCCTGAAAGGCGGTGCTGGGGGCGATCCCGCGGCCCTCCAGCCAGGCGCGGAAGGAGCGGAACCCGGCCTCGCGGTACAGCCTTCCCTCCTGAACCCGGCGCAGGATCCGGCCGCTCTGCAACTCCAGGCGATCTCGCGAGGCCAGCAGCCTGCGGGCCAGACGTGTCAGCTTGCGAGGGCTGCGGGGAAGCTCTTGGCGCAGCAGTCCGGGCATCTCCGGGGGCGGACCGGATTCGGAACCTTCGGCTTCGGGCTCCGCCAGACCGGAACCGGCTTCCGCGCCACCAGGGTCGGACGCCGCGCCGCTCGGCCCGGCTCTCCCGCCGGCGGCTTCTGGCGTGGCGCCGCCGGGTGCAGCCTGGTCCCCGCCCGCGACAGGGGACACCCCCGGCGGCGTGATCGGCCACCGAGGATCGCGCTGGAAGGCAGGCGCAGGGGGGGCGGAAACCTCCTTGCCCACGTCTGACGCCGCGGCAGGCACCGTGATGTTCCACCGAGGGGCGCGCTGGAAGGGAAGCGGGGCGTCCAGCGGCCGGGCTGCCGCGAACTCGGCCAGGATCTGCTCCAGCACGTTGACAAAACCCAGATCTCGACCCTCGCGGCGCCGGGCCAGCTCGACCGCAGCCAGCCACGTCGCATAGGGCTCGGCCTCCAGGTCGAAGATTCGGACCCGGGACTTCTCCTTCTCTTCAGAAGCCGCCGACGAACGCAGGGATTTGCAGGCCCGACGCAGCTCCTGCACCGAGAGTCCGGCGGCCCGAGCCACCCAGGCCGCGTCCTCCTGGGAATCCAGGCGCAGCAGTTCCAATGCGTGGGTCCGGGGCAGTCCGCCTTCCAGGAAGGCCTGCCTCAGGATCGGCCGGCGCAAAAGCCCTTCGGCCAGGCGCACCGAATCCCAGGCGGCCGTCGCCGAGACTCCCAGCTCCTCGCGGCAGAAGACCGCCGGCGTGACGTAGCCCAGGTGCTTGTGCCCTCCCCGGACCAGAGGTGCGAGCACCTGCCCCAGACGCACCTCGAGCAGGGGACCGAAACGCTCCAGTTCGACCAGGGCCTCCTCCATCAAGGCAGCCTGTCGGCCCCGCGAAGGCCGCATTCCTTGAGGGTGGTCCTCCAGGAGGTCGAGGACCTCCGGACAGAGGCTGGGATTGACCGGGAACGCCGGGTTCTCCATACCTCATTTTACCGCGAAAGGCCTGGAACGGTCCAATTTGCCGATCGCGCAATCGCCTGCGCCGCAGGCATTTGCGCGATTCATACGCGATGATTTGAGGCCTTTTCGAAGACCTCGACGAGACAAATCTCGTCCAGGCCCTTTGCAAGCCCTTCCAGGCCCATCCAAGGGGGCCTGCGGGCCCGTTTCCGACCGATCCCCTTCCAGGGCGATTCGCCCCCTCAGGAGGCTCCATCACAAAAGTTTAACAATCTGCACCTGCCTCGGGGGCCGAACCCGTGCGGGCGGTTGAACCAGAGGCGCCCCCGGGGGAGGCGTTCGGAAGGATGCCTTCAGGCAGGATCGTGCACGGGACCAGGCCAGCGCGGAGTGGGCAGGCCGGGGGTGAATCATCAGGAGGCCAAGCACAAGACCCGGAAGAACTCGGCGGGGATCGCGTGTTTCAGACGCCAGGTGATCGCCATCGGCCGCTCGCCCTGGTGGGACACATAGGTCGCCGGCCCCAGGAAGAGATAGGGACGTATTCCAGCCGTGCCGATCGCCGATTCCACAGGAAGCCGATCAGGTGACCTGAGAGCTCAGACCTGGCCAGGCTGCTCATCGCCGAGAGTTGCGACAAGCAGGGGATCCAGGCCGGTCAGCTTACAATTCACTCCGACCGGGGGGCAGCCATGCAGGCCAAGGGCCTGGCTCAGTTCCTGGCCGACCTGGGCATCACCAAGACCAATTCCCGCCCCCACGTCAGAAACGACAACCCGTTCTCCGAGAGCCAGTTCAAGACGATGAAGTACAGGCCCCAGTTTCCGCAGCGCTTCGGCTCCCAGACTGACGGCCGGGATTTCTGCCGTGCCTTCTTCGGCTGGTACCATCGAGAACACTACCACTCCGCCATGGCTTACCTGACCCCTGAGACCGTCCACTACGGCCGTGCCAGCGAGGTCCTCTCCTCGCGCCAAGCGCTGCTGATGGAGGCCTACACCGCCAACCCGAGCAGGTTCATCGGCGGACCACCTCGGGTTCCCCAACTGCCCGAGGCCGTGTGGATCAACCCACCGAATAGCGCTTGAACGACCGAGCAGCCGTGAGCGTAAACTCGCCCGGCAGGTTGTCTCAAGATGCTTGACACGTTCCGAACTGCGCTTGAGGCGCCGCTTGGCCAGGCTACGGAACGAAGCCCTCTTCCTCCAGTCGCTTCGCACCGGCCATGAGCTTTCGGGCCTGCGCATCGGAGGGGACCCAGCCGGTCCGCACGCACGCGGTAGTAAGGATGCCGAACTCGACCTGCGACAGCACCTGCCGGGCACGGGGCCATGCCATGGCGCGCTTCCAGTAGCCCTCTTCACTGCGCCGTACGACTTCCATCACGGCGTCGATGACCCGCTCCTCCCGAGCCTCGCCCCGGGCCTCCCGACGACCGCGACGATCCTCCTCCAAGTCCTGCAGCTCTCCCTCCAGCGCCGGCAAGGCGTCGACCGGCGCCTGGCACACTCGGGTCCAGCAGACATCGCGCTTGGCCCACTCCGTCACGTTCGCATACGGGTGCTCCGGGGCGACCAGCACATCGAACGCCGCCCTGGCCGAGAGGATGAGCTGGGAGGTGAGCGCATCCGAAAGCGTCTGCGATCTCCAGATGCGGTCCAGGTCCAAGAGCCGACCGGGGAAGCGATCCCCGACCAGTTGGACAAGGCGAGCAATG
Source organism: Candidatus Xenobium occultum (assembly GCA_002423485.1). GTDB lineage: Bacteria > Vulcanimicrobiota > Xenobia > Xenobiales > Xenobiaceae > Xenobium > Xenobium occultum. The sequence goes on along the minus strand of DIWH01000013.1, from coordinate 30,084 downwards.
GCGTAGGTCACGATGTTGGCCCGGTAGCCGGGGTGCTCCTTGTACCACTCGCTGTTTGAGACCGCCTGCTCGGTTGCTTTGAAGATGATGGCCTTGGCGACCAGGTGCTGGAACCAGCGGTCATTGAACTCGTCCGGCTGCCTCTCGTAATGGTCGCCAACGGTCAATGCGTATTTGATGAAGTTCTTCTGGGCACCCTGGCTGACAAGGTGCGGCAGCCTGGCCCAGCTGTTCTCATACTTGGCGAGGTCCGTCTTGGTGATGACCTGGTCCTTGGGGTTCTTGGCCAGGAACTGCTTGCGTGCCGATTCGCTCAGCTTATACTGCTCAGTCTGGTACTGGGCCCGTGCTCTCTCGTAGAACCAGTGCGTCAGTTGCTGCGATCCGGGCCGCGCCGGTGCCAGGATCCGCCGCGAAAGCTCCTCCACGCGCCGATGGAAGGGGTGATTGGCGAACAGATCCGCGTCGCTTACCTTGTTCTGGGTATTCGCGAAGCGGGATATATCCGGAATCATCGACTCGGCCTCACTGGCCTCGAGCACTGAAAGCTTCATCTGGACGTAGACAGATTCCAGATTCTGTCGTTCCCCTGCCGCGGTGCTTGCGTGGTACAGCGACGCCGTCGTCTGCCCCCCATTCACAATCTGCAGATCCTTCACCCGAAGGATGCGAAGTGTGCCGTGGTCCTCCTCAAGATCGACGGACGCCGCGGTTGCGGTGATGCCGTTGTTGAAAGCGAAGAACTTCTCGGGTGAGGCGAGAATCGTCTTTCGGATTCCCTTGTTCACGTTGCCCTTGACGCTCAGGAAGGCTCGGACGTTGCCTTCGAGCAGCCGGCTCCCGTGCTCGCCGTAGATGTGCGCGAGGACTGATCCCGGCACGGCACACAGGTAGGACGTGTAACCGGTCTCTCCGATCCCTGCGGGCAGGGCGGGCAGGCCCTCGCAGACGAATGACGTCAGATCGATGTCGACCTCTTCGCGCCCGCCGGCCGCCTCGAGTTCCTGGAAACGGGTCAGGTCGCGCACCTCCAGCTCGACCTTGATCGGGCCGGCGGACGTCCGCTGCTTCGCTCTATAGCGGGCCCCCAAAGCCGCATTTGACACGATGAAGACGCGAACCAGCTTGAGCGCGCCGGAATCGTGGTGCAAGTGGATCAGCCGTGCAAGCTCGTGCGCAGGCTCGCTGGGTTCGATCAGATCCAGCAGCCGCCCGCTGGCGGCGTCCTCGATAAATGTCGCCGCCCGCGAGAAGGCTGTCTCGACGTCCGAAGTCGTCAGGGCCTCGACCCGACTGCCATCTCGGATGTCTGCGACGACCAGTTGCAGGCTGCCGTCAAAGTGGACCTCGTCGTCGCTGTACCCGTCCACCTCAAAGGAACGCCTCTTTGAGCCTCCTCGTCCTTCGTAGTAGGCCTCCACGAAGTCCTGCAGTTCCTCGGCGTCCTTCAGGCGTCGAGCGAACTCCTCAACGGCAACGGCACGCGTGAGCCGGCCGCTTGCGTGGGCGTTTGCGTGGATTTCGTCCATCAGGGACCGGTGAAATTCCTGGAGGTCAACGGCCATTAGCACACTCCTCCCGCCAAGTCGCCACCAGGTAAGGCGCCAGGGCCTCCACCTCGACCTCGTACGCGCAGCTGCTGATCGACCGAACCACCTGCGATCGTTGCAGACGAGGGAAGTCCTCACGAACGCCATAGCACCGGCGCGGACCGAGACGGACCTCCCAGCGCTCGTACTCCGGCCGGTCCTCATAGCCGGCGGCGAGCAGCGCCTGCTCCAGGGCCTCCGTCGCCAGGACGTTGCATGCGGCCTCCGCGCGTGCCCGCGCCACGAGCGACGTGGGAGACATCGCGACGGGGTCCTGTCGCGGCTCCATGTCCAACACGGTCGTCCACAGGAAGAGGGGAAGCCCGGCGTCGGTCAACTGCTCGAGAGATGACACATGGACTCTCGCCGCCTGGCGCCTCACAGCCTTGACCTCCACCTCCACCCGGTCCATCACGAAATCCTTCGGGCCGTCGAAGGGCCCCCGCCAGGCGCGCGCAGCGGCCAGGGAACCGATAGTAGGCATCGCCTGCTCCATCAGGAAGTCCAGTTCTGCAACGAGGCCGCGCAGCTCGTTCTCCTCAAGCAAGCACGACGGCTTGCGCGAGAACATGCGCCGCCAGCGCTCCAGACGCTGGACGACCACCGGGCCAGGATCCGAGCAATCCACCGTCGCCTCCAGCAGGTCTTCCGCCAAGCGCGTGAAGAGGGGCGCGAAGTCCGGACGCTCGAGCCGCACGACGAGCGCCCAGTCCCCTGTGTGTCGCTGCGCCGCTTCCAGGCTGATGGCGGCCAGGGCTGGGGCCTCCGGCGGCCTCTGCGGGCAGATCACCAGGATGGCCGGCCTTCCAGTGTCACACCCCAAGAACAGGTCGACCGGATGCGTTTCGTCGACCCTGGAGAAAGCAGTTTCATGGCCGCTCTCGCGAGCTTTGGCGAAGAGGGTCTGAACGTTCATCGGGACGCCTCGGCGCCCACGGGGGCGTCGTCCTCATCGTCGGCGTCGTCCGCCGCAGAGTGGAGCTCCCGCGCCTTGACGAGGTTGATTTTGTAGGTCGCCTCCTTCAGGCGGTGCTCTCCTGGAATGGTCGGGAAGCTGAGCCCCAGTGCGACGACCGGCTGATCCTCGAGGTCGAGTTTCTGGCCCTCGACTGGCCTGGCCTCCAGGAAGTGCAGAAGCAGGAGCGGCCTGGTCCGCTCCGCACGGTAGAACCGGTCGGAGACGTTCACGGACTTTGGGGGGGGCATCCCATCCCTCTCTGCCTCGGCGCGCGCGGCCGCGAGCGACTTCGCTTTCGCTTGGGTTACCTGCTCATCCGTGAGTCCGGCCCGCTCACCCCCTCGAGAACCAACGCGTCTCTTGCTGCCCGACACCACTAGGATCCCCGGGGGGTCATCGCGCCGCATCTCCCGCTTGAGCAGGCGGATCGGCGTCACGATGGCATCGAAATCCAAGCCGTCGCCGGAGGGGACCGCGATGTCCCACTCCGAGAGCAGGTTCGCTGGGAGTTGATCGAGGAGCTCCGCGATGGCCTCGGGACGGAAGCGGAACTCTGTGTAGGGCACGCGGAAGGAGCGCAACAGGCTGACGACGTGGCGGCGCGGGACCCCTCGGAGCAGGTAGGGCTGCCCGCCAATGTCGTGGGCATCGCCTCGGACTGCGGTCAGGAAGCCGGAAACGGCCTGCCAGTTGTGCTTCAACTCGGCAGGAGCCGCCGGTAGCTCGACGCTCTCGAACGCTTGGCCGCTGACCGAGATGACTCGCGTGATCTCGCTCGCCGCACGCATCTTGTTCCTTGCCGTGACCAGGAGCGAGTCCGGGTGCGCACGCACCGCGAGACCGAAGTCCTTCGGGGACCTGTTGAGGTCAAACATCCGCTTGACCTCGGCCCGCAGCTCTTCCGTAGCCTCGCTGATGTGACCGTACCAGTCGATGGCTTCTTGTGGCAGCCAGACGCGGCACAGGTCCTGGTATCCCGGCCGGTACCCGAACCAGCGGCCCATCTGGAGCAGGGTGTCATACATCTTGCTGGTCCGCCGGAAGTAGCTGACCATCAAGCCCTCGAGAGTCAGACCACGCGAAAGGCTGTTGCCGCCCACCGCCACCACGCGCAGCCCGGACTCCCGGTGGAGGCGATAGTCAAGCGCGCGCGGCCCGGTGCGCTGGTTGACGGCGACCGACGTAACTGGGGACACGGCGTCGTGTAGGGCAGCCTGAACCGCCGGCCAGTCAAAACCACTGCCCGCGTACTCCCCCTGCCAGGCCTCATTCAGCCGGCGGATGCTGTCGTTTGCCAGCGCCTCCGCTGGCGGCAGCGAGCTGAAGTTGCGGACGTCGGTCCTGATGCGGTCGAGTTCGAGGCGAAGGAGTTCCTCGAACTGGTCCTGCACCTTGGTGAACTGGCTTACGTTGACGAGCATGGATCGGTGGGTTGCCACCTCGCCGCGAAGGTCCCGGATGGCGTTGGCTACCAGGAAGACGTGAAGGGCGCGGTGGAGCGACGGCGGCAGCGAAGTGACGGCGGCTGTAGACTTGTGCCTCGCCGGCAGGACGTCCTCGACATCCTGGAGACGCCTGACGTGCAGCGCGTCCCCGGAGTCGTCGAGGAAGATCCGTCTGGCTCCAAAGTAGTTCGTCGGCGCTTGGAGACTGTATATGAAGTCGCGCGGGAACAAATCGTCCCCCAGCATCTCCTCGCGGCTGTCAGGGTTCACGAAGATGTTGGCGAACGGCGTAGCAGTGAATCCCACGTAGGTCGTCCGTCGGAACATCGCCAGCAGTTCCCGGATTCCGGCATTGACCCGCGTGGGGTCCTTCTCCGGGTCATTCGTGTTGATCGAGGCGTTGTCGGCCTCGTCGTCGATGAGGAGCATCGGGATGTCCACGGCGCCGTCATGCCCCAGGTTGTAGCCGCGCACCCAGTCCCGCAGGTTCTGCAGGATGCTGGTGTGTTTCTTGATGACCACGAGGGCTGGTTCCTTGAGCGCGGACAGACTCAGCCCGAGGGCATTGAGAGTTCCGATGTTGAAGTCGGCAGCGCTTGACGTGAAGACCGTCGCATTGCGCCGGGCGTCCAGGACGCCGACGCCCACCCGCAAGTCGCGGCGATTCCGCTTCAAGTGTTCGCTGCTGTCGAACCCGACGAAGCCGGAGTCGAGGCGTTCCTGGGTCTGCCGGCGCAGGTTCTCGATGGTGCCGGTGAGCAGCACGATGAAGCGGTAGCCCGCGTCCGCAGCTTTGCAGATCAGCCCCGAATACGTCGCGGTCTTCCCTGACTGGACGTCGCCGACCACGAGGCCACGGCGCTTCCAGGTGTCCCTTTCGGCGGGGTTCCCCATGACGTCGAGGATGTTGTCCGTAGTCCGGTCGAGCCCGCTTATCACCTGCACCGGAAATCCCTGCTGCTGCAACCAGCGCTTGTAGCGGTCCCAGTAAAACGGATCGATCTCGGCCCGGCGCGCTTTCACCCAGGGCACGTGGTTCTCGACCAGGACAAATCCGGTATCCATCTTCACCAGAAGACGAGCCATGAGCATCTGGAGGATGGTCTGCTGCAGCGGCGGCTCAATGTGGAACGCCCGGAACAGATTCCCGGTCACCCGTCGGATCTCGCCTTCGGACGGAATCCGTCCCTGGGCGCCCAGCGCCACTTGAGCCATGCCGACGATCGTCTCAGCGTCCATCTTGCAGCTTCTCCTTGATACATTTCGCGAGCTTCGGATACAGGGCGAACGGTTCCAGGTTATCGAGATCCGCAAGCAGATGCGCATGCTCGCGTGGCTGGCCCGAGAACGCGGACAGCATCATCCGTGCCATCTCTTCGAGGCCCGCGCACAGTTCTTCGCTCTCTGCCTCATCGCGACGGTGGCCCATCTTGTCGTTGGCGCGATCATTGTAGAGCGCTTCCACCGGCAGACTTACGGACAGCGCCTTCAGGAGCGAGTCGAACTCGCCGACCGTCCCGTCCTCCAGACCTGCACGCACCGACGCAACGACGGGATGGCGGAGGTCGACTTCATAGCGGACTCCGTCACGGTCCTCGACCCGTGTCCAGAGGGGAGACACTCCACCGGTGGAACTCGTGCGACCGCGGTACTGGTGCGTTCTTCTGCTCGGAGCGACCAGCGTGGGCAGCAGCGTGCGCAGGCGGTCCTTCAGGATGGGCGGGGGAGAGGCGGCCGACTTCTTGACATCGAGGTTCCACAGGTGGTCCAGCGCGTTGGGAACGTCCACCCGGATGCGCGTCAGCTTGGTCAGCTCTTCCTGGTGCCGCAGACGGAACCAGGTCCCCCAGATGATCAAGCGCCGGTTTCGGTAGACGTAGAAGCCCTGCTGGCGTCTCAGGCCCAGCTCGCCGCCCGCCTTCTCTATCTGCGCCTTGCTCAGGCGAGAAATGTGGGGCAGCGTGAACGCCCGCAAGACGACCGCGTGGCCACCCACGGAGATGCACTCCTCCTGCTGGGCGACGGATCCGGCGGATTCGAGGAACGGGTCCAGGGGCACGACGGAGTGATGGTTGATGGCAAGCGTCAACGGGGCCTTGGGGCCGATGAATCTATGGAATACCAGGGCCAGATGCGCGGCGACATGATGCATCCGGTCGCTCAGCACAGCGCCGTCGCCGATGTCTCCGGCAGCGAGTACGTCCAGTTTCTCCCAGACGACGAGGGTTCCCGTTCCACTCAGGCAGTCCATGTAGGGAACGGCGGCGAGGTCCTCCTCCTCGAGCTCTCCCGCGATCCAGTCCTGGTGCTCTGCAACGTTGTCGAGGTCCCACACCATACCGCTGGTCCGGCCGTTACGACGGGTGACGACCGTCAGGCGTCGACACTGGGACAGGGAGGCCGTCTTGAGGCCCAGGCCAAACCGCCCGAGGTCGTTCGCCGCCCGCGCCTCGCGAGGGTTGCGCGACCCGTGACGCATGGCGAGAGCCAGCTCGTCGAGGTCCATGCCCTCGCCGTTGTCAACGATCGCCAGAGCAGACGCCTTGCCGGGCTGGAACAGAACGTGGACGTTGCTCGCCCTCGCGGTGATGCTGTTGTCGATGAGGTCTGCGACGGCCGAGGGTGCATCGTACCCGATGGCACGCATCGACTCGAGAAGAGTTGGAGCGAACGGCGGAAGCGACCTCTGCTTCACGGCACCGAAGCCAAACCGGCGAGCTCGTTTCGAGTTCGGACCAACGTGATACTCCCTACGGGTGTGCAGGCCGATTGCGCGTCTGGCCTCTGCGCATCTTCCGGCCTGGCCGTCGTGATTCTGGCCGCACCCGGCGCATGCCTGCAGCGCCGGAATGCGATTGCGCGAGCACCAGCCCGGGGTGTATTGAACTGCAGGGTTAGCGCAAATGGGCGACCTGGCCGGACTCGGCCTCGGTCCTGGCAAATCTCTCGCCAAAGGCGTGACGAAGCTCCCTCAACAGATGACCACCAATCGCTTGTGCCAGCAGCGGTGGAACGGCGTTGCCGATCTGGGCGAACGCGGCGTTCATCGCACCCTCGAACTGGAACCCGTCGGGGAAGGACTGCAGGCGGGCCGCTTCCCTCACCGTGATGGTCCGCGCCTCGTCGGAGTCGTAGTGGATATGTGTGTAGGAGTCGTGCGAAAGATGAGCCATCAGCGTTCGCGCCGGGGCGTTGCGCTCGAGCTTCCGCCACTTGTTCGGAAACTTCGTGCCATCGTAGCCGGGCACGATCTCCTTACGGAGGAGTCGCAACTCGCCCGGGTCGAGACTGCGTCCTAGCGTGGACGACCTCCGGGCTACCTCCTCCTCGAACAGCCTCTCGGCGACGGCAAGCGCCTTAGGGTAGTCGTCCCCCTCCGCCATTCGCGCGAAGATGGGGAAGTCTCGGGGCAGGTATCGGGAGGCATTCGCGGACACTTTCGCCCGAGTGGCCAGACCGCACCACCGCCGCATCTCGCGCTGGTAGGCGTTCTGAAACGACGAGTGATAAGGCAGCACGAGGCTGAGGTCCCGCGGTCCGCGGCCGGCAGCGCGAAGAGCTGTTCCGACGCGAGGAAGATCGGACAGCGCTTCGGCCGCCGTTACGGCCGCATGCGCCGGCCGAGAGTAGTCTGGAAGCGGGACCAGATGCGGGTCGGGCGACAAAGTCTCGCGCAGCGCCCTGAGAGCGGCGGACCTCGTGCCAGTGAAGCCCGCCGGGATCGTGGCATTGAAAGTGGGGGCCGGGAACGATGGAATGACGCCGACCGTGCGGTGGATCCCGATCAAGAAGAGGCGCTCTCGCAGCTGTGGAACCCCGTACCCGGCCGCGTTGAGCAAGGTATATCGGGTCCGGTATCCCATCTCCTCCAACTGCGTGGCCACCTGACAGGCCAGGTTCCGTCCGCTTACGGACAGCATGTCCGGCACGTTCTCCATCACCACGAAGAGAGGGGCGAGTTCCTCGATGTAGTCCAGGTACCGCTCGTACAGCCGACCTCGGGCGTCCTCCGCGTAGGCGTTCACGCTGCCTGCGACTTCACGCAGCTTCGCCCGACCCACGCGCGCGTAGGCTTGGCAGGGCGGCCCCCCGAGGATGCCGTCGACGTATTCCCCCTCGACCCGGAACCTCGCCAGGAACTGCGCGGGCCGCGTCACAGTGATGTCCGTCGAGGGATCGGCGATCCCAACCAGACTCGGTCGTAAATTGGAGTAGAAAGTCTGCGCCCTTACGGACTCGGACTCGAGTCCGGCCAAGATGCGGAAGCCTGCGGCCGCGAAGCCGAGCGAAAAGCCCCCGCATCCGGCGAAGAGATCGATCACATTCAGAGGCATCCTGGTAGCGCCGAGGGCCGCGAGGCGACTCTTGATGCGAGTGTCGCGACTGGCCATCACGCGCCACCCCCACTCGGACGCTTCCACTTCGTCGTGCGTCTCGGCCGCACGACATACCGATCTTCGGAGCCTTCCCGCAAGCTCACCATCGTCCATCCCTCGTCGTTACCCACGAGCGGAACCGCATGCACCACCCGCCATTCGCCGGCTGCCGTCTGCGGCTCGCCTGCGACCACTGCCACCACCTGCGCCACGCAGGCTTCGGGCCCTGTGAAGATCTGGTGCTCCCAGAGGCGGATCACGCGCCACCCCTGCCTCTCGAGTGTCCTCGTCTGCGCGATGTCCCGCTCAACGTTTGTGCGCAGCTTCCCCACCCAGAACGCCTGCCGGGACCGTGGGAGCACGTAGTGATCGGGGCAGCCGTGCCAGAAGCAGCCGTCGACGAACACAGCGACCTTCTGTCTGGGAAACGCGACGTCTGCCACACCCGAAGCCGTGCGGTAGAGAACACGATACCGCAGGCCAGCACTCCAGAGTGCCGAACGGAGACGGCGTTCCGGGGAAGTGTCCTTCCCTCGAATCCGGGACATCTGCTCGGAGCGGGAAAGAGGGGAGCGCGAGCGGGTCACGGGCTGGCGCCTCGACTCGTGGAAGTGGGGCGACGCTTCGCCTGGATTCAAAAAGGATTCGAGATCCCGCCCCCCGTTCCTGCTACTCGCTCCATCCTGGCAGCCGGGCGGGACGGCCGGAGGGTGCCTACGTGCCGTTATCTTACGATGACCATCCAGAACAGGCCGCTTAACGCCGGACACCGATCCCGGCGCTGCGGCCCTCCAGGGAGGATGGTCCATGACGCGGCCTGCCACCAGGTTGGATTTGATGTCCACCTCGGCGCCAGGGCGCCCGTTGTTCAGCACGATCGGGCCTGAAGAAACAGCAGCCGAAGCCTGCGACGCACGGGGCGCACGGGGGACGACCTTGGCCACGGCCCGGTTGACGTCGATGCTCTTCATCTGGGGGTTCACCCGAACCACGTAGCCCAGGGCTCCCATCGTCACCCCGACCATCAGCGCCAGGACCAGGGTCGGCAGACTCAACGCTCCTCCGCGGCCGGCAGCGATCCCGGTTCGAGACCCCCGGCGATCTCCGAGCCAACCAGACCACAGGGTTTCAGCGTCCCCGACCACCGTCCTGGCCTTTGTCCTGCCCGTGTCCCTGCCCCCGACCAGGAGCGCTGTTGTGGCCTGGGCCCTGCCCGGGGTTGTGCCAGGGGCCCCAGCCCAATGAATGACCTTGGGGCCGAACTTCGACCAGGGTGCCAGGGGGCACCTGGACCAAGGTGCCTGCCCGGCTGCGCGGCACCCGGTACAAGCGTGTGGTCCCGTTGATGACGGCCTGCAACAGCAGGTTCTCACCCTGGCTGCCCAGGATGATCGTGGGACCCGAGCCGCCGACTGGCCAGCCGCCCACGGGCGAGGCACCCAGAATGGTAGCCCCCTGGGCCCTCTGCATGTTGAGCGCGGCATTCAGGGGAACCCGGACCGTACTGCCATTCCTCTTCAGAACCGTCACCTTGGCACGGCCGCCTGCGTCGCCCAGAACACCGCCAGGTACGGGCACCACTCCGAAGGGGTACTGCACGAAGACCGTGTCCCGATAGCCACCCACCACCTGGCCGGGGCCATCCGGAACGTGCACGAAAACGGAGGTGCCGACGGCCAGCGACGACAACTCGACGCGGTTGCCCCCCACGGTCAAGGAGATGCCCTGGGGGAGCAGGGCCGTACCCCAGGGTGTGCGGAGGACCAGGCCGCCGGGGACCACCCCCTGGTACACGCCCGACCAGGCCACGTTGCGAAAGTGCACCGGATCCGCCCAGGCGGATGATGCCAGGCACAGGAGCGAGACGACCAGCAAGAAGCGTTTCCACAAAGACATGCCGGACCACCTCCACCCCCATGATACCCCGTGGAGGCCCTGAAGTTCCTGGCGCATACCCCTCGAGTCCGGCGCCGACCGTGGAGGGGCCACCTCGTCCCCCACCCAGGCCTCCACCTTGTGGCTGCCCAGAGCCACGTCGTAGTCCTCGCTGGAGCCCTTCCACACACGCCCCTGGTTGTAGCCTCCGATCACCACGTAGTTCTCGAAGTCGCTGTCGTTGCGGACCAGCAACGTGCCGTAGCCGGAATCCGCGTCCACGGGCCCGCCGACCGGAGTCTGCTCGTTCACCCGCGACCAGCCGGCGAGCACCAGGCCAACCCGTGCCCCGGGAGCGCCGCCAACCCTCAGTCCTCCGGGCACTCCCGCTGCGGACGGTGGCGCCAGCACCGGTAGCGGCGCCAGGTCAGGGCCAGGCCGGTCCAGGCCAACCAGCCGGCCGCCAGGGCCGCCAGACCGGCCAGGGTCTGGCCCGGGAAGCCTGCCACCTCGCCTGTGTGGGCGTAGCGCAGGATCGCCCGCCAGCGACGACCAGGGGACTGGCTGGAAAAGGGAGCCCACTCCCGCACCTCCCCGGTCCGGCTCAAGGTCAGGGTGGAACGCCTCTGGGGCTGCCCCGCCCCCCCTGAAGCCAGGGTGAAGGTCACCGGCGCCTCGTCGGAGGCGGGGAACTGGACGGTGATCGTCCGCCAACCCGGCTGGGCCTTCTGGGCCTGCGCAAACAGGTCGTCCAGGCCCTCCAGGGAGAGCGGACCGGCGCCGGCGGCGGTCCGCTCCGCGTCACGGCGGGCCGGGACCTCCTCACCAAAGAGACCGTAGAAGGCCGAGTTGGCCCAGGAGTAGGCGATCACGACCCCTGAGAGCGCGATGACCAGCAGTGGGGCCAGGGCCCAGAAACCCAGCACGTGGTGCTGGTTCAAATCGCGCCCCCGCGGGGGCAACCCACTGCGGAACCACAGGAGTTCCCGCAGAACCCGGGGCGTCCAGCGGCGCGGGCACCACAGCACGAAGCCGCTGGCCAGCAGGAACAAGAGGCCCAGGGTGCTGGCCCCGGTGACGGCCTTGCCCACGGCCCTCCACGAGCCCTGGCCGCCAAGCCAACGGTGCCAGGCGGTGAGGGACCGGAAGAAGGCCCTGGCTCCAGGGGAACCCTCCCCCAGCACCTGGCCGGTGGAGCGGTCCAGGAAGAGCGTGCGGTCGCGACCCAGGACGACTACGACCGGCGCCCCGGGGTCAGCGGAGATCGTCAGGGTGGCGGGCAGCGAGCCCTCGGCTGCCTGCAAGCGTTCGGCCAGTTCCTGGACGCCCAGCAATCGGGCCTGGGGGTCGGGGCTCCGCCGATAAGTCCGGGTGTCCAGGTGGTCCTGGACCTGGCTCTCGTAGACCAGCAGCACCCCGCTGAGGGCCATGCTCAGGACCACCCCCGAGCACAGCAACCCGACCACCAGATGGAACCAGAAAACCAACGCGCGGAGTGTCTTCATCAGCCTGCCAGGCCCCTACCGAGCCCGTTCTCCCTTCGGAAAGACCAGCCTCACGGCAACCACTGCTGGAGTTGCCAGGTCATCGCAGCGACGCCGGTCAACAGCAACAACACCCCTTCCGTCAGCAGGCGAACCACCACGGGGCTGGCCCGGTCCAGGCCGATTCGAGCGTGCTGAGCCAGTTTCTCGGCCAGGAGTGGCAAGCGGGCGGGCAGGTTGCCCTCCTCCTCGCCCCTGTGGATCTTCGCCAGCAGATCGGCGGGCAGGACCTCCGCTTCTTCCAGGGCCTCCCGGATTGGCCTGCCCTGGCCCAGGTCGGCCCTGAGCTGTGCCCGAACTGCGGGAAGCGCACGGCCCGTACCCGCGCCTGGGTGGCGACCCGGCCCGTCCTCCTCTGGGACCGTTGACGGAGGGCCCGCCGATCACCTGGGGCGCCGTCGGCCAAAGGTCGGGTGGCCAATCACACCGCTTCCCGCACCGCCGACGGACCTGGGGCAGGTGGCTTCTCAGCCCTCCACCAGGTAACGGAGCACCGCCAGGACTTCTGGCAGCCTGCAGTCCGGCAACCTGCCCGCCAGGGCCACCAGGCGGCCCGGGTCCACTGACCGGATTTGGAGGCCCAGGAACACGGTATCCTTGGGAAGGCCGGATTCTTGGGCGGTGACCAGGATGTCGGTGGGGTAGCGCCTGGAAACCCGCTCGGCGCTGGTGCCTGCCATGACCAGCACAGTCAAGGGGAGGGCATTCAACGGGTCCCGGGTCAGGACCAGGCAGGGCCTGCGCCCTTGCTGTTCCCTGCCTCGGACAGGATCCAGGTCTGTCCAGTAGATTTGCCTTTGGAGAATCATTCCTCAGGACTCCGGCAGACCTTCGGAATCGATCCGGGCAAAGTCTTCAGAGACCTCCCGCAGGATTGCCCGGTATCCTTCATCCCGGGCAGCTTCCTCCATGGCCCGATCCTTGAGCAGGGTCTGTTGGCGCGCCAGGTACTCCCGCACGGCTTCGTTGACCAGGTCACCCATCTTTCGGTAGCCCAGCAATCCATAAAGACGGCTGGCCTCGGCGTGGACGCCGGGCTCGAAGGCCACCGTGGTTCGAACCCTTTCTGGATGCAGCAAGGGACACAACTCCATTTCTGCACCGACTATATCATCTGCTTTGAGGTCGGGACAGGTGAGGATTCTGGTGGTTTGAAACCAAAACAAGCGACCAAGGAGGGCCCTGGACGCTGGGAGTCAGGGGAACCGGTCGGGGAGGGCTCGACCGCCCCTTGCTGGACCCTCTGGAGGAGTGCCACCAGGAGTTGGTTGACCACCTCCAGGCCACCCGAGTCCCCCTTCAGGGAGGTCAGGGCTCGCTGCAGGACCTGGGTCAGGTGCTGAGTCAGGACCCGTGGCGCCCCTTCCGCCCTGTGACCTGCCGCCGCGCCCCCCCCGCTTACGCCTCAGAGCTTGTGCAGGTATTCCATGGCCCCTTGGCCTTCGGCGATCTTCTTGCCGGACTTGTCGTAGATCATCAGGTAGGGGATCGAGCGGAGGTTGAACTGTTCGGCCACGGGTGAATCCCACTGGGCGATGTCCACCTTCAGGACGACCATTCCGTTCTTGGCGGCCAGGGCTTCGAGGCGGGGGGCCAGCTCGCGGCACGGCGCGCACCAGTCGGCGTAGAAGTCGACCACGTTGACGCGGCCGGGCACCAGGTTGGCCTCGATGTTGACCTTCTGGCCGGGGCGGCCCTTGTTCAAGAGGATCGGACCCGCAGGGGCGCTGGCCTGGGCCTGCGACGGACGGGGCGCCCGGGGGACGACCTTGGCCACGGCCCGGTTGACGTCGATGGTCCGCATCTGGGGGTTCACCCGCACCACGTAGCCCAGGGCCTCGGCGGCCGACTTGAGGTGCACCAGGGGGGCGCCCCCGGGTCCACCGCGGCTGGGGAGGACCTTGCCCGCGAACACAACGCTGCCGGCCGGCGTGCCCGCCGGGACGCTGGCAGAACCCGCCACCCAGGACCCCTGGACGCGGACCAGATTGACCCCCAAGGCCTTGGCCAGGGCGGCAGCCCCCACGTAGGTGTCGGCCCCTGTGCCGTTGACGGGGCCCTGGAAGGGCCGGTTGGTGATGAAGACCTCTTCGGCCGACGCTGGAAGCGAACCGGCCAGGATCGCCACGGCGAGCAAGGATGCCAGAAAGAACCTCTTCAAGTGGGGCATTCTTTCCTCCAGATAGGGTGATCCTCAGGGAATTCGACGTTCCCCCACCCACCCCCTGGCCCGGCCCCAGCAGCCTGTCCCGACGAAGGATCCCTTCCAGGAAGGCACGAATCGCCCCTCCCCCCGCCCTTCTTCAAGGTGCAGAGGGAAGAGCGCCGCGTCCTCCCCGGCCCGGCGCCACCAACGGGAGACGATTCATGAACAAAGTCACCACAATGGAACAGGCGGTCGAACGGATCCAGGACGGGGCCACCTTGATGATGGGCGGCTTCGGTCTGTGCGGCATCCCCGAGAAGGCCCTTCTGGCGCTGGTCGAGCGTGGCGTGAAGGACCTGACGATCATCGCCAACAACGCGGGCGTGGCCGATGCTGGAATCGGGCTTCTGATCCGCGCAGGGCAGGTCAAGAAGATGATCGCCACCTACATCGGCGAGAACTCGATCCTCGAGAAGAAGTTCGTGGACGGTGAGATTGAGGTCGAGCTGGTCCCCCAGGGCACCTTCGCAGAGAGGATCCGCGCTGGTGGCGCCGGGATCGCCGGCTTCTACACTCCGACAGGGGTGGGCACGGTCGTGGCCGAGGGCAAGGAGATCCGCGTCTTCGACGGCAAGGAGTACCTCCTGGAGCGGCCCCTGCGGGCCGACGTGGCCTTCGTCAAGGCCTGGCAGGCCGACGCCCACGGCAACCTGGTCTACCGCAAGACGGCGCGCAACTTCAATCCCATGATGGCCAGCGCCGCCGACCTGACCATCGCCGAGGTCGAGGAGATCGTCCCCCTGGGCAGCCTGGACCCCGAATCCATCGCAACCCCCGGCATCTTCGTCAACATGGTCATCAAGGGAGAGCAGTATGAAAAGCGGATCGAAAAAAGAGTTCATCGCCAGGCGAGTGGCGCAGGAGCTTAAGGACGGCTACTACGTCAATCTGGGAATCGGAATCCCCACCCTGGTGGCCAACTTCATCCCCGAGGGGATGACGGTCATCCTGCACTCCGAGAACGGCCTCCTGGGTATCGGCCCCTACCCTCTTCCCGGAGAAGAGGACGCCGACCTGATCAACGCCGGCAAGGAGACGGTCACCGAGATCCCGGGTTCGGC
Source organism: Candidatus Xenobium occultum (assembly GCA_002423485.1). Taxonomy (GTDB): domain Bacteria; phylum Vulcanimicrobiota; class Xenobia; order Xenobiales; family Xenobiaceae; genus Xenobium; species Xenobium occultum. The sequence continues at coordinate 15,030 of DIWH01000013.1, read as the reverse complement.
CTACTTCGACTCGGCCACCTCGTTCGCCATGGCGCGGGGCGGCCATCTGGACCTGACCGTGATCGGCGGCATGGAGGTGGACCAGGAAGGGGACCTGGCCAACTGGATGATCCCCGGCAAGATGGTCAAGGGCATGGGCGGCGGAATGGACCTGGTGACCGGCGCCAAGCGGGTCATCATCGCCATGATGCACACCGCCCCCGACGGCACCCCCAAGGTGCTCAAGAAGTGCCGCCTGCCGCTGACCGGCAAGAAGGTGGTCGACATGGTCGTCACCGACATGGCCGTCATGGAGGTCACTCCCCAGGGCCTGGTCCTCAAAGAGGTGGCCGAAGGCCACACCGTCGAGGAGGTCCTGGCCGCCACCGAGGCCGAGCTGATCCTGGACCCCAGCCTGAAGGTCCGGGCCTGAAACACCGCACACACTACGAGAAGGGCCCGGAGGCTTCGGCCTGCCGGGCCCTTCTTCTTGTGGGTGGGGGGAACCGCTTCAGTACTGCAGCAGCGAGTACACCTCGTAGCCCTCCAGGGCCTCGCGGCCCTTGAGGAAGCCCAGCTCGATGATGAACCCGAATCCGGCCACCTCGGCGCCCAAGGTCTCGATCAACTGGGCGGTGGCCCGGCTCGATCCTCCGGTGGCGATCAGGTCGTCGACCACCAGGACCCGGTCGCCGGGGCCCACCGCATCGCGGTGCAGTTCCAGGACGTTCTTGCCATACTCCAGCTCGTAGGCTTGCGAGATGGTGTCGTAGGGCAGCTTGCCGGGCTTGCGGACGGGGATGAAGCCCATGCCCAGGTTGTAGGCCAGGGGCGCTCCGAACATGTAGCCGCGGGCCTCGACGGCGCAGACGTGGGTGGCGTGGGAATCCCGAAAGTAGTCCGTCATCTGGTCGATGACCTGGCGGAAGGCGGCCGGGTCCTTCAGAAGGGTGGTCACGTCCCGGAACAGGATCCCCTTCTCGGGGAAGTCGGGGATGTCGCGGATCCGCGACTTCAGGTCGATCAGGGGCAGGTTGGTTTCCATCGGGTTCTCCTCACAAAACAGGGACTACCGCAGTATTCTACCCGTTCCGGGCGCCCGCGCAAGTCAAGCCTGCCAGATGGGCGATCCGCAGTTGCCCGAAGGCCCGCTGGACCTGCAGGAACTCGCGTCGCAGGTGACTCAGGGCGGCGAAGCGCTGCGAGTCCTCCAGGCGACGGCCCGACCCGACTCCCAGGCCCAGCCGGCGCTGGCCTCCGAAAAGCTCCCAGCGGGCCAGGCCCAGCTCCTCCAGGATGCGGATGGCCTGGCGCACCGTGACCGGATGGGTGTCCGAGCCGACCTCCCGCGCCACCTGCTCCACGTCCGACTCGGCCAGGGTGCCCGCGCCGGCCCGCTGGGCCAGGACCTTCCAGATTCGGACCATCCGCTCGCGATCCAGACAGAGGACCCGGACCCGCTGGCGCTGGCGCTCCATCTGGTCGCGGCCGAATAGCAGGTGGATCCGATGCGCCGAGCTCAGGGCCGGGTGGTTCAGGACCTCCAGGCGCGGAGGGGGGGCCAGGAAAAGCACCTCCTGCGGTCCGGGGCCCGGTGGAAGATCCTCGAAGCAGGCCACCTGGAATCCGGGATCCTCCAGGCGTTGGCGGACCTTCTCCGCCTGGCTTGGGTTGGCCGCGACCAGCAGGAGGTCGCCCGAGCGCAAGCGCAGGGCCTGCAGATAGCGTTGGCGGTTGCGGACCCGCCGGGAATCGACCAGGGTGGGTCCGGTCCGAGGCTGGGAAGTCTCGAGGCCTGGCTCGGTCGGCCTGGCAGCCGCGCCCAGCACCTCCAGAACCGCCGGGTCGGGCTCCAGGATGGCCTCGATCACCACCTGGGGTCGACTCTCGCCGTTCCAAGAGTCCTCCTCGACGGTGTACAGGACATCGAAGCTCAAATCCCCGGAAGCAAGTTCCTCGGCATGCGCTCCCTGCCGGAAGGCGATTCCCTTCAGGCAGACCTCCCCCTGGCAGGCCAGGAACGAAGCATGGGCCCCCTCGCGGCCGACCTGGCGGACCTTCTCGAAGTGCACCTCGCGGGCCAGGAACACGGGCCTTCGATTCCCCTCGCCCAAGGGCTCGAGGCGCTGAAGTTCACGGACCAGGGGCAGATCGATCCGTTTCAGCGGAAGTTCGAAGTCGACGGCCCTGGGCAGGGCCTCCTGGCCCAGCTCGCGCACCGCCTCGGCCAGGCGCTCGCGCATCTCGTCCAGGCGAGAGGCCTCGACGGTGAAGCCGGCGGCCCGGGCGTGGCCCCCGAACTTCACGAAGACGTCCGAGCAGCGACTCATGGCGGCGAAGAGGTCCATCCCCAGCGGAGCGCGGGCCGAGCCCCGAGCCAGGTCGCCCTCCAGGGTTGCCACGAAGGCGGGACGCTCGAACTGCTCGACCAGGCGGGCCGCCGTGATGCCCAGCACGCCGTGGTGCCAGCCCTCTCCGGCCTCCACCAGGACGGCGCCCTCCAGCCTGGAGGGTTCGCGCTCCAGCAACTGGCCGATCGCCAGGCGGATGGCCTGTTCCACCTCCTGGCGCCGGGTGTTGAGTTCGTCGAGTTCGGCGGCCCGCACCAGACAGCGCTCGGGGTCCTGGTCCAAGAGCAGATCGACCGCCAGGTCCGCCGAATCCAGGCGCCCGGCGGCATTCAGCCGAGGGGCCAGCGAGAAGGCGACCGACTGGGCGCTCAAGGCCGTCCGGTTCAACCGGCACTGACCGACCAGGGCTGCCAACCCCGGGCGCTCCAGACGGGCCAGGGCCTGCAGGCCAGCCTGGACCAGGGCCCGGTTCTCGCCCTGCAAGGGCACCACATCGGCGATGGTGGCCAAGGCGACCAGGTCCAGGGACTCCAGCGGCAACGGCAGGCCCCGGCGCTGGTGCAAGGCGGACAAGAGCTTCCAGGCCACGCCCGTCCCGCAGAGGTTCTTTTCGGGATAGGGGCAGTCGGGCAGGTTCGGATTCAGGAAGGCGTCCGGGACCGGCAGCACCTCGGGCAGTCGGTGATGGTCCGACAGGACGACCCGCATCCCACAGCGCCGGGCCACTTCCACGGCCTGAACGCTGGAGGAACCGCAGTCGCAGGTCAGCAGGAGTCGGGCCCCGTCTGCGGCCGCCTTCTCGACGGCGGCCAGCGACACGCCGTAGCCCTCCGTCACCCGGTGGGGCACGTGGTAGAGCACCTCTCCCCCCAGACGGCGCAATCCCTGGACCAGCAGCACCGTGGCCGACACTCCGTCGACGTCATAGTCTCCGTGGACGAAGATCGGCTCCCGCCGGGCCAGGGCCTCTTCCAGGAGGTCCACGGCTTGTGGCATGTCACGCATCAGAAAAGGATCGTGGCAGGTGTCCAGGCTGGAATCCAGATAGGCGCCCCCCTGGGCGGCATCCCTGACGCCCCGCCCGATCATCAAGGCGGCCAGGACCGGCGACACGCCCAGGGCCGAGCCCAGCGCCTGAGCGCGTGCCCAATCGGGAACGCCCACGGCGACCCGGTCCGGAGCCAACATGTGAAACCCTCCTCGAACTCGGCGCCAGGCGCCGCGGTCCTTCCAGCGATTCAGCGCGTCGAAATGATGGGGGTCAGGTCCGCGCCGCGATCATGCTCCCGCCCATGAGATTGAAAATTCTTGACCCTGCCAGGGGCTCCTTCGGAACGCCCGTTCGCACCGACGCCCTGGAACCGCGCGGGGAAGGCAGGACGCTCAGGCCCTCAGCCGACGCAACGCGGTCTGGCGCCCAAGCAGGGCCAGGATCTCCGCCAGGCCGGGGGTGGGCGAAGAACCCGTCAAAGCCCGCTCCGCCGCCTCCCAGGTCTGGGGGTCCAGGTCGCCGATGGCTTCCATCAGGGCGTCGGAGTCCCAGGGATGGACCTGCTCCAGGGCCTGGGCCAGGGTTGGCAGATGGGGGTCGCCCAAGGGCGGTGGTTCGCGAACCAGGAAGGCGGCCTTCTGGGGGAACTCGGTCAGACGCGTCAGCTCGAAGCCGTACAGCAGGGCCAGGGCCTCGAGGTTCCGCCGAAGCTCCCCCTGCGGCTCTTCGGCCAGAACCCCCTGCTCGACCCAGAAGGGGAACGAGAGGTCCACCATCTCCGCGGGGGTGAGCTCCTCCATGAAGTGGCGCTGAATCTCGTCGAAATCGGCGAAATCCAAAGAGACCGGCGAGGGGTCCAATTCGTCTGGCCGGAACTGCCTGAGCAGTTCGATCCGCGAAAGGTGCGCGCGGTTCGAGCGGTCCGGCCACCCCAAGGATGCCAGGAAAGCCAGGACGGCTGGCCCCAGGTCGCCTTGCCGCTGAACGCGCGCCAAGTTCCAGCCCTGCGCTCCCCGCAATGGAGGGAGCAGCAGCACCGGCTCGGGCGCAGAGGGGCGGTCCGCATCGCGGACCCGCAAGAGTTCCCCGGGCCCGGTGGGAGGCTGCCCGGCTTCGAAATCCAGGCCCAGCCAGGTCAGGTCCTTCCGCCAGGCGGAATCCTCTTCGGCCAGCAGCAAGGGGAGCCCCCGGGTGCGAGCCGCCATCCAACCGAAGACCACCTCGCGGGCCGCGACGAGATCCCGCTCGGGAGAGTCCAGAAGGACTGCCTTCACCACGCCTCCACCTCCAGTTCCCTTTCCAGGACCTCGACCCGGGGTTCCGAGTCGAGCACCCGCTCGGCGGCCTCCAGCAAAGAGCGGGCCACACCGGGATCCGCGGAGACGCAAGCCACGCCCAGGACGGCCCGGTGGTGCAGGTCCTGGGCGTCCACCTCGGCCGCGGCCACCTCCACCCGACTGCGGATCCGGTCCCGCAGACGCCGGACGAGGGCCCGCTTCTCCTTGAGCGACCCGGGCTTGGACACCAGGTGCAGGTCGAATCGCGCCACGCCCACATACATCGGAGGGGTCTTCACCTGCCCCCCAGGCGTTCCTCCCCACGAGGGCCCGACAGGCAAATCCCCTGAAGCGCTTGGAATGGGAAGGGGCTCCGAAGTCCTGACGCTTGACCAGCAGGACATGATGCTGTCATGAATGGCAGCATCATGTCCTGCAATCATCCAGAGGAATCCCGGCGTCGTCGTCCCGGCTCCTCCAAACAAAGAAATGTCATGGCACTCTTGCTTCTCTGCGTCTTCCTGGCGCTTTTGGGGCCCCAGGCTGCCTGCGCTCAGGATTCACCCATGGGCATCGAGGGGGAGGTCGAATCCAGGCCAGGCGAAGACCTCATCCCGTTCCAGCCTGACGCCTCGGGATTCCGAGGACGCAAACGATCCGCCTCCCGCCATCCAGGCTTCAAGATCGGAGCCGAATTCCAGATGGATGTCGGCGACGGCAGCCTCGGGTCGTCCTCGAAGGTCAAGGCCCTTCCGGCGGTCAACGGGATCGCCCCGTTCCCGGCAGAGACTTCGCTGTACCTCCGGCGACTGCGCCTGTCGGGGATCTACCAGATGAGCCCCCGCAGTCGACTGGTGGCACGCGGCCAGTACGAGGGGCGCAACCAGTCCACGGACCTGCTGGACCTCTTTCTCGAAACCCGCCCGTGCCAGGGTCTGGAACTGACATTGGGCCAGTTCAAGCCGCGGTGGGGATGGGAATTCCTTCGCCACCAATGGACTGGGAACACCATCGAGTGGAGCGACGCCACCACAGCCTACGCTCGCTGCCGGGACATCGGACTCAACGCTGGCCTGGACCTCAAACCCGTCCGCCTGGATGTGGGAGTCTTCGGAGGCCAGGGCGTGAAGCTGAATGACCTGAGCTGGAGCCACCTCAGGCCGGGCCGAAACGTGATCACCCGGATCGAGATGCAACCCACCCAAGGCCTGATCCTGGGGTTCTCAGGTCAGGCGGGGACCTACGCCCGGGGTTCCGGACCGGACCTCCCGGTCCAGGCCTGGAATCTTGAAATGCGCTGCTATCGACGCCCCTTAGCCCTGGAGGCGGAGATGATGTGGGGGCGGGGCTACAACTCCTTCAGCCGGGGCGACACGATCTCGCGGGGAGGCTATGCCTCGCTGCTGTGTGAGGTCGCCCGGGACCTGGATCTGGTCGTCGGCCATGACTGGTTCGACCCCGACATCCGGGTCGTGTCGCAGAACCCCGCGGAGGTGGACCGACGCAACGCTCGCAGGCGCACGACCCTGGGCGTCAACTGGTATGTCGGTCGTCGGTCGGATGGGAATCGCATGATGCTGAACTACGAGTTTCGCGGGGAAGGCGAGGGCCCGTCTTTTGCCAACGACGGACTTCGCCTGCGCTACCAGCGCCGTTGGTGAAGACCCAGGCCATTGAACTCCGGCCGCCGCAGGCCCGATGGAAGCCCCCGGATCCGCGCCCGATCGCATCGCCTGCAGCTCGTGTCGAGAAGTTCACGCTGAATCCACCGGATTCAACACCCTTTCAAGCCCGTTCTGCTAGACTGCCATCATGAGCCAGATCCCACCCATCTCAGGCCCGAGCCTCTCCAGGACATCCCCGACCCGACCCGCCGCCGAGCGCCCCGCCGAGCCCGAGCGCCTGGTCCCCCGCGACCTGATGGAGCTCTCGAAGTTCGATGTGGAGATCCGGCCGGTTCGGCACATCGAGTGCACCGAGGAGGCCATGGCCCTCCAGGCGCCTTCCCTCGAGCGACCGGTCCTGATGATCCACGGCCTGGCTCAACACGCCGACACCTGGGTCAACTTCAAGAACTTCTTCACCGCCAATCCGGACAACCCGGACGGCGGCATCTTCCACGTGGACCGCGAAGAGAGCTTCCGCGAGAGGCTCGGCCAGAACCCGCAGGCCCGCGTCTTCGCGATCGACCTCTCGGACAACCTGCGCTCGCCGCAGGTGGTGGCCGGCGAGGTGCGCCGGGCGATCACCGCCATCCTGGAAGGCACCGGGGCCGACCAGGTGGATCTCCTGACCCACAGCATGGGGGGCCTGGTGGCCCGCGAGGCCCTGCACCAAGGCGAGGACCGGGTCCGCAACCTGGTGATGGTCGCCCCTCCGAACCACGGTTCCATGGAGGCCACCCTGGCCAGCGCCCTGGACGAGAACAGCCTCTACAGCCACTATCCCGGCGAGAAGATGGAGGCCATGCACGCACTGCGCCTGGAGTACGGCCCCGGGGGCAGCGTGAGCAATGAGTGGCTGCACGAGCTGAACCAGGACTGGCAGAACCACGCGGATCGGGTCCGGGGGGCGGTCATCGCAGGCGTGGGGATCCCCACTCCCGACGCCAGGTGGAAGGGAGTCGGCCTGGGCGACGGCATGGTGGCCGCCGCCAACGCGGCCCTGGAAGGCGCCGAGTTCTTCATCGCCCAGCCCAACAACCTCGAGCCCGGATCCGAGCACTTCCGGGACTTCCAGCATTTTCGCTACAACCACCTGCAGATCGTCAGCGAACCCGAGATCTTCCGGCAGGTCAGCGAGCTTCTGACCAGCACCTCGGCCGCCCCGCCGGCACCGGCGTCTCCTCGCGAGTCTCCCTCCCGCGCCGAGCTCTCCGAGACGCTTCAGCGCACCGCCGAGGCTCGCAAGGACATGGCGGCGGTGGACACCCTCCGCCAGATCGCCCACTCCCGTCGCCTGGGTGGCATGGAACGGACGCTGGTCGGCAGCGGGATCCTGACGGCAGGCGCCCTGACTGCCGCCGCCGGAGCCCCGCTGGTCGGAATCGGGGTCTCGGTGCTGGGCCTGGCCTTCACGGCTTTCGGGATCCTGCAGAGCCGCCGCAACGAGATGGAGGCCCACCAGGCCGCCGACGCCACCGTCCGGTTGGCCCACGAGGCCCTGAATCAGGCCGAGGACGCCATCCATCGCACCATCCGCGCCGACGCGGACTGAAAAAGACGCCGACCTTCAGCCCGCCGAGAGGACCGCGATCTTCAAGGGGGGCTGCCCGTCGGGACTGGGGAAGTCCGCCTCGGGCGCCAGGAACTCCAAGGCCTGCAGTTCCCTGCCGGCCTTTTGAGCCGTGCGGCGAAGCGTCTGCTCCCAGGCCTCCCGGTCCACGCCGGCGGCGTGGTTGGTGGCCAGGATCCGTCCGCCCGGACGCAGCGCCAGCAGGCAGGGTTTGAGCATGGCCGGGTAGTCCGCCACCAGGTCCACCTTGCCGAAAGGGCTTCGAGCCAGCGTGGGCGGGTCCAGGATCACCACGTCGAAGAGTCGGGGTTCGACCCGCAGGTAGGGCCGCTGCGCCGCCCGCCCCCGGACCCCCTTTCCCGAGAGCTGCCAGAGGACCGGGAAGACATCCTCCCGCCAGAAGTGGAAGCGCTCGGGATCCAACCCGTTGAGGTCCCGATTCCGGCCTCCGACCTCCAGACACCAACGGCCGAAGTCCACGTTCCAGACCTCGGCCCCCTGCCGGGCCGCCGCGACCCCCGCGCTGCAGGTGTAGGCGAAGAGGTTCAGGACCGAGGCTTCGGCCGGGACATGGGCGCGAAGCCAGCGACGGGCGGCCCGGAAATCCAGGAAGAGCCAAGGGTCCAGTCCGGGGGAGGTCTCGGCGATGGCGAAGCGCTGGCCCTCCTCGCGGCAGGTCAGCCCCGAGTCGACTTCGGGTGCCCCCCTGCCCTGGCCGCGACGCCACACGACCAGACGCAGATCCAGCCTATCCGCCAGGCTTTGAAGGGCCTCGAGATCTCCGGTCTGCAACTCTCCGTGGAAGAGCTGGACCAGCAGCAGCGGTCCGTAGCGGTCCACCGCCAGCCCGGGGCGTCCGTCCGCCACGCCGTGGAAGACCCGCCAGCAATCCGTGCCTTCCGCCTGGAGTCGGTCCTGCAGGACCGCTCGAGCCCGGATGGACCTCTCCAGGAGGGCCTGAAGGGGGCTCAACCGCCGACCAGGGCCGAACGCTCGGCCTCGGTCAAGGGGCGGAAGCTCCCCTGGGGCAGGTCGCCCAACTCCAAAGAACCGAAGCGCGGCCGGTGCAGTCGGACAACCTGGTTGCCCAAGGCCTCGAAGGTCCTCTTGACCTGATGGTAGCGACCCTCGACCAGGGTCAGGCGGACGTGTCGGGGTTCCAGGACCTCCAGGTGCGCGGGCAGCAACGGATGGGGGTCCTCCGACAGCACCAGGCCTCCCCGCGCCAGGATCTCCGCCGCGTCCTCCTCCAGATCGCGCTCCAGCCAGGCCTCGTAAACCTTCTCCACCTTATGACGCGGAGAGGTCAGCCGATGAACCAGGCCGCCGTCATCGGTCAACAGCAGCAGCCCCGTGGTGTCCCGGTCCAGCCGCCCCACCGTCGAGAGGACGGGATTGCGGCGCATGTAGCGTTCGGGCAGGAGGGTGTAGACCAGGACGCCGGCATCCTTGTGGCTGCAGGTATAGCCCGGGGGCTTGTGCAGCATCAAGAGCAACCCCTCGGGGTCCAAGGGCTCGCCGTTCAGGGTCACCTCGGCAGGGTCCACCTTCAAAGCGGCGCTGCGGACGGTCTGCCCGGCGACCAGGACCCGACCCTGGCGGGCCAGATCCTGGGCCTCGCTGCGCGTGCAGTAGCCTCGATTGGAGAGCAGCTTGTCCAGTCGCGTCAACGCCATGATGAAAGCACCTTGAACCCCGGGGTCTCGGCCAGGGGCCGAACCTTCCCCAGGACCTCTCTCAGAATCGCCTCATAGGGCAGGTGGCGGTTGGCCACCATGTAGAGCACGCCGTCCCGACGCAGACCCTGCGCGGCCAGGCGCACGAAACGCTGGCCCAGCTCCAGGCTGCGCTTGCGCCCCTGATGGAAGGGCGGGTTCATCACGATCCAGTCATACTGACCGACAGGAATCCCGGCGGTCACGTCGTGCCAGTGATAGCCCACGGCCGCCGGCGAACCCAGGTCCTGGAGGTTCTTCCGAGCCGCCCGCAGGGCCATCTCCTCGGCCTCGAAGAGGTCCAGGCGGGCGACCTGCTTGCGCGAGAGCAGGATCTGATGGGCCAGGTAGCCGTAGCCGGCCCCGAGATCCGCCCCACATCCCGTGAGGTCCTCGGGCAGGCTCCGGGCCAGCAACTGTGAGCCCTCGTCGATCTTCTCCCATCCGAAGACCCCGGGGCAGGTGAAGAAGCCCGTACTCTCCGAGCGGCGCAGGCTTCCCCTGGCGGCGAGGTCGGCCAGGACCTGCCGGTCCACCTCCGGTCCCAGGAGAATCCCGAAGACCCGCGCGTGGTATTTGGAGAACTGCACCACCAGAGGGGCCAACTGACGCAGGATCTTCTCGTAGCGCCCGGCCCCCAGGTCGTTGGGCATGGCGCACAGGAAGAGCCCCCCGGGACGCAGCGCCAGCAAGCCTCGCCCGAAGTTCGCCAGGTTCTCTTCGCGCTGGGGAGTGCCCAGGTACAGGCAGGCGTCGAAGAGGCCCTCCTCGCGCAGGACCGGCTTGAGACCCGAAGCCAGCAAGCGGTCGAACTCCGAGCGGTGGGTCTGCTGCATGACGGCCTGCGGCAGGTCGGGGTGGGCCCGGGCCCGCAGGAAGAGCCGGTGGGGGCGCTCCGCCAGCCATTCCGGCTCGCGCTCCAAGAGCAGCATCATGGCATCCAGGGCGGGAGACGGAGCGGGGTCGAGGGGGTCCTCGGCGGGGTCCCAGGCAGGAGCGCTACCCGGGTGCAGGTGGGGCATGGTCATCCTCTAATTCCTCAAGATATTCAAGACCCGGGGCAGGTCGGAGAGATCGGCCAGGACGGCGGCCGGCCGGGACTCCTCCAGGACCGTGACCGGATAGCGCCCGCTGGCCACGGCCAGGGCCCGTGCGCCCAGGGCGTGAGCGGCCTGGACGTCGTGGGCCGTGTCCCCCACCACCCAGACCTGAGGCGGCTGGAAAGGAACCCGGAAGTGACGCCGAGCCCGCTCCAGGGCCACGGGCCCCAGGCTGCACCGGTTCGAACAGTCCGACGCGAAGCCCCCGACGGGGAAGTGGTGCTCGATCCCCAAGGCCCGCAGCTTCAGGCGCGCCGTCGATTCCAGGTTGCCGGTCAGAAGGCCCAGATGCGCCCAGTCCGCCTCAGAGAGGGTCTCCAGCAGGGGTTGGACTCCGGGCTTGAGGTGGCGACCGGGATCGGGGACGGCCAGCTCCACCTCCAGTGCCTCGGCGTAGCGCTCCAGACACTCCCGCTCCAGGTCCGCCCAGCGTCCGGGGGGGATCCGTGCTGCGGCCAGGCCTTCCCGCAGGATGGCCGGGTCCGTGCGCCCATCGGGCACCACGCCGTCCAACTCGGCCTGGCAGACCTCGCGGAAGGCCCGGCGCAGGCAGCGCATTCCGGCGCCGGCCATGTCCACCAGGGTCTGGTCGATGTCGAAGAGGATCAGGCGCGTCTCCATGGGCGCGCCCCTTCGCTCCGGGCCCCTGTCCGCCTGCCGGCGAGGACCCGCCAACCCAGCGACCTGCGAGCCAGCCAGGTCCCGCAGGGCCTGCGACAATCCGTCAGGCCCCGGGCCCGGTGGGTGCCTCAGCCCACGGCAGGGGCTTTCCGGGCTGCGAAGCGAGCGCTCCAGACCTTGCCCTCCAGGCTTCGGGTCATGTCGACCGCGGGACCGCAGCAGGATCGCTGGTTGACCGGCAGCTCGGACTTCACGAAGTCCTCCAGGGTGGTCCCCGAGTAGACGGCCCGCTCCAGGACCTCGACATCCTGAAGGCCCGCGGCCCGCAGGCCCTGCAGGTACTCCTCCTCGCTGATGGCCCCCGAGACGCAGGAACAGTAGAGGGCGGGGTCGCGGCGCACCTCCTCGGGCAGGTCCTGGACCACGATGTCCGAGACCCGCATCCGGCCGCCGGGCTTGAGCACCCGCGCGATCTCGCGGAAGACCCGGGGCTTGTCGGGCGAGAGGTTGATCACGCAGTTGGAGATCACCCAGTCCACCAGGCCGTCCTCCACGGGCAGTTCCTCGATGAACCCCTGGCGCACCTCGATGTTGGCCTGATCCGCCACGTTGCGACGGGCCCGCTCCAGCATCTCGGCGGTCATGTCTACGCCGATCACCCGTCCCGTGGGCCCGACCTTGCGGGCCGCCAGCAACAGGTCCAGGCCGGCGCCGGAGCCCAGGTCCAGGACCACCTCGCCCTCCCCCACCTCGCTGAAGGCCACGGGATTCCCGCATCCGAAGGCGTTGGCCACGGCATCCTCGGGAAGGCCGGCCAGGTCCTCCTCGCCATAGCCCGCGGCCCGCGCGGCCACGCCCTTGGGGCTGGGCCCCGAGCAGCACCCCCCGTTGCTGACGGGCCGGGACACGGCCTCGGCATAGGCTTTGGACACCTGCAGGCGGATATCGGGCTGGTTGGTCACGAGACGCTCCTCCATCTTCGGACTGGGAGACCTTTGGGCTGCTCCACGGGCGAAGCCTATCGTAATTTTACGATGAACGCAAGGCCCTCAGGACTCTTGACGGCTCGCAGGCTTCGCGGCGATTGCTGTGGGCAGGACTGCGCGGGCCATCACGTCGGCCGCGCCCGGCCTGGGTTGCAGGCCACACGGCGGACGCGGGCGGGGCAGAAGCGGCACGGGCCTCGCGACCGCGCTTGACACCCCCTGGCCCTCATCCTATCGTCATTTCACGATGAGTCGACCACATGAGCAGCCTCCCCTGGACCGCATTGCAGCCACCATTTCCAGCCCAAGACTTCCGGACCACCTCCTCCAAGCCCCAACCTGCCAGCCGCCCGTCCCCGCTCTCACCCTCCATTTGTGTCTTGCGCTCCCCTGGTATTGCCGGTGCTTTGGATAAGAGACGGCATGCGTGTGTCGCCTGCCCTTGGCTCTGGACAGAGTCCCGTCTCCTGCAGGGCTCGTTCCTGGGCCGCCGCCCCGCTCACGGCAGCGCAGCCTGCCCCCTTGGCCAGGGGCTTTCGGAAGGAGACCCTGGCACCCCACGGAAGGTCCTATCGATGGAAGCGGGATCGTTTGAGAAGGTCGTCGCGTTGCTGCACGAGTTGGGACAGCAGGGTGTCGATTACGTCCTGGTGGGTGGGTTGGCCCTCGGCTTCCATGGCCTCGTCCGGGCCACCGAGGACGTCGATCTGTTTGTCCGCCCCTCCCCTGAGAACATCGATCGCCTCAAGACCGCGCTCTGGAATATCTGGCGCGACCCCGACATCTCTGAGATTCATCAAGAGGATCTGGCTGGAGAGTACCCGGTCATCCGGTATGGACCGCCGGGAGAGGTCTTTGTCGTCGACCTCCTGGCCCGTCTGGGAGAGGCGTTCCGTTTTGAGGATCTGGAAGCGGAGACCAAGCAGAGTGGGAACACGCGGATCCTGGTCGCGACTCCGCGGACGCTCTACCTGATGAAGCGGGACACCGTGCGCCCCCAAGACCGCGTTGACGCCGAAGCCCTGCTTCAGATGTTCCCGGAATTGAGAGACGAGTGACGGTGCCAGTCCAGAAGTTCCGCACCATTCAATTGATGGGTCCACCAGAGGGTGCGCCCGGTTCGGAGGATCTCCTTCGGCGACTGGCGCACGCCTGGAGCGTTGCGGCCGCACTGGGAGAGCCCCTCCCCAGAGGAATTCAGAGATTCCGGTCCGTGGAAGAGGCGGAGGCAGCACGCCAGGCTGCTGTAGCAGGCCGCGTGCAACGACGCCGGTCGGCATGATCGGCGGCAGACGGACCCGCAGGCCAAGGCCGCCTGCCGAGAACGGAATGGTCGTTTGAACTCGAGACCCCCCTCCGCTCCAGGCCGCTCCGGGAGGGGGTGGACTTCCTGGAGGCGGCCGTCGACTGGCGCCTCCCAGCAGGCCGGTGGCGCCGTGTGGCTGTCCCGGAAGGACATCCTGAAGGCCCGCAGGTCCCAGGCACGGGCCTCGCGACCGCGCTTGACAACCCCTGGCGCCCGTCCTATCGTCATTTCACGATGAGTCGATCGCATGAGCAGCCTCCCCTGGACCGGACGCCCCTGGACGAACCGGGATTCGAGCGCGACCTGGCCCGCCTGGCCAAGGCCCTGGGACACCCCGCCCGGGTGCGCATCCTGCGCTTCCTGCTGTCCCGGGACACCTGCATGTGCGGCGACATCGTCCAGCACCTGCCCCTGGCCCAGTCCACCGTCTCCCAGCACCTCAAGGCCCTGAAGGACTCCGGCCTGGTGCAGGGGACCATCGCCGGGCCGCGAGTCTGCTACTGCGTCGACCGCCAGGTCCTGGGGCGCTTCCGCGACCTGGTGGGCCGGCTCCAACCCTGCCTCGAAGGGGACCCGGACTGCCGGAGTCCGCTGGACCAGGAGGTGGAACCGTGAACCCGACACCCGGCGTCCCTGCCCTCCGGCGGATCCTGTTCCTGTGCACCGGCAACTCTTGCCGCAGCCAGATGGCCGAAGGATGGGCCAACGCCCTGGCCCCCGACCGCCTCGAGGCCTGGTCGGCCGGCCTGGAGGCCCACGGCCTGAATCCCCAGGCCGTCCAGGTCATGCGGGAAGCCGGCGTGGACATCAGCCAGCAGCGTTCCAAGACGCTGGACGAGGTGGCCCATTTGGACTTTGACTGCGTGGTGACGGTGTGCGACCACGCCCGGGAGGCGTGCCCCCTGTTCCCCGGCCGCACCCACAGGATCCACGCCAGCTTCCAGGACCCTCCCACCCTGGCCCACCAGGCGGCCTCCCCGGAAGAGGCCCTGGGGATCTATCGCCGGGTCCGGGACGAGATCCGGGACTTCGTCCGGCAACTGCCCGACTGCCTGGAATCGAGAGGTGACGCGTGAAGAGCGACCCGAAAGCAGACCAGGCGGTGGGCTGCCAGGCGCCTCGCCTGGGCTTCCTGGACCGGTTCCTGACCCTGTGGATCTTCATGGCGATGGTCGGCGGGGTGGCCCTGGGCCATTTCTGGCCGGGGGTCGAGCCCTTCCTGGAGCGCTTCCAGGTCGGCACCACCAGCATCCCGATCGCCGTGGGCCTGATCGTGATGATGTACCCGCCTTTGGCCAAGGTCCGCTACGAAGAGTTGCCCGAGGTCTTCCGGAACCTGCGCATCCTGGGGCTGTCGCTGTTGCAGAACTGGGTGGTCGGCCCCATCCTGATGTTCGCCCTGGCGGTCGCCTTCCTGAACGGTCAACCGGAATACATGACCGGCGTGATCCTGATCGGCCTGGCCCGCTG
>DIWH01000007.1 GCA_002423485.1 Candidatus Xenobium occultum | reverse complement strand
CCCCCCCGGGAGCGTCCCCGGCCTCCCCGGCGCCCCCGCCGCCTCCGCCGCCCACCAGCCTGTGGGTCTTCCCCAGATCTGACGGAAAGCCAGGCCTGAAGGATGCCCGGCCCGGCGACTGGACGGTCCTGATGCACCAGGGCTATGAGTATGGCTGCGAGGTCCCGGCCACCTGGCTGCAGAGCAGCCCCGAGAGCCTGAACCGCAACCGCGCGCGCATGCTCTGGCCTCCAGGACAGACCGACGTCCGGGTGGTCCTCTTCCCGTTCGGGATCTACGATCGGCCGGCCGACGACGAGCTCCGGATCGCCGAGGCCGTCTGGTTGCTCAACGACCCCCGTGTCGAGAAGGACACGCTGCTGGAAGAGAAGGAGATGAAGGTCGGCGAACGACAGGCCCGGCGCGTCCGTCGCCTGTACACCCTGAAGGACGACGACCGGACCTTCCTGGTGGTCAGCACCTTCGTCGTGGCCCGCCCCAAGGCTTTCGTCGTGGCCCTGCTGGGGCCGAAGGACTCGGCCTCCCAGTATCTTCCCGAATACGAGCGGATCGTGCGGACCTTCGTGGCCTGGAACCCGGAACAGACCCCAGCCCCCGATCCCACCGCCCTGCCAGGCTCGTCGTTGCCCCTTCCACCGGACCTCCGCCAGCCCGAGGGCGGACCGGGCCACGCCGGCCGGCCTCCAGCCAAGCCGTCCCGATGAACCGCGTCACCGTTGCAGGCACGCTCGCCACGTTGCTCTTGACCGGCCTGCTTCTGACGAACCCCGTGGACGAGCCGGTGCACTCGACCCACCGCTCCCCAGGTCCGTGCTCCACCGCTGAGGGTTCCGGCCGGTTCTCCAGCCTGTGGACCATCCCGCGCTACGGCGGCAGACTTGCCCAGGAGGGGGAACCTGAGGCGTGGACCACCATGCTCAACCCGGAGTATGGATACGGATGCGAAGTCCCCGCGTCCTGGCGGGTTTCCTGCCCCGACGAGCTGAACCGGGGCCGGGGCCGGGTGCTCTGGCCTCCGGAGGAACCGGAGGTCCGCGTGGTCACGTTTGCCTTCGGGATCTACAACCTCTCGGTGGACCAGGAGATCGACGCTGCGGAGACGATCTGGCTCCTGGAAGATCCCCGCATCCGACAGAAGAGTCTTCTGGCCAGGACGAACCTGAAGGTCGGGAAAAGACCGGCCAGGCGCCTCCGGCGCCGGTTCGTCTTCAACGACGGGCCGGAGGTCTTCCAGTCGGTCGCCACCTTTGTCGAGGCCCGACCCAAGTCCTACGCCCTGGTCCTGCTCGGCCCCGAATCCGCGCTGCCCGGGTATCTGGCCGAGTATGAGCGCATGGTGCGGACCTTCGTCCCCTGGGACCTGGAGCAGACCCCCCCGCCTGGTCCGACCGACCTGCCGAAATCCTGAGGGCCTCCTGGAGACCTCAGGCTTCCTGGAGGACGGCCGGGCGCTTCAGATACAGCTTGAGCAAGGCCGCCAACAGGACCGGGACCTTGGCCATGACCTCCGGCGCTTCGACGAAGGCGACCCGCATCTGGGTCCTGCCCGGATTGGAGATCCCTGACAGCGAGCTGTAGAACTCGGGCATGGGGGCCAGAAGCAGGGTCCAGGGCTCGCCGTCCATGTCGACGGTCCCCTCCTCGGCACACCACATCACGAACTCCTGGGCATTGAAGTCGGGCCCCACCACACCGCGCAGGTCCACGACGGTGTACAGGGCTGCCGAGGGCTGCCCCACCACCACCCCCGGCACCAGCTCGCGGGTGCGCGCCGCGAAGGCTTCCATCATCGGCCGATAGTACTCCCGCTGCTGATGGAACCAGGCGTGAATCTCCTCGTGGCTGAGCCGGGCCAGGGCCCCGAAGACCCACTGCCCCAGGGCGTTGGAGCACAGGCTGGCGGTGTTCTCGGCCTCACAGCGGGTGTGCAGCTCGAGGTTGTCGGTCACCAGGGCTCCGATGCGCAGCCCGCAGCCGTTCCAGACCTTGGAGGCCGTCTCGATGCTGATCCTCCTGCCGGTGATCCCGGGGACCTCCTCCTCGGAGATCGCCCAGATGCTGGTCAGCCGCCCTCCGGTGTAGTACAGCTCGCGATAGGCTTCATCCGAGACCATCCACAAGTCGTGCTCCACGCACAGACGCGCCAGTTGCACCATCGTCTGATGGTCATAATACTGTCCGGTGGGGTTGTCGTAGGGGATCACCACCAAGGCTCCGGGGCGATGCCGGCTCAACAGGTCGCGGATCTCCTCGGGGCGAGGCAGGGTGAAACGCCCGTCGTCCTCCAGCAGGCGCGAGAAGGAGACCGTGGCCCGGCCCAGTCGCTGAGCGAAGGCCTTGTAGTTGGGGTAGGCCGCATCGATCAGGAGGAGGGGGGCTTCGCTGGTGCCGGCCGACCCGCAGCAGGCCAGCGTGACGAGTTCCATGGCCTGACTGCCGCCGTCGGTGACCAGGACGTGCAGTCCCTGGGTGGGAAGGCCGCTGGCTCCCAGGACGTTGAGGAAGGCCTGACGGGTCTCGTCGGTCCCCACGGTCGGCGTATAGCGCACCACCCCTTCGCGGAAGGGGCTGTCCGGCCCGGCAAAGCCGTGCAGGCGACGGATCATCGCCGGGTGCATGGGCAGCGAGACGTTCCCGATCGCCACGTTCAGGGCTCGGGTTCCATCCCGGCGCCCTGCGAAGCGGATCCCGGCCATGCGGATGGCCGACGGGTTGCGCGAGCGGATGTGCTTGGACAGGGTGGGCATCACAGAAGCTCCAGCGGAGAAGAATGGAATGGAGTTGTCCTTGCCAGGCTCCAACTCCTTCCTGGATCCTGGCGGCAGGCCCCGGAGATTCTTCTCCGAAGAGTGCCCTGCGTTCCAAGCCCGATGCCCTTTTCCGAATTGCCTCCAGACATCCTCGTGGTCACGCCCAACGAGCGCATGGCCCGGCACCTGCGTGCCCGGGACGACCGTCAGGCTCGGGACGTCCTGACCTGGGAGCCCCGCGAGATCCTCTCCTGGCGCTCCTGGCTGCAGACCCTGTGGGACGAGGCCCTGGACTGGCGGGCCCCGCAGCCGATCCTGCTGCGTCCGGCCCAGGAGGCCGCCCTCTGGCAGCAGGTGCTGGAGGACTCGCCCCAGGGAGCGCGCCTCCTGAACCCCCGGGCCGCGGCCCGGACCGCCATCGAAGCCTGGCACCTCCTGCACGACCACGGCTGCGGGCTGGACCCCGAAGACCCCTTCCTAGACGACGATTCCAAGGCCTTTGCGGGGTGGGCCCGCCAGGTCTGCAACCTGTGCGAGGCTCGGGGATGGTTGGACCCCGCCGGACTGCTGGAGGCCCTCGAAGAAGCCATCAATACGGGGCGGATGGCGCTGCCTCCCGGCCTCTTCCTGGTGGGCTTCGACCGGATCCCCCCCCGCCACGAAGCCTTCCTGGAGGCCCTGAATCGAGCGGGTTGCGAAGCAGAAATCTGGCAAGACCCGGGCCAGCCGGGAGACTTCACCCGGACCAACTGGCCAGACCCCGAGGCCGAAGCCGCCGCGGCGGTGCGCTGGGCCCGGGGGCTTCTGTCCCAGGACCCGGAGACCAGGGTCGCCCTGGTGGTGCCCGACCTGGGGGGCAGCCGAACCCTGTTGGAGCGCCTTCTGGAGGATCTTCTCTGTCCCGAGGCGGTCCTGCCTGGGAAGGCCCGTCGCCCCCGCCCCTACAACCTCTCGCTGGGCCGCCCCCTGGCCGACCGGGGCCTGGTCGTCGACGCGCTGACCTTGCTGCACCTGGTCCATGCTCCCCTGCCCCTCCAGCAGGTCGGGGCCCTGCTCTCTTCGCCCCACCTGGGCGGTGCTGAATCGGAACGCGGCCAACGAGGCCTGCTGGACGCGAGGCTGCGCCGGCGGATGGTCCCCCATGCGGGACTGGAGCGGCTGGCCCGGATGGCCCGTTCGAGCGATCGTGAAGGCCTGCCCCGCCCCGATGCCTGTCCGATCCTGGCCGACCACCTGGACCGGGTGCTGACCCTGAGCCGGGACCTTCCCGTCCGGCAATCCCCCGCACGCTGGTCGGAGTCCTTCGACGCCCTGCTGGAGGCCAGCGGATGGCCCGGCGAACGCCCGGTCGATGGCGAGGATGCCCAGGCCCGACTGCGCTTCCGGGAGGTCCTGGCGGAGCTGCGCGGCCTGGACCTGGTGCGCCCCTCCATGACCTTCATGCAGGCCCTGGGGGCCCTGACCTCGCTCTGCCGTGAGACGATCTTCCAGCCCCGGGGGCCGGAAGCGCCGGTCCAGGTTCTGGGCTTCCTGGAGGCGGCCGGTCTGGACTTCGACGCCACCTGGATGCTGGGCGTCCACGACGAGGCCTGGCCGCCCGGCGCCCGGCCCAACCCCTACCTCCCCCTGGACCTGCAGCGCCGGATGGACATGCCCGGTTCCAGTGCCCCCCACGAACTGGAGTTCGCCCGCCGGGTCACCCGGCGAATCCTCTCGGGCGCCCCCCACGGGGTCGCCAGCCACGCCCGGACCGAGGGAGACCGCGAGCTGCGGCCCAGCGCGCTGCTGGCACACCTCCCGGAGGGCTCGCCCGTCGTGCCCGAGTTCCGCCCCTGGCGCGAGGCCATGCACGAAGCCGGGGCCCTGGAGGTGACCCCCGACCGCCCTCCCCCTCCCTGTCCGGCCGGTGAGGTGGCCCGCGGCGGCACCGGGCTCTTCAAACTTCAGGCAGCCTGTCCGTTCCGGGCCTTCGCCGAACTGCGCCTGGGAGCCCGCCCCCTGGAGGCCGTGCAGCCGGGCCTGGGGGCCCGGGAGCGAGGAACCCTGCTGCACGAGACCCTGGAGCACACCTGGCGGGCCCTGGGGTCGCAGTCCACCCTGCTCGAGACCTCCCCGGAGAGGTTGGCGGAACTGACCGTGGACGCCGCCGAGAAGGCCCTGGCCAGGATGGCCGCCCAGCGAGCAGACGTGCTGACGGGCCGCTTCCGCCAGATCGAGCTCGATCGCTTGAGCCGCCTGGCCCTGGAATGGCTGGAGGTGGAGCGCGAACGCTCGCCCTTCGAGGTGGTAGGCTTCGAGGTCTCCAAACGGATGGAGGTTGCGGGGCTGGGCTTCGAGGCCCGGATCGACCGGCTGGACCGCCTCCAGGATGGAAGCCTGGCCGTCCTGGACTACAAGACCGGCCGCCCGAACCCCCGCCACTGGCTGGGAGACCGGCCTGAAGAGCCCCAGCTCCCTCTGTACTGCTCGGGGACCGAAGAGCAGACCGGCGCGGTGCTCTTCGCCCAGGTGCGCCCTGGCGACATGAGGCTCAAGGGGGTCTCCAGGAAGCCAGGATTCCACCCCCAGGTTCCCTGCCTGGAGGCCTCGGATTTCGCGGCCCTGGCAGACAACTGGGCCGAGCTGATGGACCACTGGCGAGCCGTGCTGGCCTCCCTGGGAGCCCAGTTCCGGCAGGGTTACAGCGCGGTGGACCCTCTGCGACGCGACACCTGCCGCTACTGCACCCTGCACCCGGTCTGCCGGGTCCACGAGCTGCGCCCGTTTGAATCCTCCGAGGCGACCTGGCAGACCCCCCAGCCCTGAGAGAAGACCGATTCCAGCCTGAGGCGGGCCGAGGCACCCCTCGGGATCAAGCCCCCCCTACGACAGCTTCTTCAGGACGATCGTCGAACCCGCCGGGAGCACCAGGTGGCTGCCCGCGCGCACGGCCTGCCCACCGTTGCCCGTGCCGGTCCCCCCGTACTTCCGGGAGTTGGTGTTGAAGACCTCACGCCACTCGCCGGCGGGCAACGGGATCTGCGAACCGGAACGGTCCTGGTCGGCGAAGTTGCTGATCACCACGAACTCGTCCTGAGATCCGCCCTGGTCGCGCTTGAAGGCCAGGACGCGATCCAGGTTGTGCGTGTAGACCCGCGAGATGCTGCCGGCAGCAGAGAAGGCGCTCGAGCTGCGGCGCAGGGCGATGAGGTCGCGCGTCCTCTGGAAGTGGCCCGCCTGGTCGGCCAGGTGGTGGGCCTCGTCGCGCTGGTCGGTCCCCATGCCCAGGTAGCGGTCGAAGAGTTCCTGTTCGCGCGGGTCCAACCTGGAGCGCTCGACCTCCTGGCGCGAACGGTCCAGCCCGGCCAGGGTGCGGAAGTGGTCGGCCCGATCGGGGGTGACCTGGAAGTCCAGCCAGCCCAGGTCGGCCCCCCAGGTCGAAGTCAAGCCATGCTTGAAGTCGTTGTTGGCCAGGAACTCTTCGCCTTGGAAGAGCATCGGGGTCCCGGGTCCCAGCAGGGTCATCGCCGAGGCCGTGCCGCTGATGGCCCTGGGGTAGGCGGCCTGCACCGCGGCCTGGTCATTGGAACCAGCCGCCGCCCGCGCGATCCAGTTCCCCGTGTTGCCGACCTCGTCGTGGCTGTGTGCGTAGATGACGCCGCGGTCCCAGGCCGGAACTCCCTCGTGGTACAGCAGGGCTCCCATCAGGCGATCCGCGTCCGCACGCCCGGCCGCCATGGCCAGCAGGTCGTCGTGGAAGCGGTCGTTCCACACCCCCTGGAAACCCATGCCCTTCTTCAGGACGGGGCCCTGCTGCTCGGAGGCGTCCAGGCCGGCCGCCACCAACCAGTTGCCGCTGAAGTCCTCGGCCACGGCATAGACCCCGGGACGGAGGAACTGCAGGGTGCGGTTGATCTGCCGGAGGGTCTCCATGCCCTCCAACTGCTGGGCCGGGCTCCCGGTGTCGTGCAGGACCTGGGTGAAGTCGAAGCGGATCCCGTCGAAGCCCAGCTCCTGGACCTGCTGGGCGGCGTTGTCCGAGAAGAAGTCCTTGACCTCCTGGGCCGAGAAGTTGGGCTTGAGGCCCCAGGGGGTGTCCGAGTCGCCCTGCCCCCACCAGTTCACGAAGGAGCGCTTGTCGCCATCGATCCGTCCCAGGGGATTCTCGACGTCGGTCCGGCCCGAGACGTGGTTGTAGACCACGTCGGCGAAGACGTTCAGTCCCCGCTTGTGGGCCTCGTCCACCAGGAGTTTCAGGCCCTCGGCCCCCGACACCCACACCCGCTCGGCCCCGGGCTGCTCATCGGGCTCGATCAGCTTGAGGTCCAGTGCCTGCTGACGCTCCATCGCAAAGCCGTAGGCATCGGTCACGGCGTGGTAGTAGCCGGTGGCGTAGCCCCAGTCCCGGCGCGAGCCGAACTCCTGGGTCGGCATCAGCTCCAGCGAGTCGACGCCCAGGGTCTCCAGGTAGTCCAGGTTGGCGATCACGTCCTCGAAGGTGGCCGGCACGGCGTTGTCCGGAGCGCTCAGGAAGGAGCCCACGTGAGCCTCGTAGACGACGAACTTGCGGTGGTCGGTCTGCTTGCGCGGCACCTGGTCGAAGCGGAACTGGTAGGTGGACTGGCGGATGATCGACTTCCGGCTGGAGCCGGGATGGGGCAGGATCACGTCGGTATAGGGGTCATTGACCGGAGTCGCCCGTCGTTCAGCCTCCTGCAGCCGACCGTCGCCGTTCGCATCGCCGACCAGATGGCCCTGCTCGAAGACCTGGAACTCGTAGCGCAGCCCGATCAGGCGAGGGTAGTTGTTGACCGCGCTGACCCAGGCCGTCCCGGCCTTGGAGTCCACCCGGACCAGGTCGATGCCCCCGTCCTCGCCCACCCGGTCCAGCCAGGAGTACTTCATCAGCGGCTCGGAGTCAGCATGCCCCCAACGACGCAGGACGTCCACGTCCCGGCGGTCCTCCGGGCTGGCCTGGTCATAGGGAATCAACTCGGGCCGGCCCAGGCGCTGCAGAAGCTGCGCCTTGGACAGGGGTTGGCCCGATTCGTCCTTCAGGACCAGGCGGACCCGTTCGGCCGAGGGGTGGGAGTCCACGGTGAAGCGCCCCCACTCCGGGTTGTCCGAGAAGTTCGGGCCTCCCGAGCCGCTGTCGTCCCAGCCTCCGGTCTCGAAGCCCAGCACCGGCTCGACGTGGATCCGCTCGACCCCACGCTGCGGTCCCTGCAGGAACCTGGCCCACGGGTCCCCGTAGGCCACGGGAGCCCCCTGACGGGTGTGCAGGAGCCTTCCCTCGGCGTCTCGGGCCGAGTACTGGTAGGGCGTGCCCTTCATCTCCGCCCAACCGGTCTCTCGGCGCAGACTCCACACCCCCGTCGAATCGTCACGGTCCATGGGCAGCGACCGGGTCGGATTTCCCTGAGGATCCAGAAGGTCGACGTGCAGGCGATAGCCCTCCAGTTCGCCCCGTCCCATCTCGGGGGACCAGGTCATGAATCGGATGCCGTCGGCCCCCTCCCGGTGGACCCCGAAGAGGTGGTTCTTGACCGGCGCGTGGGTCTGCACGTCGCCGTCCTCGAGGTGGAAGGCCGGGGGCGTCTGGGCCATCACCAGCCAGCGGGCGGGCTCCACCTTCCCGTCCGGCCGCACCACGTCTCCCGTGGCCCCCCACCGAAATTCCTGGGGCTGGCCCTCTCGCAGCGAAACGCGGGCCGTATGGACCCGATCGCCGGCGACCCGGTCTCCCTCCAGTCCGTCGTCCCGCATCGGCACACTGCGCCCACCGTTCCATTCGGGGTCGTGGACCCCGGTCTGGGAGTTGAAGGAACCGCAGAGCCGGACATCGCGAAGCTCGGGGAGACTGCGGGCATCGAGTTCGAAGAGGATGGGGCGGAATCCGTCCTGGCCAGCAGCCGGCGCCTCCAAAACCTGCCCGGGAACGCCGGGAGCCGGGGAGGTCCCCCGGGGCGGGAGCGACGTGGTGGAGAGGTGGACTGAAGATGGGACCTGCACCGGGAGGGCCTCCGCTCGAAGAGTCGGTCCCGGCCGGAAGGCGGCCGGGGTCCTTGCAGACAGATTCCCTCGGAGGACTTGAAGAAATCAGAAAACCGGGGTGGCGTCTCCGTGGGATCGGAATTCCCCCCCGGATCGAGGCCCCCCTCGCGCGCCCGGAAGCCCGTCGACCGGGTCGCCTTCAGCCCTGGGCCCCCTTCAACTGCGGAAGGTCGCCAGGCGCCTGACGGTCCGGGAGGGCCCTCTGCAGGCCCGCCCCCCGACTTCCCGGCGGAAGCACCCGATACAGCCTCCAGGTCCGGGGGCAACCCACCACTCCCCCTCCGGCAGGATAGCTGCCCACCAGTTCGACCCAACCCGTCGACTCCAGGTCCGGAACCGCGACCACGGCCCCAGCGGCGCTGCCCGTTTCGGGAATCGACAGCAGGACGAAGTCGGGGCGCTCGGCCTCCAGCACGGCCCCCAGTCCGCGGGAGCGTTGCAGGGGCACCCACTCCGCGCCCGAGCGCAGGGCGTCCACCTGCTGATAGGACAGCAACCGGGTTCCAGGCGGTTGATGGGACAGGAAGTCCGCGACGGCCGGACTGTGGACCAGCCGGGTGTGGGCCAGATCCCAACCCGCCAGGACCAGGCCGTTCTGCAAGGCCACCAGGCCCATCGCACCCAGAAGCCAGGTGCGCATCTCGCTCCCCCAGAGGCTCCGAGGCAGGGTGAGCCCGAACAGCAGGGGCAGGAAGGCCAGACCCAGCAGGGCCAGGGGGAGCACCAGGCGGTACAGGCCTTCGGCGTGCCCCAACGCGACCGACACCGGTCCGGCGCACACCGCCAGGGCCAGCGCCGAACCAGCCAGCCCGCCCCAGCGGGCTCCCCAGCGCCAGCCCGCCAGGGCGAAGGCGGCAAAGCCCAGCCCCAGCACCGCGGCCTGCAGGCCCCGGGCCTCGGGAACCAGCTCGTAGAAGCAGTGGTCCACGGGTCCGCGCTGGTCGAAGTGAGGGTCGAGGGGCACAATCCAGGCCAAGGCCAGTTGCATGGGGGCGACCACTCCGAAGATGGCCCAGCGGGCCAGGGCGTCGGGCGCGGGGCCCTGACGGAGCAGGGTCAACCCACGAGCCGCGAGCAAGGCCAGGGGCAGAAGCGTGAAGGCCTGGTAACGGGGGTTGGGGTCCCAGGAGGTCAGCACCGCCAGCAGCGGAACCGGGGCCAGCAAAACCAGCAAAGCCAGGTTGCGCCGGTCGCGAAACTCGATCAGGCTCAGGGCGGCGGGAACCATCAACAGGGTCCAGTTCCACGAAGCGCTGGCCAGGGTGGCGGGGAGGTGGAGCAATCCTCGAAGCAGCATCCCCGGGACCCGGGTCGACAACAGTTCGCGCACCAGCGGGTCGGACGGGTCCACCCGGATCCGACCGGGCGGTCCGAAGCGAGCCGTGAACTCGGACATGGTCTGTCCGGTGGCCGTGGTCCAGGCCCCCTCCAGGGTGTCATACAGGGACTTCTCGGCGCTGATCAGGGTTGGAGTCCCCCCGTTGAGCCAGGCCAGGTAGACCAGGTAGGGAAGGGCGGCCAGCAAGAAGCCGAGCAGGGTCAGCCCGGCCTCCCGCCGGGGCCGCAGGAGGAGTTGCCAGACCAGCACGGCGGGCAGGATCAAGAGCATGTCGAAGCGGGTGGCGTAGGCCATCCCCAGAAAGGCGCCGCCCAGGAGGAACCTGCCCGAACCGGGCCGAGCGCCACCGGTCCTTCCCGGCGCCGGAGACAGCGCCAAGGCCAGTCCCAGTGCATAGAGCAGCAAGAAGAGGCCCTCGGTTCGGGGGACTCGGGCGTACCAGGCCAGAAAGGGGTGCAGGGCCACCAGGCCGGAAGCCAGCAGGGCGGTGTCCTCGTCCTGCCAGAGGTTCCGGGCCAGGACGAAGACCGGGACGAAGACCAGCCACCCCGCCCCCGCGGCCAGGGCCCAGGCATTGCCCAGCAGTCCCGCCAGCAGTGGGAAGAGCGGCGGCCAGTAGCCCACGGCGGTGTAGTTCTCGGGGGTCAGGGCGCGGGTCCACAAGGTCCCGTCCAGCAAGGCCCGATGGTATTCGGCGGCGGCCCGCAGGTAGATGGCCGAATCCAGCTCGAGGTAGTGCGCCGGCGTGGGGATGAAGCGGAAGACCGCCGAGACCGCGGCGATCGACACCAGCCAGTTGAGGGCCCTCCTGGACATGGGCCCGGGTTTCTCGGCCGTGGCAGGGGGACCTCCCGCGCCCGGCGGGGAGGCTCGCGGCCGTGGCCCGAAGCCACTCGTCGGACAAGCAGGCTCGAAGGGCCTGAAGCGGGGACGTTGTCTGGGCAGCCAAGGTTCGAGACCCCCTTCCGGGTGGTGTTCAGCACTCGAACATCTGGCCGTCTTGCGTCCAGGGACCTTGTGGGAAGTCGACAAAATCTGGAAGATTCGCTTGACCGATCACGGATGCCGGTGACCGGGGCAGGGAAAGGCCCGCGCGGCATCCAAGCCCCGAGCCCAAGCACCGGATGCTCGGAGCGCACCTGAACGGGAAAGCCTGAAGCCATGCACTGGATCGCCCCTGCCGCGAAGGACACCGCCACCGCCACCCTGGAGAGGCGTCTCTGGGATGCGGCAGACCAGTTCCGGGCCAACTCGGGGCTCAAGGCCCAGGAGTATTCCGGGCCGATCCTGGGCCTGATCTTCCTGCGCTTCGCCGAGGTGCGCTACAGCGCCCAGCGGGCGAAACTCGAGAAGGCCGGCGCGTCGTCCCGCCGGGGCAGCCGGGTGGAGGACCCGGGGGCCTACCACGCCGAGGGCCTGCTCTACCTGCCCGCCCAGGCGCGCTTCGACCACCTGCTGCACCGGCCCGAGGGCGAGGATATCGGGGCCCAGGTCAACGCCGCCATGGGGGAGATCGAGAAGCACAATCCCCAACTGGCCGGCGTCCTGCCCAGGACCTACAACCTCTTCACCAGCACGCTCCTCAAGCAGCTCCTCAAGCAGGTCTCGGAGATCCCCGAAAGCTCCGACTACGACGCCTTCGGGCGCATCTACGAGTACTTCCTGGGCCAGTTCGCCCGCACGGAGGGCCAGCGGGGGGGCGAGTTCTACACGCCGGGCTGCCTGGTGCGCCTGCTGACCGAGGTGATCGAGCCCTACCACGGCCGGATCCTGGACCCCGCCTGCGGCTCGGGGGGCATGTTCGTCTCGTCGGCGCGCTTCGTGGAGGAGCACCAGCGCAACCCCGCCGCCGAGCTCTCCATCCACGGCGTCGAGAAGACCGACGAGACGGGCCGCCTGTGCCGCCTGAACCTGGCCGTCCACGGCCTGGAAGGGGACATCCGCCACGGGGGCAACGTGAACAGCTACTACGACGACCCCCACGCCGCCACGGGCCAGTTCGACTTCCTGCTGGCCAACCCGCCCTTCAACGTGAACGCCGTGGACAAGGAGCGCCTGAAGGACTCGGTGGGCCCCCGCCGCCGCTTCCCCTTCGGCCTGCCCCGCACGGACAACGCCAACTACCTGTGGATCCAGTTCTTCTACTCGGCCCTGAACGAGAAGGGCCGGGCCGGCTTCGTGATGGCCAACTCGGCCTCCGACGCCCGCTCCTCCGAGCAGGACCTGCGCCAGAAGCTGATCGAGGCCCGGGCCGTGGACGCCATGGTGGCCGTGGGGCCCAACATGTTCTACACGGTCACCCTGCCCTGCACGCTGTGGTTCCTGGACCGGGCCAAGGCCAACACCCCCCGGGCCGACCAGGTCCTCTTCCTGGACGCCCGCCACATCTACCGCCAGGTGGACCGGGCCCACCGGGACTGGACCCCCGCCCAGATCGGCTTCCTGGCCAACGTGGTGCGCCTCTACCGCGGCGAGGCCCTGGACCTGACCCTCGGCGGCGAGGAGGCGGGAGCCAAGCTCGCCGAGGTCTTCGGCAGGAAGCCCACCTACGCCGACGTGCCGGGCCTGTGCAAGGTGGCCACCCTCCAGGAGATCGAGGCCCAGGGCTGGTCCCTGAACCCCGGCCGCTACGTGGGCGTGGCCCCCGGCGAGGAGATCAGCGACCAGGACTTCAAGGAGAAGCTGGAGGAACTGAACGAGGAGCTGGAGGGCCTGAACGCCCAGGCCAGGGAGCTGGAGGCGACCATCGCCGCGAATGTGGCGGAGTTGCTGGGGGCGTAGGTGATGGAGGAGTGGCGCGAGAGCCGGTTGGGGGAACTGCTTGAGATCAAGCATGGGTTCGCTCTTCTCGGAAAGTATTTTGCCACTGCGGGCACACACGTCGTCCTCACTCCCGGAAATTTCTTCGACGAGGGTGGCTTCAAGGACAAAGGTGACAAGGAGAAGTGGTACATCGGCCCTGTTCCTTCGGAGTATGTCCTAGACAAGGGTGAACTCCTGATTGCGATGACGGAACAGGCGGAGGGGCTCCTGGGCAGCAGTGCCATCATTCCGAAGAGCGGTCTATATCTGCATAATCAACGACTCGGGCGAGTCCTTGTTCGGGATGAAGAGATGGCCGACAAGAAGTTCCTCTACTACCTCTTCAATACATCCCAGGTACGGCACCAGATACGCGCTTCAGCCACCGGCGTCAAGATTCGGCATACTGCACCATCTAGGGTGGAGAACGTCGAAGTGCGGTTCCCTCCCCTTCCCCTCCAGCGCCGGATCGCCGGCATCCTCTCGGCCTACGACGACCTGGTGGAGAACTGCCAGAGGCGCATCAAGATCCTCGAGGAGATGGCCCGCTCCCTGTACCGGGAGTGGTTCGTGGACTTCCGCTTCCCCGGCCAAGAGACGTGCCCCCGCGTGCCTTCCCCCCTCGGCGAGATCCCCGAGGGGTGGGAGGTGAAGAGGCTTGAGGAGATCGCCTCGGTCAACCACTCCCAGATAACCGCCCGCACGGCCCCAGAGTCGATCCATTACATCGACATCGCTTCCGTCAGCCCAGGACAGGTGGATACCGTCACCACCTATGCCTTTGCCGACGCGCCCGGGCGCGCCCGCCGCATAGTCGGGCATGGGGATGTGCTCTGGTTGTGCGTCCGCCCAAACCGGCGCTCCCACGCTCTACTTATTCATCCGGAGACAGACACGATTGCCTCCACAGGCTTTGCTGTTCTCACAGCGCTGTCGGTGCCCTTCACGTTCCTGTACCAGGCAACTACGACCGACGAGTTTGTCCGCTACCTCACGAACAATGCGACTGGAGCTGCCTATCCCGCTGTCACCGGCGCTACCTTTCAGCGGGCAGAACTGCTGATCCCACCCGCCCACCTGACCAGGCAGTTCGAAGCCATAAGCATACCAATGGTCGAGCAGATCCACACCCTCCAGCGCCAATCCCGCGCCCTCCGCCGTACCCGGGACCTCCTCCTCCCCCGCCTGCTCTCGGGCCAGATCGACTTGGAAGGAGTGTGAGGATGGCCGACCGATTCCTGGAGAAGGTAGAAGCGCTGAAGGCGATTCTTGTTGCGCGGGCCACGGGTGAGTATCCTGACGACGCCGAATACATGCGGCTCCGAAGCGATCTCATCAGCGAGAAGCCATTGCGAGAAATGCTTCCGCGCTTCGTCTTGGAGTGCCGAAACCTCCTGGAGTTCTGGGACTTCATCGCGCCGATTCCGGGTGGGTACGCCGGCCGACGGACGTTCTTGCGGACAGAGTTCGCACCGCTCCTGATGGCACTGGAGACGGAGGACAGGATACCTGGCGACGGGCCAGTCTCCGAATCGATTCAGGTGGTTGACTCGGCGAGCATTCACGAGGCCTGGCAGAAGGCTCTGGAGCGCAGGAGCACAGACCCCGAAGGGGCCATCACCTCGGCTCGCACGCTTGTTGAATCCGTGTGCAAGCACATCCTTGACGCGACTGGCGTAACCTACGAGGACGAGGCTAAGCTCCCAACGTTATACAAGCTGACATCCAAGTGCCTGAACCTGGCGCCTGGCCAGCACACAGAGAGGGTCTTCAAGCAGATCCTGAGTGGTTGCCACAGCGTCGTCGAAGGACTGGGCTCTCTTAGGAATCACCACGGCGACGCGCACGGGAAGGGAACCTCGGTCGTCAAGCCAGCACCGCGCCACGCGGAGTTGGCCGTCAACCTGTCAGGGGCGATGGCCTCTTTCCTTCTCCAGACCTGGAAGTCCGGCCCAGCCAGGAAGACCTCGGCACTCGCGCCTGGAGGTGGAAGTTGACCCCCCCACGCCTACACGGAGGACCAGCTCGTCGAGCAGCCCGCCATCCAGCTCTTCGCGGCCCTGGGCTGGCAGACCGTGTCGGCTCGGGAGGAGGCCTTCGGCCCGGGCGGCACCCTGCAGCGCGAGACGTCGGGCGAGGTGGTCCTGGTGGCCCGCCTGCGGGCAGCCCTGGAGCGGCTGAACCCCGAATTGCCGCCCGAGGCCATCACCACGGCGCTGGACGAGCTGACCCGGGACCGCTCAGGGATGACCCTGGAGGCGGCCAACCGGGAGGTCTACCTGCTCCTCAAGGAGGGCCTGAAGGTCTCCGTGCCCGACCGCGAGCACGGCGGGCAGAAGACCGTGCGCCTGCGGGCCGTGGACTGGGACACCCCGGAGAACAACGACTTCCTCCTGGTCAGCCAGTTGACCGTGGTGGGCTCCCTCTACACCTGCCGGCCCGACCTGGTGGGCTTCGTGAACGGCCTGCCCCTGGTGGTGATCGAGCTCAAGAAGCCCGGGGTCCCCGCCCGCACGGCCTTCGACGAGAACCTGACCCACTACAAGTCCCAGATCTCGGCGATCTTCTGGTACAACGCCCTGCTGGTGGCCTCCAACGGCACGGACAGCCGGGTGGGCTCGTTGACCGCGGACTGGGGGCGCTTCTTCGAGTGGAAGCGCATCCAGCGCGAGGACGAGCCCCGCCGGGTCTCCCTGGAGGTCATGCTGCGGGGTACCTGCGACCCGGGGCGCCTGCTGGACCTGGTGGAGAACTTCACCCTCTTCTCCGAGCACAAGGCCGGCCTGGTCAAGATCCTGGCCCAGAACCACCAGTATCTGGGGGTGAACAACGCCCTGGCCTCCACGCTGGAGGCCCGCGGGCGCGGGCACGGCCGGGCCGGGGTCTTCTGGCAGACCCAGGGGTCCGGCAAGAGCTTCTCCATGGTCTTCTTCGCCCAGAAGGTCCTGCGCAAGGTGCCCGGCAACTGGACCTTCGTGGTGGTCACCGACCGGGTCGAACTCGACGACCAGATCGCCCGGACCTTCAAGGCCGCGGGCGCCGTCTCCGGCAGCGAGAGCGACCAGTGCCACGCCACCAGCGGCTCCCACCTGCGCGAGCTTCTGCGGGGCAACCACCGCTACGTCTTCACCCTGATNNNNACCGCAGCCAGTACGACACCCTGGCCCTCAACATGCGCTCGGCCCTGCCCCGGGCCCTGTTCCTGGCCTTTACGGGCACGCCGCTGATCGCCGGCGAAGAGCGCACCCGGGAGGTCTTCGGCGACTACGTCTCCATCTACGACTTCCAGCAGTCCGTGGAGGACCGGGCCACGGTGCCCCTCTACTACGAGAACCGCACCCCCGAGCTGGAGCTCGTCAACCCGGACCTCAATGACGACCTCTACGACCTCATCGAGGCGGCGGAACTGGACCCCGAGCAGGAGGCGAAGCTGCAGCGGGAGCTGGGCCGCCAGTACCACCTCCTCACCCGGGACGACCGCCTGGAGACGGTGGCCCGGGACCTGGTGCGCCACTTCTTGGCCCGGGAGTTCCAGGGCAAGGCCATGGTGGTCTCCCTGGACAAGGCCACGGCCCTGAAGATGCACGACAAGGTGCGCAAGCACTGGGCCGCGGAGCGGGAGGCCGTGGAAGGCGAGCTGGGACACCTGGCCTACCTGCCCCCCGACCAGCGCCGGGCCCCCGAGGTCCGGCAACGCCAGGCGGAGCTCAAAGGGCGCCTGGAGGTGCTGGCCAGCACGGACATGGCCCTCATCGTCTCGCCCGGCCAGAACGAGATCGCCCAGATGAAGGCCCTGGGTCTGGACATCGAGCCCCACCGCAAGCGCATGAACGACTCCCAGCCACCCCTGGCCGAGCGCTTCAAGGACCCCGAGGACCCCCTGCGGCTAGTCTTCGTGTGCGCCATGTGGCTGACGGGCTTCGACGCGCCGAGCTGCTCGACGGTCTACCTGGACAAGCCCGTGCGCAACCACCCGCTGATGCAGACCCTGGCCCGGGCCAACCGGGTCTTCCCCGGCAAGCACAGCGGCGTCATCGTGGATTACGCCAACGTCCTGGCCTCCCTCGAGCAAGCCCTGGCCCTCTACGGGGCCGGCCAGGGGGGGCGCAACCCCGTCCACGACAAGAGCGAGCTGGTCGAGGAGCTGCGCGCCGCCGTGGCCGAGGCCACAGCCTTCTGCGCCGGCCATGGGGTGAAGCTGGCGGACATCGAGGACCGTCCCGCCGGGTCCCTGGAGCGCTTGCAGGCCGTGGCCGACGCCGTGGACGCCCTGATCTCACCCGACCCCCTGCGCACCGAGTTCCTGGGCCACGAGAGGCTGGTCAGCACCCTCTACGGCGCGGTGAAGCCGCACGTAGCGGCCCTGGAGTTCACCAGCCGGGTCTCCTGCCTGGCCACCCTGGCGGCGGAGATCCGCTCCCGGCTGAACCCCGGGCCGGCGGACATCTCGGCCGTGATGGGCGGGATCCAGGACCTCCTCGACGAGTCCATCCTGGGCCTCACCATCCGCGACCAGGGCCCGCCCTGGACCTCTCCCGGATCAACTTCGAGGCCCTGGCCCAGCGCTTCAAGGAATCCAAGCACAAGAACACGGACCTGGAACGGCTGAAGGCAGCCCTGCGCGCCCGCCTCGAGAAGCTGGTGCGCCTCAACCGGACCCGGACCGACTTCGCCCAGAAGTTCGAGGAACTGATCGAGAGCTACAACGCGGGCAGCCGCAGCATCGAAGAACTCTTCGAAGAGCTCCTCAAGCTCAGCCAGAGCCTGACGGACGAGCAAGAGCGCCACGTGCGCGAGAACATGACCGAGGAGGAACTGGTCCTCTTCGACATCCTCACCCGCCCCGCGCCGGAGCTGAGCCCCGAGGAGCGCGCCGAGGTCAAGAAGGTGGCCCGGGACCTGCTCCACCGCCTCAAGGAACTCCTGGTCCTGAACTGGCGCCAGAAACTCAGCGCCCGGGCGCGGCTGAAAGATGCCATCGAGGACACCCTGGACACAGGCCTCCCCCGGGCCTACACCCCCGACCTCTACAAGCAGAAGTGCAGCGCCGTGTTCGAGCACGTCTACGAATGCTACCCCGAACGCGACCAGGGGGTCTACGCCGAGGCCGTGTGAGGAGGCGTCATTGCGCGCGCGCGGTCCAGGGCTTGGTTTGTGTATGACCGCGGGTCAATTTTCGGACACAAATCCGCTTGTGTATTGCGGGTCGGACTCAATGCTCCCCCTCCCCCGCGCCTGCCCCCTCCAGCCTCCCTCGTAAAGCTGCCTGGCCTGGTTCCGTGATTCCGGGACAGCCCTGGTGGGCTGCGGGAGAGCAGGTGTCCCCGAAGTGCGGGGAAGTGGGTGTCCCTTGACATCTGCGGGAATCCGGGTCAGGCCTTCGCGCATCTGGCCCGCAGGCGTAGATGATTGATTGCCCCGTTCTGCGTGAACAGACCGGCGTAGATTCCCGATGGTTCCATGCCAAACCTGGCTCTTGAGTGAATAATTTTACACGCTGTTCGGTGCCCCTTTTCAACCCCATAAGCTATAATATGAATAGCCGCCACAGGCGCGGTTCACCCGGCAGCCAGGCTGCCGAACGGGAGGGGAATCCCGTGAGCATCACCGGTACGCTTCCGTCTTCCCGAACCCTTCCCTCGAATTGCCTCGAAACCGGCCCTGAGCAATTCCCTGAATCCGGGCCGGCGACCCGTCGCCCTGAGGTCGAGAACCTGCCAGACGAGGAACTCCTGACCTCGGCCCTGTCAGCCT
>DIWH01000008.1 GCA_002423485.1 Candidatus Xenobium occultum | reverse complement strand
TCGAAGGCCCGGGCCAGATCCTCGCAGGTCGCTTCGAAGCACTGCAGGCCGGCCTGCTGACGGAACTCCTCCAGGGTCTCCTCCTCTCCGGGGGCGCTGCCCCTGCGATGGGACCAGGTGGCGGGAAAGCGACTGGCCAGGACCAGGGCAGCCTCGACCGCGTCCTCCAGGCGACGGCAGGTGTGCTCTTCGGCGTAGGCCGCCCAGTTCTCGGCATCCGCCCGCCGAGGCAATCGCAGCAGCAGGTCCACCTTGGTGGGCGACAGACGCCCTTCGCAAAGCGCCTGGCGCAGCACGCCGTGCTTCTCCAGGCGCTGGTCCCGGGCAGTGGCCTGGAAGGCGGTGCTGGCGGCGATCCCCCGGCTCTCCAGCCAGGCGCGCAACGAGCGGAACCCTGCCTCGCGGTACAGCCTTCCCTCCTGGACCCGGTGCAGGATCCGACCGCGCTGCAGTTCCAGGCGCTCTCGCGAGGCCAGCAGCCGGCGGGCCAGACGGGTCAGCTTGCGGGGAAGCTCCTGGCGCAGAAGGCAGGGGAGTTCCGGAGACGGGGGGGCTGCGTGCTGTCGGGCGTCGCCGGAGGCGCCGTGGCCGGCCACCGGGGATTGCGCTGGAAGGGAGGCGGAGCCGGGGTGGCCTCCCCACCGCCCGCTTCGGGCTCTGCGGCCGGCCCTCGAGGATCCTCCTGGCAGGGGAGCCGGGCATCCAGCGGCCGGGCCGCCGCGAACTCGGCCAGGATCTGCTCCAGCACGTTCACGAGGCCCAGGTCGCGGCCCTCGCGTCGCCGGGCCAGCTCGACTGCGGCAAGCCAGGTGGCGTAGGGCTCGGCCTCCAGGTCGTAGGTCCGGACCCGGGCCTTTTCCTTCTCTTCACCCGCCATTGAAGAACGCAGCGGCCTCAAGGCCCGGCGCAGCTCCTGCACGGAGAGGCCGGCCGCCCGTGCCGCCCATTCCGCGTCGCCGGCCTCGTCCAGGCGCAGCAGCTCCAGGGCGTGGGTTCGGGGCAGCCCACGTTCCAGGAACGCCTGGCGCAGGATCGGCCGGCGCAGGAGCCCTTCAGCCAGGCGCACCGAATCCCAGGCGGCGGTTGCCGAGACTCCCAGCTCCTCGCGACAGAAGACTGCGGGCGTCACGTAGCCCAGATGCTTGTGGCCTCCCCGGAGCATGGGGGCGAGGATCTGTCCCAGCCGCAATTCGAGGAGAGGTCCGAAGCGGGCAAGTTCCGTCAATGCTTCCTGCATCAGGGCGGCCTGCCGGGCCCGCGAGGGCCGCAAGCCCCGGGCAGAATCCTCCAGGAGCGCGAGCACTTCCGGGCGGAGTTCGGGACTGGCCTGGGATGCCGGATTCTCCATACCTCATTTTACCGTGGATGGGCCCGCCAGGTCCAATTTTGCGATCGCGCAATCGCTTGCAAAGCAGGGGTTTGCGCGATTCATGGGCGATGATTTGCGGCCATTCTGAAGGCCTCGACGACACAAATCTCGTCCGGCACCGGAGCCAGCCCTTCCAGGCTATTCCAGGGGGTCTTGATGGCCGATTTTTCATCGACATCCTTCAATGCCGTTTCTTGCCCTCGGGAGGTCCCGTCACAAAGAATTAACAATCCGTTCGTGCTTGAAGGCGTGAGTCACGGGGGATGCCTATAAGGCAGAACCGCCGATCTGCTCGCAGGTGGGCGCCAGACACCCCTGACCGCTCACCCCCACCGTCCGTG
Organism: Candidatus Xenobium occultum; assembly: GCA_002423485.1. Lineage (GTDB taxonomy): Bacteria > Vulcanimicrobiota > Xenobia > Xenobiales > Xenobiaceae > Xenobium > Xenobium occultum. The sequence continues at coordinate 4,418 of DIWH01000008.1, read as the reverse complement.
CGCTGTCCGGTCAGCCAGGCCGTCCCGAGCCGCTGGCCCTGCACCCCGTCGCGAGGACTTGATATCAGATCGTCGCGTCGCTTGATGACCGACGATCCTGGCCAAGACCCGGGGCCCGCGCCCCACACCGGCCGGGGGCGAGTGGCCAGGTCACAGGTCTCCCATAAAATGGGCGTGATCAACCGACTGGCCTGGCACTGCCTGATGGCGGCCGCGTTGGAGGCCAAGAATCTGATGGACCAGAGCAGCCTGGAGCAGGCGGTGACCGAGATGCTGCCTCCCGAGTTGAGCTGAACGCCCACTCAAACCGACTGGCCCCGCCCATGACTGTCACCATCTTCTGCGCCCAGGCTGACCCTGGCGCACCCGTCATGTTTCGCAGGAGATTCCTGGGAAGCATGCTGGATCTTGGGGCGCAGGAGAAGCATCTGCCGGCCAGGCGCAGCAGGGTCGGCGAGACATCGCGTCTGGCATGGAAGGGCAGGGTAGTCCCCCGGCCATCAGGGTGCCGATACTGGCGGTGCGATCCGCGTTGCCGCACCTCGACGAATCCCAGGCGCTCCAGGAGGCTGGCAACCTGGCGCTGCTTGAGAACCGGAACCTGGCCCACCAGGGGCCCGGTCGGGAACCCCGACCGAGCATCGTCGAGGGATTATAGTGCCGCTCGTTGAAAAGATCGGCAAGTCAGCATGATTTCCCGGCGGGCCGTCGAAGGGGGGCTCTGGAGGTGTTTCGATGGGCAGACCACCAGAGTTCCGTCTCAGCCAGGAGCAGTCGAACGCGCTCGTCACCGCACGTGCGGCTGCGAAGAAAACGAATGATCACAACCTGCGCCGGAAGATACGGGCGCTGCTCATGACTGGCTGCGGCACCTGCACCCGCCAGGAAGCGGCTCGGGTCTGCGAGGTGGAGGTGCGCTCTATCTTCCGGTGGCAGCGGCAGTATTTGGAGGCCGGCGTGGACGGCTTGAGGCCTCGGACGAGGCCCGGCAAGAAGCCTCTTCTGACGCCAGAGCAGCGCCTGGAACTGGCGGAGTTGATCGAGGCAGGCCCGGAAGCAGCAGGCCTGGACACCGGGATCTGGACCGCCCGCCTGGTGGGCGAGCAGATCCGGAAGCGTTTCGAGGTGTCATATGCCGACTCGCACGTCCGTCGGCTGCTGCACAGGCTGGGCTTCTCGGTCCAGTTCCCTCGAAAGAAACTCGCCAAAGCCGACCACGAAGCACAAGCCACCTGGCTTAAGGAGACGCTTCCGGCCCTGCAGGAGCGGGTCAATGCGGAGCACGGCACCCTTTTTTTGAGGACGAGTGCGTGTTCCAGCAGTCCGGAACCTTCAGCAGAACCTGGGCCCGAGTCGGCCAGGGGTTCGAGGTGAAGAGCCACCCGTGCCGAGTCTCGGTGAAAGCCTTTGGGGCGGTCAGCGTCGACGAACAGCCGCGGTGGCACTTCCGCTTCGCCGAGAGGTTCAACTCCCAGACCTACTTGGACTTCTTGAAGCAGATCGTGCGCGGGAACGTCCGCAAGGTCTTCCTGGTCGCCGACAATGTCGGCTATCACAAGTCCCACGCCGTCCAAGAATGGATTGCGGCTAACCCCGACAGGATCGAGCTTCACTACCTGCCTGCGTACTCTCCAGAATTGAACCCCGTCGAAGGAATCTGGCGCATCACGAAGCGGAAATCCACGCACAACCGGTACTTCGCCACCAAAGGAGAGCTTCACGAGCACGTGTTTCGGCGCTTCAACAGGTTCCAGGGCAACCCAGTCGCCCTCTCTGCTGCAGTCAGGTCCTGGGTCCCCCAGGCCGGGTAGTTCATGGCACGATCAGGGAGCGGCACTATAGTGGGATCCGTTGGCCCAGCAAATACAGCTCGACTTGGCCCCGGTGGCTGGAGACCCGGAAGAGGTCGAGCTGGCGCTGCTCGACGGGAAGCGGTTCTCCCAGGCCGTCGGGGCTCCGGCCGGCTTCGACGGCAGCGAGGATCTCGTCCGCTCGGCCAAAGTAGCGGTCGGCGGGGACCAACAGGCCGCCCAGGGCGTGGTGGGTCCGCCGGAAGTTGTAGAACTGGATCCAGGCTGAGAACCGGCGCTGGGCCTCTCCCAGGTCGAAGAAGGTCTCCTGGTTGAAGAGCTCCTTCTGGATGTTGGCGTTGAGGACCTCGAGCTTCCCGTTCACCTGGGGCACGGAGGCGATCAACTGGTCCACCTCCAACTCCTCAAGCAGCCGGGTGAATCCGCCGATTCCCTTCCAGGCGTAGAAGGCGCTGCCGCCGTCGCTCATGACCTTCTCCGGCCTGCCGTGGCGGTTCACTGCGGCCTCGAAGGTCTCGCAGACGGCAGCCACCCGCTCGCCATCCCAGAGGGCCCCGCCCACGATGAAGCGCGAGTAGTCGTCGAGGACGATCAGGGCGTAGACCTTCTGCTTGTGGATGTGGCGGTGAAGGAAATCCAGGTGCCACAGATGGTTCGGCCGTACGGCTTCGTAGCGTTGATCGTGCCCGGTCTCGCGCCGGACCTTGGGGGCCACGTACCCGTTCTCGTCCAGAACACAGCGCACGGTGTGCAGGCTGACCTTGAAGCCCTGCCTGCGCAACTGGTTGCGCACCTGGCTGGGGCCGAGGCCGGGGTGGGCCCTCCACTCCTCCAGGATCCGGCGGTCCCTGGCTGCGGCGGCGTCCTCGTCGCTGCCGGCGACCGGGCTGTCGGCCATCTTGCCCTCGGCGTGCAATCGGGCACGCCGCCTCCACTCGTAGATGGAGAAGCGGGATATCCCCAGCTTCGCGGCGGCGGCCGTCAAGCCCTCGGCGGCGGCGAGCTCCAAAGCCCGGGCGCGCTCCGAGGGTGTGTAGATCCGGGCCACTGACTTGCTTCGGGCTGGCTGTTCCTGCTTCGCAGGGGCCTGCGGCTCGAGCCGGGGCGCCGTCGGGGCGACTGGCTCGGCCCCTGATTCGACTTCGACTCCGCCCTGAGGCGAAGTCGGCTCCGCCGGGCGAGGTTGCGCAGTCACCGCCGCTCTTCTGGCCTCCCGTTGCCAGCGATGGATCGTGCAACGAGCGACCCCGAGTTCCTTGCCTGCCCGAGTGGCGCCGACTTCCTCTGCGCGATGAAGGGCCTGCATCCGCTCGTCAGGGGTGAATTGCCGTATCTGTCGGCTCATGGACCATCCTCCCTGGAGGCCCGCAGCGCCGGGCTCGGTGTCCGGCGTTAAGCGGCCTGTTCTGGATGGTCATCGTAAGATAACGGCAGGTAATGCTCGAGCGCTTGGCTCCAAAGGCGGTGATAGTCTACGGTTCCGCGAGTGAGAAGATATTTCCGCCGATGTTCGCACGTGATGTGGAGATCATCCGATTTGAGAGCGGTTACTCGCGCTCGCATTTGCGCAAGACGGAGGTGATATAGAATGGGTTCGGGACTCGGGTTTGGAGCCTACGGCGGCACTGGTGGCAGTAGTCGACGAGAGCGCTTGCTGTTCTCCGCAACAAACAAGAGGTTGAAGAATGCGATAGATCAGATGTATCGCCCGGGAGCGTTGGTCGGCGATGGCGGATTAGCTGATGCGATTCGGTATGAAAAGGTGACGGGTGAAAGTGTGGGAGGGCGATCGCATTTCCTGAAAGGGAAACAACGCCTGAGAAATCTGGAGAATATATTGGCGAAAGAGATCCTGAATGCGCAGGATGCTGTGATCGTCAAAAGTCTGATCGACGACCTGAGACAGGCGTTGGAGGAGGAATAATGATGACATCAAAATGCTTGAACCAGAAGCTTCTTGCTGCGTTCCCGGAGTTGGAACGTCCCTATCGCGATCAGACCGAATGGCAGGAGGGCGACGATACCGGTTCCCACGTGGTGTACGGAGACGTCCTTGTCCCAGTAATTCTCGCCCTCCTCAAAGCTGGGGATCGTCGTCTGCTGAAGAAGTACTTCGACTTCCTCGAATCGCTTCTGGCCACGGGCGACGACTACGCCATCGATGTCGTGGCCACGACCGTGATCGAGAGCATTGTGTTGGACCGAGTGGAGGCCGAAGAGGTGAAGCCGCTGCTTGGCGAGGCATCTCTGAAGATTTGGGAAGGCTATGAACAATGGCGCAGGAGTCGCCCGCCTTCCCCGATGTAGAGGCGGTCCACGGAGGGCGTTCGCGACGCCGGACCCAAGGGGCTCGGCCTCGCTCGGCTGGGTTGCGGTTAGCGGACCCGGCCAATGACACGAGGGACATCACCCATGCTCTGGCCCCTAAAAGGCCCCTGTCTGCCGAGGGGGTCAGGACTCAAGGTCCCCTGGGACCATGCCGGTGAAGCGCGTGATCGAAGCCCAGTCCAGGCCCGCCTCCAGCATCTGGCGAGCGGTTTGCATCTGCATTTCCCGCCGCCCTTCCTGACGTGCGTAATATAGGGTCGGGTAGACCGGGGAGGTTGC
>DIWH01000083.1 GCA_002423485.1 Candidatus Xenobium occultum | reverse complement strand
GCACTATTCTTCCCCGGATCTCACAGCGCTGAACCGCATCGTGGACATGGCCGCCGAGGACCATCGGCTCAAGCCCCTCCGCCGGATTTTCGTGATCCACGGGGCGGCGCCCCAGGCCGCAGATCGCCTCGAGCAGAAGGTCCGCGAGAAGATCCCCGGCGACTTCGAGATCCTGCGCACCGAGATCGGGGCCGTGATCGGGACCCACGTGGGCCCCGGGGCTGGCCTGCCACTCTTGAGGACGGCTCGGGGGTTCCAGAAAACCCACCCTCCGTCATGTTCGCATCTCCCTGCCCCGGCTCCAGCCACCACCTCCCTGAAGTGCCGGGCCCCGAATACGGGTCAAGAAGGGAACCTCAGCCTGAATCCGTTCAGCGGGCCGCGCGGGCGGCTCGCGCCAGGGCGGCAAACTCCTCCAGGACCAGGGTCTCCGGTCGACGCGTCGGGTCGATGCCGGCGGCCTCCAGGACCGCGATCGGGTCGGTGAGGACCCCTGCCAGCGAGCGGCGCAGCGTCTTGCGCCGGGTGCTGAAGGCGGTCCGGATCAGCCGGAAGAGCAGGTCTGGGGGGGCCTCGACCGGGGGAACCCGGTGCGGCAGCAGTCGCACGACGGCCGAGTCCACCTCGGGCGGAGGCTGGAACGATCCCGGTCGGACTCGGAACAAGGTCCGGACCTCCGCGTGATACTGGACGAAGTGGCTGAGCGAGCCGCTTTCCCGAGTGCCCCGGGCGCACATCCTCTCGGCCACCTCCTTCTGGACCATCACCCACATCCCCTGGATTCGCGGCGTCCCCTCGGTCAGCAGCTTGTCCAGGATCGGGGTGGTGATGTAGTAGGGGAGGTTGGCCACGACCTTCCAATCCTCGTGCGGGGCCAGCAGGGACTCCAGGTCCACCTTGAGGATGTCTCCCTGGACCACTTCCAGGTGGGGATGGTCTGGGAGGCGTTCGGCCAGCTCCCGGTCCAGCTCGACGGCCAGGACCCGCTGGGCCGTCCGAGCCAGGTCCAGCGTCAGGGCCCCTCGTCCAGGACCGATCTCCAGGACCCGATCCTGGGGCCCCACCCCGGCCTCGGCCAGGATGCGCGCGATCACGCTGCGGTCTTTCAGGAAGTGCTGGCCCAGGCGACGTCGTGGCATGGGCCGGCCCTTCGAGCGTCCCCGGTTCGGGCCCTGCGTTCCCCTTGCACACGGCCCGTCGTCGGATATAATGCCCCCGACGGCAGGCTTCCCAGGAGGGACCAGGGAGGCTGGCGAAACCTGCCGGCCCGGATCGGGAGGCCCTACGACCTCCCTGCTCTCCGGCAATCCCGATAGGAACGGCACCTGTATGCAGATCCCGGAGAGCAGCGGCACCGTCCGCGTCGCCCAGGAGGACGAGGTCCGAATCGCGTGGTGGAAGCGGATTCCCAGCGCACGGCGCCTGGTTTTGTTCTCCCTGGTCACCTTCACCTTGGCGCTCGCGGCCCTGGTCGGCGCTTTTGCCTACCTGCAGACCCTGCCCGAACAGGGGGGGCAGGGCCTCTTCTTCGGCCCGGGTGGCCTGTATGAGACGTTCACCCGGGCTCCCGGTGAAAGGGCCTTCCAGGGCCGGGCCAGGATGAACATCCTGTGTCTTGGTCTTGACTACAACTACGACGAACGGGGAATCCACTACACCAAGGGGGCCCGTTCGGACACCATCTTCGTGATCAGCGTGGACTCGCAGGGGCGCACCTTGAACGTGCTGTCCATCCCCCGCGACACCCAGGTGTTGATCAGCGAGGAGATCGGCTACGACAAGGTCAACGCCGCCTACTCCTACGGGGGGATCGAGCAGGCCAAGGCCACCGTTTCGAATTTCCTGGGGATCCCGATCGACCACTTCGTCATCGTCCGGGTCTCGGGGGCGCGCAAGCTGGTGGATGCCATCGGGGGGTTGCACGTCGAGGTCGAGAAGGACATGGACTACGACGACAACTGGGGCAACCTGCACATCCACCTCGAGAAGGGCCCCCAGGTCCTGAATGGGGAGCAGGCCGTGGGCTATGCGCGCTTCCGGATGGACGAGGAAGGGGACCGCGGGCGCATCCGTCGCCAGCAGCAGATCATGGAGGCCCTGGTTCGGCGTTTGAAGGACCCCATGGTGGTCCTGCGGCTGCAGGCCCTGGTCAAGGCCGTCAAGGAGAACGTCGAGACGGACTTCAGCGTGCTGGACATGCTGGACCTGACCTACCTGTACAAGGACTTCGACCGCACCCGCATGAAGACCGGCGCCATCGTGGGGGACGACGCCGATATCAATGGCGTCAGCTACATCATTCCTTACGCTCCCGAGAACAATCGGATCGTCATGGAACTGCTCAAAGAGCCCTCGGACTTCTCGCGGCAGGACCTGCGCATCGAGGTCCTCAACGGCTCTGGGGATGAAGTCGCCGTGGGCGAGGTGGCCGAAGCCTTGCGTCGTGAGGGCTTCCAGGTGGCCCGGGTGGGCCAGGCCGATCACTCGGACTACACCTCGACCGTCGTGATCGATCGCCTGGGCAGCGTCGCGGTGCGGACGTCCCTCGAGAACCTGCTGCGCGGTGCCCTGTACGAGCGGGACGTGCGGGAAGAGTCTCCGGGGCAGTACGACGTCACCATCATCGTCGGCAGGGATCGACGACAGGACGCCCCCGCCTTCTCGGTCCCCCCACCGTCCTATCCGCGCTACGCCCCGGAACCGGTTGAGCCTTCCCCCGAGACGGTCCGCCCCGAGATTCCCGAGCCGGAAACCGAATGGGAGGACCCGACCCAGCCCGAAGGTTCGGAAGAGCCCGCTCAAGAGCCTGAGGATCCGGCCGCCCCGGTTCCCGAGCCGGAGACTCAGCCGGGTCAGCCCGAGCCGCCTTCGGCTCGGCCTGACCCGCCGGCGGGGCGTCCTGCACCTGCACCGGCCCGCCCCTCTACCCCTGCACCGGCTCCGGTCGAGCCGTCGACTTCGGCGCCCCCCCCGGCCCCGGTGCCGACCGCCGAACCCCTGGCCACGCCGGTTCCCGAGCCCACCAGCGCCGAGATGTAGGGATCAGGTCGGAAGGTCAGCCCTGCGCCAGTTGGGCCCGGAGCTGCCGGATCTCCCGCTCCAGGTGCAAATGGCCGTAGTGGGCGGTCAGATCCCCGCGGGTCTTCTCCAGGCAGCCTCGGGCCACGTCGGTCGAGCGGCGCAGGCCCCGGGTGATGGCGTCGGGAAAGTCCACGGTGGTGAGGACGTAGAAGATTTCGTCCATCAGGCCCAGCAGTCTCTCGGCCGTCTCGATCTCGCCCTGGCGCATGCGGTCCAGGATGTGGCGGCGCAGTTCGCCGACCGCTTCGGCCAGGCCGTTCAGGTAGGGGGCGTTGCCGACCTGGAGCTCCTCGGGGCAGGGGAAGCGCGACCCGGTGACCAGTTCGAAGGTCAGGCTGGCTTCGGCGAATTCCTTCTCGGCATCCTGAAGAAAGCCCGCGTAGTAGACCTCCGGGTGGGCCCGCAGCTCTGCGCGGACCTGGTCCAGGGCCTGGCGGGCTCGTTGGATGCACTCCTGGGCCTGCTCGGGCTCGAGGCGGTGGATGGCCCGGATGGCCAGGCTGGACTCGCGAATCGCGCGCCGGTGCATGGTCAGGCCGCGCTCGCGGGCGGCGTCGGTCTCTTCCATCTGTCGGCTGATCTGGCCGACCACGTCGTGAAGCTGGTTCTTGCTCATGGGACCCGCGCTTCGCGGATCTGCCCGTGCCCCCTTCCACAGGGGAACCGCCCGGCTGGCGCAGAAAGAGGAGCGCCATGTGGGACACACCGGGATCCAGAAGCCGGCATGGTCTGGCTTGGAGCGCTCTGGGGCTGCAAGAGGGCGACCGGCTCTCGGTCATGGGAAGTGGAGGCAAGACCACGCTCCTGCGTCGGCTGGCCCAGGACACCGAGGGGGACGTGATCCTGACCACGACCACCCACATGGCCCCGCCCGGGCATCCTCAGGACCCGCCGTTCCTCGCCTTCCAGTCCCTCAAGCGCTTCCGTGCCGACTGGGAACGGCTGCCGGTTCCCCGGTGCCTCCTGACCGGCCGTTTCCAGCCTGGGAGTGCGAAACTTGAAGGGCTTCTCCCCGACGAGGTGGACGGATTGGCCGACCTGCCGGGATTGGCCTTGCTGGCCGTCGAGGTGGACGGCTCTCGGACCCTTCCCGCCAAGGCCCATGCTTCTCATGAGCCCGTCTTCTTCGCTCGCAGCACGGTCGGGGTCTCGGTGCTGGGGATGCAGGCCTTGGGTCGGCGCGTCCTGGAGGGGGAAGTCCATCGTCCCACCTTGATGAGCCAGCGCTTCGGCTGGAGGTCGGGCCACCGCCTGGATCTCGAGGATCTGGAGCGGATCGCCGGGGCCTACCTGGCTCTGCTGCCGCCGGGGAGGCGGATCCTGGTTCTCAGCCAGGCCCGCTCGGTTCCGGAGGATCTCCTGCGCGACCTGGCCAGCCGGTTTCGCGATCGCGTCGACCGGGTGCTGGGCCAGGCGGAAGGGGAGTTGGAGGTGTTGGGATGAAGACGGCTGCACTGCTGCTGGCTGCGGGTGCGGCCCGCCGCATGGGGCGCTTGAAGCAACTGCTGCCCTTGCAGGGAAGGCCCCTGCTTCAGCACGCCCTGGACCACCTGCTGGCCTCGAGGGTGGACTGGGTCGTCCTGGTGCTGGGGTGCGAGGGAGACCGGGTCCTGCAGAATCTGAGCCTGCCTGCCGGAGACCGGGTCCGCCTGGTGCACAATCCCGACTGGCGGGCGGGGATGGCCAGTTCGCTGGCTTGCGGACTGCAGGCGGCTTCGGAGGCCGAGGCCGTCCTGGTGGCCCTGGGCGATCTGCCGGCCATTCCACCGGCCGTCGTGGATCTGTTGATCGAAGAGGCCGCGCGGGGCGGGTGCACCGTGGTCGCTCCGACCTTTGAGGGGCGGCGCGGTCATCCGGTCCTCTTCGGCCGGATCCACTTCGACCAGTTGCGAGCGCTGGAGGGGGATTCGGGGGGAGCCGGGATCCTGCGCGCCCATCCCGGGCAGGTCCGGCTGGTTCCGGTCGATTCCCCCGGGATCCTGCACGATGTGGATCGTCCCGGAGACCTCTTCCGCCTGGCAGGACGCGAGGATCTTCCCCTGGTCGTGCTTCGCGGGGGGGGAGATCTGGCCAGCGGGGTGGCCCACCGCCTCTTCGTCTCCGGTTTCCCGGTGGTCATCCTGGAGTTGCCCCAGCCTCGCATGGTCCGGCGGACGGTCAGCTTCGCGGAGGCGGTGTACCGTGGACGGGTGCGGGTGGAGGGCGTCTCGGCCCGCCGGGTGGAGGAGCCCCTGGCCTGTCCCGGCGAGATCCCCGTGCTGGTGGATCCCGAGGCCGACACTCTGAAAAGCCTTCAGCCCGGAGTCCTGGTGGATGCTCGGATGCTGAAGGCCAACCGGGGAACCTGCCGAGGGCAGGCCCCGGTCGTGGTGGGCCTGGGGCCGGGATTCCTGGCCGGGCAGGACGTGGACTTCGTGGTCGAGACCCAGCGGGGTCACGAGCTGGGGCGCGTCCTGCTGGAGGGAGCAGCCCGGCCCGATACGGGGATTCCCGGCGTCCTGGGGGGCGAGGGTGCCCGCCGGGTGGTGCGAGCCCCCCTGGCCGGGCTCTTTCGGGTCGAGCGCGAGATCGGCTGTCTGGTCCAGCGCGGAGAGAGACTGGGCCGGGTGGGCTCCTCGCCGGTCCTCTCGCCTCTGGATGGTCTGCTGCGGGGGCTGCTGCACGATGGTCTGGAGGTCCGGGCCGGGGAGAAGATCGCGGACGTGGATCCCCGGGGAGACCAGGTGGACGTCCACACCCTCTCCGACAAGTCCCGGGCGGTGGGAGGAGGCGTTCTGGAGGCCGCCATGCGAGGGCTCTTCGGGCAGAAAGCGCCTGAGGACGGCGATGGATGCGTCTTGGTGGAGGAATGGTCCTGAATTCCGGACTCTTTCGGGTCTCGGCGGGCGAATTTCGCGATGCTGACAGGGTTTGCGGCCTGTCTCAAAGAAAAAGGCCGTATGGAACATTCATACCATGCCACAACCGTCGAGACCCCGTCCATCCAAGCCATCCTGCCCGAGATGCCTTCCCTGCCACCCTCCGCGCCAGCGGTGGAACTGGTGGAGGACATCGACCTGGTGCCGATCAAGGAACGCGCCCCACTGGGCGTGGTGGAACTGGTGTTGGAGGAGGGGCAGACCGTTCGCGCCTTCGGCGTGGTGTATGGCATCGAGCACACCATCTCGGGTGAGGGCTTCACCGCCCGGGTCTTCCTGGACCAGTACAACCAGCGCCTCCGCGTCTACAGCTACCAGGCCACCGACTACGACGCGCTGGTCCTGAAGCTGCGCTGGCTGGCCGAAGCCAACGGGTTCGACAAGATCCTCTGCATGGCGCATGCTCACGATTGGGAGCGGTTCCTTCGCCACGGGTACGTGCTGGAGGCCATCCTGAAGTACTACCAGAACGGCAGTGATGCCCTGGTGATGTCCAAGTTCCGATCCCAGGAGCGACTCACTGCGCACTGCATGATGCAGGAGATCCTGCTGATCGAAGAGCTCATGTCCCGGCCAGCCCGGCCCTCGACACGGGCCCTCCCCGAAGGTCATGAGTTCCGACTGGCCCGCACCGAGGACATCCCCGAACTCACCGAGCTCTACCAGACCATCTTCAAGACCTACCCGACGCCCTTGATCCATGCCTCCTACCTCGAGCACGTCTTCGAAAGCGAGTGCATCTTCGCGGTGTGCCTCCACCAGGGGCAGATCATCTCGGCGGCCAGCGCCGAGCTTCGTCCCGAGTTGAAGGCCGCAGAACTGACCGACTGTGCGACCACCCCCCAGGCCCGGGGACGCGGATTGATGAGCCACCTGCTGAAGCTCTTGGAGGAGGAGTTGGGTCGGCGGGACTACATCTGCTCCTACACCATGGCCCGGGCCCGCAGCTTCGGCATGAACATGGTCTTCTACCAGTTGGGATACGAGTTCAACGGCCGCCTGGTCAACAACTGCGACATCCACGGCGGCTATGAGGACATGAACATCTGGGTGAAGGACCTGCGCCGAAGCGTTCAGTAGCCCGCCGCGCTTCCGCCCGAGCGGGGGTCTCCGGCAGCCAGGAGCAGCGGTTCGGATCCGGCGCGCAGTACGCAGACGGCGTGGCTGCGTTCCGGCCCCTGAACCACCCGGTGCCCCATCCTCCGCAGCGTCTTTCGGACGTTCCGGGGCACTCCCGGCTCGACGGCGATCTCGTCGGGCAGCCACTGGTGATGCACCCGCGGCTGCATCAGGGCCTGGAGGGGGCTGTGCCCGTGGTCCAGGACGTTCATCAGGACCTGCAGCACCGAGGTCGGGATTCGAGGCCCCCCCGCCGAACCGACGGCCATGCGGGGGCGACCCTCGCGGAACACCAGGGCCGGAGCACTGGACGAGGCCGGACGCTTGCCCGGTTGGACCCGGTTTCGTCCGGAACTGACCAGGCCGAAGGCATCCGGGGTGCCCGGAACCCGACTGAAGTCGTCCATCACGTTGTTCAGGACCAGGCCGGTTCCAGGGGGGACCACCAGCGAGCCGAACCAGAGGTTGACGGATTCGGTGGCTACCACCCATCCTCCGGTCGGGTCGGTCACCACGTAGGAGACCGTGCTCTGCGGCGGCACCGGGGGGGACTCCAGCAGCGAGAGTTCCCCCAATCCTCGAGTGCGTCCGGGGTCGAGCTCCGCGCCGAGTCGGGCCAGACGCCGGGGATCCAGCATCTCCTCCACCGGCACCGGGTGGAAGTCCGGGTCGGTCAGGCTGGTGGCGCGTTCGGCGAAGCTCAGGCGCATGACTTCGGCCTGCAGGTGGAAGGTGGCCGCCGACCCCGCCTCCTGGGGCGAGAAATCAAAAGGTTCCAGCAGCTTCAGCATCTGGAGGATCTGGATCCCCCCTCCGGAGGGGGGAGGCAGGGTGTAGACCTCGTAGCCCCGGTAGGTTCCCCGCAGGGCTCGGCGCCAGACCGGCTGGTAGCGCGCCAGGTCGCGCATGGACAGGCATCCCCGGCCACGTTGGATCTCGGCCACCACGCGTCGGGCCGTTTCCCCCTCATAGAACTCGCGAGGCCCTTCCTGGGCCAGGCGTCGCAGGGTGGCCGCCAGGTCGGGGAAGCGCCAGATGTCCCCCAGCCGCGGACCCTGCCCGGACGGGCCCAGGAAGAGCCGGGAGGCCTCTCGGTACAGCCCCAGCATCCTCTGCCGGTCCCGGATGCAGTGGATGAGGTTTCCCGCAACCGGTGTGCCCTCCTCGGCGATTCGGATGGCCGGTGCCAGCAGATCGGCCCAGGGCAGGCTTCCGAATCGGGCCAGGGCCTCGGCCAGGCCCGCCACCAGGCCCGGGACGGCGACCGCCAGGGCTCCCCGGGTGCTGGCCTGGCCGCGGGTGGCAAACATCCCGGTGTAGGCGCGGTCCGGGGCGGTTTCTCGGTAATCCAGGACCTCGGGAGCCTCCATCCCCGGCTTCCAGATCATCATGAACCCACCGCCGCCGAATCCGGTGTAGTTCGGGCACAGGACCCCCAGGGCCGCAGACAGGGCGACGGCTCCGTCCACCGCATTGCCCCCCTGGCGCAAGACCTCCAGGGCGACCTGGGCGGCCACCTCGTGATCACAGGCCGCCACTCCGTGGCAGCCCCAGACGGGGGCGGGAGACTCGGGATGGCTCAGGGGATCCATGAGGTCCGCCTTCGAGGAAGGGGCAGGCGGACCCTGGCCAGCCACCAGGACCGGATCGGAGATCGGAGCTGCCATCCGGATCCAGGAAGCCCACGCGAATCGCAGGATCCAGGGAGATGCTTGGGGAAGACTGGCCCCCAATCGGCGGCTATGCCCCGCAAAGCCGTCAATCCGGCCTCTCCCGATCAGCTCCTGGCGCCCATTCATCGGGAACTGCAGGCCGCAAAGGAGAATTGCGCTCGAGATGAAGACCCCTATCCTTCGCACCCTGGCTTTGGGCCTGGCCGTGCTGCTGGCCGGTTCCATGGCCCCTCCGGTCCAGGCGGAAGCTCCCGCTTCGCAAACGACCAAGAAGATCGTCATCGTCCACACCAATGACCTTCATGGCAACGTCGAGCCCGACTACAAGGGTCGCGGCGGTCTGACCCGCATCGCCACCCTGCTTCGTCAGTTGCGTGCCCAGAACCCCGGGGCCGTCATGTACTTGGAGGCTGGGGACGTCGCCCAGGGAACCCCGCTGTCCAACACCTTCCACGGCGAGCCCATGTGGGTCGGCCTCAACTCGATGAAGCCCACCGCGGGCACCATCGGGAACCACGAGTTTGACTGGGGCCCCAAGGTCCTGCTCAACATGACCTCCAAGGCCGACTACCCCATCCTGGTGGCCAACGTGGTGGACTCCAAGGGCAACCGGCCCTTCAAGCCCTTCCAGGTCTTCCGGGTGAACGGCGTGGCCGTCGGCGTCATCGGCCTGCTCTCCACCGAGACCCCCACGGTGGTGAAGGCGGGAAACACCGGGGACTACAAGTTCCTGGACCCGGCCGCCACGGTGCGGGAATTCCTGCCCCAGATGCGCAAACAGGGAGCCCGCTACATCGTGGCCCTGACGCACCAGGGCCTGGAGGCCGACCGGAAACTGGCCGTCGATGTCCCCCAGATCAACCTGATCGTCGGCGGGCACAGCCATGACAAGATCGCCAAGGCCGAGCTCGTCGGTCCCCGCACCTACATCGTCCAGGCAGACCGCTACGGCCGCTGCGTCGGCGTGGTCGAGATGACTGTTGACACCCGGACCCATCACGTCCTGGGGGTCGAGTCCCGTCTGGTGGAGATCAACGACAAGGCCGGCCTGGAGCCGGACCCGACCGTCGTGGCCATCGCCGAGAAGTACAACGCGCGCGTCAAGCCGCTGATGGCCCAACTGGTGGGCAAGACCGCGACCGATCTCTACAAGCGCTACGCCGAGGGTCAACTGGACTCGACCCTGGGCAACGCCATCGCCGACGCCATGCGCGTCAAGACCGGTTCGGACGTGGCCGTGTACAACTGGGGCGGCATCCGCGACGAGCAGTTGCCCGGCGGGGATGTCAACCGTGGCTCCATCTTCCGCATCCTGCCCTTCGACGACCAGGTCGTTCGCGTCAGCCTGAAGGGCTCGGACCTGATGGAACTGATGGGCCAGGGCCTCCTGCTCAACCCCGACAGCCCGATGCAGGTCTCCGGGGCCCAGGTCCAGGTGGACCTGGCCAACAAGAAGGTCCTGGAGGTCAAGGTGGGCGGCAAGGCCCTCGACCCGAAGGCCACCTACACCGTGGCCACCACCGAGTTCATGGCGGGTGGCGGCGACGGGGCCAAGGCCCTGACCAAGGGCACCTTGCAGGACCGTTTCGACTTCGCCCGCGACGTCTTCATCGACTACCTGGATGATCAGCCGGTCCTCCAGGCCCCCCAGACCGGGCGCATCGTGGTGGTCGGCAAGTAGTCCTCGGCTCTTTCCAGGGGCTGGTCGGGGTCTCCGACCAGGCCTCCTGGCGCGGAGGCGTTTCCTGGGCCGCCAGGGGCGCCTCCGTTGCCTTTCATGGGAGGTCGGAGGGGACGTGCCGCCGCGGGGGAATCTCTCCTCATGGATTCCGACGCCTCGACCGCTCCCATCGTCCCCGGGACCCTGAGGGACCATCTCTTCGGTCTGGGCCTGAAGAGGAAGGCCTTCTTCTTCAGGGAGCTGGCCACCCTGGTGGACGCCGGCGTGCCGGTTTCCAGGGCCGCGGGTCTGGCGGCCGGGCACGCGGACCCTCGGCTGGCGGTCTCCCTGACCCGGGCGTTGGACGAGGGGAGCCTGCTGTCCACGGCCCTGGGACGCCACCCCTACCACTTCGGCGAGTTTGAGAGGGCCCTGGTGGCCGCGGGGGAGGCGGGCGGAACGCTGGACCTTCGCCTGAAGGATCTGGCCCAGGCCTTGGAGAGCCAGTCTGCCCTCATGCAGAAGGTCCTCTCCAAGCTCTGGTATCCCTTGATCGTCATGCACGTGGCCATCTTCGTTCCCACGCTGCCCTTGCTGGTGCTGCAAGGGCCGGTCCCCTATCTGGCCGCTACCCTGGGGACCTTGATTCCCCTGTATGCCCTGGCCGGCCTGGCCTTCGTCGCCTGGCGGCTGGGCTTCCGGCCCTGGGTGGAGTGGGTTCTGGGGAAGGTCCCGTTCCTGGGGTCCACGCTGCGTGTCCTGGCTGCGGCTCGCTTCCTGGACTGCCTGGGGCAGTTGTACGAGGCCGGGTTGCCGGTCCCCCGCTGCGTCACCCTGGCGGCACGGTCCTCGGGCAACACGCTGTATGCCGCACGGGTGGCACCCGCGGCTCAGAAGGTGGATTCGGGAATGGGATTGTCCCAGGCCTTGTCGCAGACCGGCGGGCTGTCCAGCATGGCGCTTCAGATGCTGCAGACGGGTGAGGAATCCGGCCGACTTCCCGAGATGCTGGCCCGGACGGCCACCTGGATGCATGGAGAGGTCGAGCACACCGCCCAGAAGGTCATGACCTTGTTGCCCGTGTTGATCATGCTGGGGGTCGGGGCCCTGGTCGGGTTCATGGTGATCCGCTTCTATGCGGGCCACCTTCAGACCCTGATGCAGTTGTAGACCGCGCCCCGACCGGGACCCTGCGGGGTCTTCTGTTTCGGCCCGCCCCCTCCGGGGGATGATGGAAGAGAAATTCTTCCAGAGGAGGTGCGATCTTGAGCTGCTGTCTGCGCCTCTGCTGCGACCGGCAGATCCCGCCAGCCTCCCAGCCTTCAGGGTTGGATGAGCGCATGGTCGGGGGCAAGGGGCAGGTGGCGGGAAGGGGAGGGAGTCGAACCCTCCGGGCGCTTGAACACCCCAACGGTTTTGAAGACCGCGAGGGCCACCGGGCCCCATCCATTCCCACACCTTCGTTCTCGGAAGACCCGGCGATCCCTTCGGTCAGTCCGTCTCCGGGATCCCCGCGCGAGGTCTTCGAACGCGAGGCCCTGGCGCACCTGCCAGCTCTCTCCCGCTTCGCCCGGCGCCTGGCCGGCCCGGGGGCGGATGCCGAGGATCTGGTCCAAGAGTGTTATGCCCGCGCCCTGCGCTTCTTTCACAACTACCGCGAAGGCACGAACTGCAGGGCCTGGCTCTTCCGGATCATGCACAACCTGCACATCAACCGCTGGCAGGTGCGTCGCCGTCGACCTCAATCGGTCTCGTTGGAAGAGGCGCGGGACCATCACCTCCATGTCGGCCGCCTCCTGGCGGGAAGCCCGGACCTGGAGGGGGACCCCGAGCACGCCTTCTTTGCGTCCAATCCCGATCCGGCGGTCAAGCAGGCCTTGGGTTCGCTCTCACCGGAGTTTCGCACCCCCGTGCTGCTCTTCGATCTGGAGGGCTTCTCGTATCAGGAGATCGCCCAGGCCATGGGGATTCCCGTGGGGACGGTCCGGTCGCGTCTGAACCGGGCGCGTCGGCGACTGCAGATCCTGCTGGCGGACCATCGCCCGGGGGGGACGGAACGCGGTTCTCTCAGGACGGCTTCCTGAGACTCCTGCTTCGGGACAGCCAGATGCGGAATCGCGTCTTGAGCCAGGCCACACTCATGGGCTTGCATGCCAGGTCGTCCGCCCCTCGTTCAAAGGCCTCCAGGACGGCCTCTTCTTGAGGGTCGTGGCCCGGAAGGATGACCAGGAGGGGAGGCTGATGGTCCGACCCCGAGGTCGTCTGGAGTGTCTCCTGCAAGGACGGTTGCAGGGAGGAATCCACCACGAGCAGGTCGGGGCGGAACTCATGCAGGAAGCCGCGAGCCTGCTCCAGGCTGGCGGCCAGAAGCAGCTCGTAGGGCTCGTCGCCGAAGCCTTGGGACAACTGGTCCAGGAACTCGGGGTCCTGGTCCAGGACCAGGATTCTCTTGGCGGGGGTCTGGTTCAAAGGTCGACCTCGAAACCTTCAGCCGCCCCCGAGACCTCGACCGCAGAGCCCAGCGAGCGGGCCAGAGCCCGTGCCTGGTGCACCATTCCGCGCAGGAACTCGTCAGAGTGGGTGGGATCGTGGTGGAAGATGGCCAGCCGGGCGGCGTGGGCTCGGCAGGCAACCTGGACGGCAAAGTCCACCGGACTGTGTCCGAAGCCTCGGGCACAGCGGTATTCCTCCATCGTGTACTGGCCGTCCTGGATCAACAGGTCTGCGTCCCGGGCAAACTCCACCAGCGCCTGGTCCCCTGGATGGTCGAAGCGGTACAGGTTGTCGGCGGGTGGAGGCTCCCAGGGCTCCACGTCGCTGAGGTAGACCACCGTCCGCCCTGCCGCCTCGAATCGATAGCCCAGGCAGGGCCGGGTGTGGTTCAGGGGCAGGGTGTGGACCAGCACCTGGCCGATCTGGTGTGCCCCCGGGTCCAGTTCTTCAAAGTGCACGCTGGCTCGCATGTCCTTCAAGGTGATGGGGAAGTACTCGAACTCCATCTGACCGGCCAGGACCACCTCCAGGCGCTGCTCGGAGTCTCCCGGACCGAAGAGGCGGAACGAGTTGCCGGGAACGAATGCGGGCCCGAAGAAAGGAAAACCCTGGATGTGGTCCCAGTGGACGTGCGAGACGAAGATCGCCCCACGGACGGGGACCTGCCGGGACAAGAGCCAACGGCCCAGCTCGCGCAGGCCCGAGCCGCAGTCCAGGATGACCAGATCGCCCTGTCGCGTGGTCAGGCAGACGCAAGGAGTGTTGCCACCGAATTCCAGGGTCTGACGACCCGGGACCGGGATGCTGCCTCGGGTCCCCCAGAAACGAACGTTCAATGCGTCAAGGATCCGCGCACCGCCTGTCTTGAGGCAGAAAAACCTCACTCGGGGAAGAATTCGACCGGTGGGAAGGAGGTTCCTCTGCCTGGAAGCCTTGCCGTCAAGGCTTGGGGACGGTCAGTGGTCCAGGTTGGTGCGGATTTCGGTGATCAGGAACTCCATGATCTCCGAGGCGACGGGCAGGACCTTCTCTTTGAGGATGCCGGTCAGGGCGTCCCGGGAGTTGATCAGCTTGTGCTTCTTGGCGAAGGCCAGGATGGCCTCGTCGGTCAGCCAGGACGCCGTGGGCAGGTAGTAGGCCACCTCGACGAACCGCTTGTCGGCCTTGCCTGCGTCCGCCGAACCGCGCACGCTGAGGCGACGGATCTCGCTGCCGTAGGGGCCCTTGGCCAGGGTCTTGCGGATGCCGTCTTCGGTGCCATGGTAGGGCGCGGACAGGATCAGGAGGTTGCCCGTCCCGTCTTCGGAAACTTCGGTCTTCTCGAACGCGAAGGTCTTCGAGCTCTGGACGTCCAGGAACCGGAGGCCTCCCAGCTTGGTCGGGCTGCCTTGGGCCACGTAACGACCGAAGATGTCGGTCAGGGTGACGTTCATCTCGTCGGCCAACCGCTCGAGATCAATCTGGGTCTGGGTCTGGGTCTGCGCCATGAAGATTCTCACCTCGCCAGGTTCTGCCGCCCGCGGCGGCGTGGGGGGAA
Organism: Candidatus Xenobium occultum; assembly: GCA_002423485.1. Taxonomy (GTDB): domain Bacteria; phylum Vulcanimicrobiota; class Xenobia; order Xenobiales; family Xenobiaceae; genus Xenobium; species Xenobium occultum. The sequence continues at coordinate 10,445 of DIWH01000083.1, read as the reverse complement.
ACGAAGGTTCCGCCTGGCCAGAGGCGGAACCATCTCCCATTCTATCACGAAGCCCGGGTTCCTGTCGCGCCTCTTGCGCTGGCGGGGTGCAGATCCTGAGCGCCGGCGAATATATGTTCGATAGCAAGCAGGTACGAAGGCCCCCTGCGTGGAAGTGGTCGTCATCACACAAAACACTCCACGGGAGGCCTTCGAGCATGATTGGAACCCTGAACCGCAAGGTCCGGGATCCCATCCACGAGGGCGGGGTTCAGGCGGCGCGGGGCCCCGAGGCAGAGGTGGCAGTCCCACACCGATACTCAGGGATGGCCTCGCAGACCCGGTCGCTGGCACGCAGGATGCTGGAGGCGGGCGCGGACTGGGAAGCCATCACCCGGACGACCGGCCTGGGCCCCGAGGATCTGCAGGACTGACCCGGTTCACCCGCGGAAGCCGGGAACCCTCAGGGTGGGCGCCGGACCGCTCTGGCAAGCGGGCGCTCCCGCGCGGCCCGTGCTACAATGCAGGCATGAGCGAAGTCGAATTGACCGCTGCGATCACCCGGGAGGGTCCTTGGTTTGTCGCTCGTTGCCTGGAGGTCGAGGTCGCCTCGCAGGGCCGGAGCGCTGAAGAGAGCCTGGCCAATCTGCAGGAGGCTTTGGAACTGTATTTCGAAGATGAGCCCCTCCCTGCGGACCTGGCCCACCCCCAGATTCAGACTCTGAAGGTCGCCGTTTGAGGCGGATGCCCCGCGTCTCGGGCCAGCAGGTTCTTGTCGTCCTGGCCCAAGCCGGGCCCGAGCCGGTCAGCCAGAGGGGAAGCCACGTGAAGCTTCGGAACCCGACAGGCCGTCCTGCCATCGTTCCCCTGCACGACGAACTGGCCTCGGGGACCCTGCTGTCCATCCTGCGGCAGGCGGGATTGAGCCGCGAGGAGTTCCTGGACCTGCTTGCCTGAGGGTGCAGGGTGGCGGGGCCGCCTGCTCTCATCGGGTCCCCGGGGAGGGCCAGAAACGGCCGGCAGCGAAGCCCCGACGTGCGTCAGGGTAGCGCTTGGTGAAGCGGGGTCAGGGGGCGTGCGGTGTGGTTGCGGGACAGAGTTGGGCGCGGGTTGGCAGTTCTGCCGGTCCTGCGGGGTCGCGTGCGGGGTGCAGTTGAACTGTCCTCCTGACCGGGCCTCTGACGAGGCCTTCCCTGAGGGGCGCGACGAAGGCGAACGGAATTCTTCGAGAATCTCCCAGCCAACGAGCGATCTCTCGGCCATCGTGTCGGGCAGTGCCGATGGAGTCCTCGATGTCCCGACGGCGGGAAGCCACGCTCCGATATCCTTCGATCTGCGACTGGACCCGGGCGTCAACCCGCACATCACTGAACTCGCCGGCAGTCGAGCGGGAGCGGTGGTGGCTCTGAGCGGGGGGAACGTCGTTTCACACATCCACCTTCCCTCCCGGACAGTGCAGGTTGCCACGCTTGCCCCTCCTGAGGCTTTTTTCGGGCAGGACCTCCGCGCGCCCTCCGTGCATCCTGAGGGGACCGTTTTTGCTGCCTCCTTTGGCCCCTATGGCTTTGTTGTCTGCCAGATTCCGGGCAATCGCTGTCTGAGGCTCGGGCTTCAACACCCGGTATCGGCTCTGTCCTTTTCTCCTGACGGTCTGTGGCTCGCCGTGGGGACGGGCATGTACCCCCTGACTGGCAGTCACGTTCAGGCCCGGGTCCATCTCTTTGAACTGCCCCTCGGGTCCGACGAAGAGAGCCCGGTCGAGTCGATGCTCCTGCCGGGGTGCCACGTCGACCGCCTGGCTTGGGACGATTCCTCGGGAAACCTGCTGGCCGTGACCGGATTGCCGGACCAGCAGCGCGGCCTGGCCGTGCGCCTGAGCGTTCCGGACCTTCATCCGCTGGCGTTCGACCCCCTGGAGGGGACCATGGTCCGTCGGGCCTGTGTCGCAGAACTCTGGGAAGACCCACAGGAGGGTGCCTGTGCCCTCGCCTACGGAGACAAGATCGTCGGCGCCATGTCGTCGCGCCTGGACGCGTTCGGCCTGGCCGGGGGGGCAGGCTGGACCCACCAGGTCCAGGATGGTTTCCTGCCCTCCGTCGCCGGAGCCGGGCGAATGCGCGCCCTGCTTGAGCCCGGAGGCTGGCTGACCAGCGATGGCTGGCTCTTGGACTGGCGCGGCGACCGGTGTGGGCGGGTCGAAGCGCTGCCCGGGTGTGTGGCCGTGGCCGAGGCTTGGGATGGATGCGTCGGACTGGCCAAGAGTGGCCGACTTCGTTATTGGCCCCTTCCCTCTGCGGCGCTTCCGCTCTGAGCCCGGAGGGGAACAGGACACAGCTTCGTCTCCACGGGACGTGGTCTGCTTCTGCATCCTGAGCGATCGGATCCTTCCAGATCGGATCGGATGACCACTCAATGAGCGCAGTCGGAACTCCGGACGAACCCCTGGCGGATGTTCGTCCCGAACACGGTGTTGAAGGCTGCGACGGCCCAGATGACTCCGGCGATGATCCACAGGGGACACCCGATGTGGCCGCCCTTCTCGGGCTCCCCGATGGAGCCGGCGTCACCTTGAGAGAGTCTGTAGGCCAGGTCGATGGCGGCGCGCAGGATGCTGGAGGCGGGCGCGAACCGGGAAGCCATCGCCAGCCAGACCGGCCCGGGCCGCTCGCCCACGCCGTCCGCCCTGTTCCCGGACGCGGCACCGTCCACAGCCCGGATCGTGGGTCGCCTGATGACCGACGATCCTGGCCAAGACCCGCGCTGGCGACCCCAACGTTCCGATTCGACCCGGGTCGCGGCGCCCTGAACGCTCAGTCTGCTCTGTGCCAGCCGGTCTGGCGCAGAGCCCAGACGCCCAACAGGATGGCCTCCGCGGCGTCGTGCCGGGGGGGAGTCGGGCAGACCAGACCAACGTCCTGCACGATCCGCAGGGCCAGGCGCTCGGCCTGGACCTTGGCCTGGCGCCCCGAGCGGCGCTGGCGGGGCAGCAACTGCTCGGGCCGCCAGTCCTCGGCACAGACCAGCAGGGTCTGGGCCCCACGACGCCGGGCTTCGGAAAGCCATGGCCGGGCCAGGTCGGCCGGGCCCTCGGCCACCAGCCAGGCCAGGTCGCCGGCCTCGGCCACGATCGACCGGGCCGCCGCGCGCAGGGCCGAGCGGGAGGGAAAATGCGCCGAGCCGTGGCGGATCAGGCGCCCGTCGCGTCCGAAGAGGGCAAAGCCTGTTCGCAGGCCCAGGTCCACCGCCAGGAGCGTCTCTGCCAAGGCACCTCCAGACTTCTCCCCTCCGGCGGGTGGTTCTGACCGTTCAGGTCAGACCCGGTGGTTCGTCAGGGCAGCGACAGGACCCGTTTCAGGATCGAGTCGACCTGGCTCATGCGGTCTTCCGACAGGCGCCCCGCGGCTGAAGCCGGAAAGCGGACGGGATCAAGCGACCTCACGGCTTCGCCGGGCACGGGGAAGATCACTTCCTGCCCCAGGCGCGCGACCCGGGCCAGGTTTCCCTCGCGGCCTCGGCGCAGGAACTGGAGGAGTTGCTGGAGCGGGCCGTGCGAGAAGAGATCCGCCGGCGGGGAGAGGGTCCCAACCGAGGCCCGAACCAGGGCGCCCCCGACCCTACTCCTTCACGCCCAGTTCCCGCAGTCGGGCCAGGAGTCGCTCGGCCCGCTCCTCGGCAACCTCGGCCCTGCTCTCCGCAACCTCGGCCCGGGCCATCTGGCCTTCGGCCCTCTCGTGTTCCTGGTCGGCCCGGAGGCTCTCCTGGTCGGCTCGGAGGCGCTCCTCCTCCGCCACCTCGGTGGGCAGGGGCAGGAGCGCCTTGTCGGGTCCGCAGGGACGCAGCCACAGGCCATCCATGTCCTCGCAGCGGCCCTGCCAGGTCACCAGGCCCAGGCCCAGTTCCTCCAGCCACGACAGATCCAGGAGCTCCACGTAGCTCAGGCCGTGCAGGACGAACCCCCGCAGGACCCGCTCGCCCAGCCAGTGCTCGGGGTCGAAGATCACGTAGTAGCGCACCCCAAGCCGCGCGTAGCGCTGGGCCTTCTCGACCTCTGAGCCTTCCCGGTTGGAGACCACCTCGATCACCAGGTCGGGGGCCTTGCCGAAGACCCAGGTGAAGTAGGAGCGCCGGCCCTTGGGCCGACAATCCTCGGGGAGCGTCACGTCCAGGCTGACCATGATGTCCGGCACCACGGCCGGCTCGTCCACGCTGCCGAAGAGGCCCACATCCGCCGCCGCCACGAAGGGCCGCCCGGGCTTCCACGAAGCGTGCAGGATGTTGGGGAAGAGGCGCATCTGCTTCTCGGAGATCCAACTGTCCACGGGCGCATCGTCCTCGGTGACCAGGTGCGAGACGTCCGGTTCGAGAGGCATTTCCTCATAGCGCAGGGCTTCCATGCGAGCGTCCTCCATGCCAGGAGTATACCATCCCCTCAGGGGCGGGGACCGGCCGTCGGGCGCCCGCCCACGGGCAGCCCTCACCTCCAGGGTACGCCCCGGATTTTGCCGGCGGATGAACGGAAGATTGCCGCGAAGTGGACGGGATGTTGCCGATTCTGGACCAGCAGGTACCGGGCCATGTTCCAGCCGAGGGTCAACTTCGAATGGGACAAGTGGTCCGCTCTGTTCCGGCCCTGTCCGCCCGCTGTCTGGTCAGCCAGACCGGCCATGAACGCTCTCCCACGCCGGCCACGCCGTCCGCCCGCCGTCCGGTCAGCCAGCCTGGCCATGAACGCTCTCCCACGCCGTCCGTGCACCGAAGGGGACAGGCTGGCCAGGAGGGGACTGTCTTGAGCATCAGGGCGCGGGGCCTCGCGGTCGAGATCTCCCGGCAGGTGTCGAGGGCGCCTGCGCACCACCCCGGCCCAGACACACAAGACCCGGGAGCTGCTGGAGGACTTCGAGGACCTCCGGGAAGAGCAGTCTCTGCGCGAATTCCAGGCCGTCACCAGATCGGTGGTTGTGGAGTCGTTCGGCCTCGAACGACACGCGCGTATCAATCGGGAGGGGCGGGATTCGACGAAACCTCCGTCAGTCCGGATGACGCCCGACGGATCCGATGACGATCATCTTCCTCTTATCGTCCCAAGCGAAGTAGATTCGGACGCACTTGTCCGGATGAGTCGCCTCGGTCGGCTTCAGGTGCATCGAGAAGACTTGCTTCCCTTCGCCATTGTGCCAGGTGCGGCGCTGGACCTTCGAAGGATCGTTCATGACCGTGTCGGATTCCTGACTGCACGCCACGGCCCGGGAATTCAACCAATTGACGTCCGTCGTACCCAGGCGGCCCTTCCTCTTGGCTTGGGCCAGATCCGACAGGGCCTTGAGGTAGCGGAAGATCTTGTCAGGTGGACCGGCTGTGGGATTCAACTCGGCGACCCCCTTGCCCACGTCCCGGCCGAAGACCAGCAAATCGGCGAAGCGCTCAATCGCCCGATCCACAGCGTCTTGGATTGACCTGGGAGGTGCCTCGCTCTTTGCCGGTTTTGGGTGGCGTCCTTCTTCTTCCGGGATGGAAGAGCAGTCCGAAATCGCCTTCCAGTTCTCGGCCTCGGTCTGCAGCCACCGACATTCTTCGCGGAGGTCCCGGTTCTCGACGGACAGGCGGGTGTTCTCCTCTTCCAGGGCCTGCACCCATTCGGACGGGTCGTGCTTCTGCCGGGCCTCCTCCAGGCGCTCGGCGGCCGCCCCGGCAACAATTTGCTCGAAGCACTCAGGTCGCTGCAAAGCGAGCGTCGAAGCATAGAAGATGCGAGCCTTCACCGCGGTCCCGAGGTTTTCGTCGAGTTGGAGTATCCTGGAATGAATCCAGAGGGGATGGTGGTAAGGGTTCTGGTAGCGCCCGCAGAAGGGCCAGAAGATGCGGACGCCGCCGTTGTAGCATGACATCTGTTTGCCCAGGTGGAAGGTCAATCCCCAGGAGACGCTCTCGTCGATCTCGATGACGCGGGCCAGTCCGCACAGGTTGCGGGCCAGGTCCGGCGCTAGGTGCGCGGGGAGGGAGAAGTCCGGACTACGAGAGATGACCACGACGGGCAACCGCCGATCCGGGGACTGGACAATCTGTATAACGTGGTCGATGTCGTCCTCCTGCTCAAAGGTCTGGCAATTCAGAACGACACGGTCCCCGTTGACATGCCATTCCGGCAACAGGGCCAACAATTGGGGCAGCACCTTCGGGCAGTGGGCTTCAAAGGGTGCGGGCCGTACGACCCCCGAGGGCACCCCGGCCTCGAGTTCGCAAAACAAGGCGCAGTGGTCGCCCCGAGCCGCAATCCCAAGCACCGTGCGGAAGTCGCCGAAGCCCACGGGTTGCTCCAGAGTCCAGAAGAGTGCTTCTCCTTGCTCGCTGCGGACCTCGGATCGACTGACCACGGCGATCTGGCCATCCTTCAGGCGCAGGGAGCTTGGCGGCGAACCGGCGACCGCGGGTTCCCAGTCCCCTTTGGCTTCCAGCCAGGCTTCCACTGTCTGCCGTGCCTCTTGAAGGAAGCCGTTCACCGAGGCTTCTGGGGCTGTGGCCTCCAACGCGTATCGTGCGAGTTTCCTCATGGTTCGTGACCTCCAGACGACAGTTGCGCGGTGGGGGGGGCGGTCATCCAGGCGACCGCGAGGTGCCCAGGAACTCATTGAGACGCTGGCTGATCAGGACCCTTCGTTCGGCCAGGAAGTCGCTGTAGCGCTCGATTTCCAGCAGTTCCGCTTCGGTCGGGATGCACTGGGCCTGGAAGTTCCCGCTTCCTGACTTCTCGAGCAGGGCCGCCAGGTACTGGCTCGGAGGCTTGTTGCTGATCTGGCGGTTCGTCTTGCCTCCCACGAAGGCCAGGTTGGCGATGTCGTCGACCTCTCGGGGTGGGACTCTACCCTTGAGGACGGCCTTGGGGAAGAGGTGGTGGAACTGGAGGCGGTGGTGGGCTCCCTTGTGCGCCAGGGCAATCTTGAGGTTGGAACTCCAGTCCTTGGCCCCAGCGTCCCGGAAGGCCAGGAACATGGTCTTGAAGAGGGCGCTTTGCTGGTTCCGGCCCACCAGGTCCTCGGGGGTGATCTCGAGGCGCCCCACCTGCTGGCGCAGGCGGTCCAGCAGTTCGGCCCCCCCGCTGCCCTGGTGCACCGTGGCCATGTCCTGGTCCAGGAAGGTCTCGCTGGAACCCCGGGAATAGCGCCCCTTAACGTTGGCGAGCCGGGACCACTGCCTCAAGAGGAGCTCCTCCTCTGCGCTTAGTTTGTAATGGCGCTTGTGTCCGTAGACTCCGAGGGTGATCAGGAGGTAGGGCGAGGACATCAGGGCCGGGCTGTCGATCCCGGCGTTGCTCTTGAGGAAGTTCATGGCGAACTCCATCCCGTGGACGCAGTCCTCCCAAGCCTTCTCCAAGTCCACCCGGGCCAGGGTGCTGACGGCATGGAAGCGGCTTTGCCCCGTGGCAAAGGCCACCAGGTTCCTCAAGTGGAGGCCCAGGTCCAGGTCGAAACCGTTGCGGGCACAGGTCTCCTGGAAGGTCTGGAAGGTCTTCAATGAACCCGGCCACCTGGCGGTGATCTGCGCCAGGGCGAGGTCAGAGCCCCGCAGCTTGGCCCCCAATGAATTCACGCGCACGAAGATCTCCGTCACCTCGTCGTAGGTCAGCGTGCGTTCCAGAATGTCCATCCGGTACACGTAGTTCTGGACGCTGCGCAGATCTGCCAGACGTTTGCCGTATTTCTCGACCCTGGGATCCTCCAGGTCTGTGACGCCGGCCCGCTTCAGGAAGGCTGTGTCGCTTGTGGTCTGGAAGACCTCGGACACCTTGACCCAGTTGGGCAGATTCTCCATCTGCCGGGTCGCCACCACGAAGGTCATGCGGTTGAGACGGGACTGCAGATCCTGCTCGCTGGAATCGACTTCGTCCTCTTGGCGTTCTTCGTCCTCCGCCTCCTCGTCTTCCGGTTCCTCGCCCTCCGTCTCGTCGCCCTCCGCCTCTGTATCCCCGGCAACCTCAGTGACCACTCCGACCCGTTCCGGGTGTTCGAGGTTGAAGAGCAACTCGATGGGCTTCTTGCGGCCTCGCACGGTCACGGGTTCCCCGCGCAGGACCGCGGCCAGCGAGGTCAACCGTTGCTGCCCATCCAGCAGGAGGCGCTGGCCCTGGTATGGGCTGGGCGCCTGCGGGACGGCAAAGGGCTGCTGTTGGATCGGCTCGTCCGTCTCCCAGACCAGGATGGCCCCGGAAGGGTAGCCACGGTACAGCGAGTCCAGCAGGTCTCGAACCCGGGTGGACTGCCAGACATAGCGTCGTTGCATCTCCGGCAGGCGCAGCTCACCGCGATGGATCATGTCGACCAGCTCTTTGACGCTTGCTTCAGCCTTGGCCACTCCTGGAAACCTCCGTTGCTCGCTCTGTCTGGGGCGGCCGCTCCCCGCCGGTCGGTCACGTGCGGGATTGGTCGCGTCGGGTCAGCCAGTGCCCATCCTCTGCGCCATCCGCCCATATTCTTCCAGCACCACCCGGCGGGTGCGGAACTCACCGAAATCGCGTTCCTCGTTCTTGCGGGTGACGGGGAAGGTGCCCAGGATGTAGTCGGTGTCGGCGCGGGAAAGATCGTAGAGGTGGAAGAAGGCGGAGTGCAGTTCCAACGGAGGCGAAAGCGGCGGTCGGCGCCCCAAGCGTAGGCCATCCCCGGATCTCCCGTTTCCGCCATGAATTGGTGGCATTTCCGCAAATTCATGGCGGAAACCCGCCCTCAACCGGCCACGCCCCGCCCCGCCCCGCCGACGCGCCGCGAGAATCCGCCTTCAGGCCAGCCCCTGGGCCTGGAGGGTCTCGCGCAGGGTCTCGGGGTTGCGGTCGATGGAGGTGGGGCCCTCGCGCAGGGCCTTCAGGGCTCCGTCCACGTCCTTCAGGCCGTTGCCCGTGACCAATGCGACCACCCGGGCCTCTCGGGGAATCAGGCCCTGGGCGACGGCCTTCCGCAGGCCCGCGATCGGGGTGGCTCCGGCGGGTTCGGCGAAGACCCCGGCATGGCGGGCCAGAAGCACCTGGGCCTCCTGGATCTCCTCGTCCTCCACCACCACGAAGGTCCCCTCCGACTCGCGGACTCCCCGCAGGGCCAGGGCAGCCGCTCGGGGGATCCCCACGCTGATGGAATCGGCGTAGGTGTCGGCGTCGGGTTCGGGCACCACGCGGTCCCCCTGGGCGAAGGCCTTGGCCAGGACCGACGAGCCTCGGGCCTGCACGGCCAGCAGGCGCGGCAGGCGATCGATCAGGCCCATCCGATGCAGGTCCCGGAAGCCCTTGCCCAGGCCGCCCACGATGCAGCCATCACCCACCGAGACGGCCACGTAGTCGGGAACCTGATATCCCAGGTTCTCCCAGATCTCCAGGGCCGCGGTCTTCTTGCCTTCCAGCAGGTAGGGGTTGAACCCCGTGTTGCGGTTGTACCAGCCGAACTCCTCGGTGGCCCGCAGGGACAACTCGAAGGCGTCGTCATAGGTGCCCCGCACCGACAGCACGGTGGCTCCGAACATCAGCAACTGGGCCACCTTGGCCCGGGGGGCCCGCTCGGGAACGAAGATCACCGTGCGCAGGCCCACCGAGGCGCACATCCCCGAAAGAGACGAGGCGGCGTTCCCGGTCGAGGCGGCGGTGATCAGCGGCTCGCCGGACTCCAGCGCGGCGGCAGCCGCGACGGCGCTGGCCCGGTCCTTCAGGGACCCGGTGGGGTTCTGGCCGTCGTCCTTGACGGCCAGCCGCGACAGCCCCAGGACCTGACCCAGGCGCGGGGTCTCGTAGAAGGGGGTGCCGCCAACCCGCAAGGGAGGCAGGCTGTCCGCCGAGCGGATCGGCAGGATCGCCGCGAAGCGGGCCAGTCCTCGCGCTTCCGAGCGGCGCAGGGCATCCGGGGTCAGGTGGGCCCTGGCGGCCTGGAAGTCGTAGAGGACCTCCAGGAGGCCGTCGGTGCCGCAGTCCGGGCAGGTGTAGCGCACCTCGCCGGGCGCGAAGGTCCGGGCGCACAGCGCGCAGGTCATGGAAGTGACGGGGAGGGGATTGTGGCTGGTCATGGCGACGCCGCTTCGCGATGCTCAGGCCAACCCCTGGGCCGCGGGTGGGGCTTCGCGCTGCATCCGGGTCGGTGGTCGCCCTGAGGCGCTCCGCCGCGTCGTAGCGGAACCTCCACATCGCGCCCCGGCCGTCGCCCCGACATCGCGCGCCAACGTCACATGCCCGCTCTCCGTCATGTTTCGCAGGAGATTCCTGGGAAGGATGCGGGATTGCGGGCGCTGGCGAGGTTCGGCGTCATCGCGCCCCGGCCGTCGCCCCGACATCGCGCGCCAACGTCACATGCCCGCTCTCCGTCATGTTTCGCAGGAGATTCCTGGGAAGGATGCGGGATTGCGGGCGCTGGCGGGGGGGCTGCGCGGGCGCGCCCCGGCCGTCGCCCCGACATCGCGCGCCAACGTCACATGCCCGCTCTGTCGGGTAGCCTGGGGCGGTT
>DIWH01000086.1:24094-48859 GCA_002423485.1 Candidatus Xenobium occultum | reverse complement strand
GCCTCGTGGTGGCAGTGCGAAGGGAAGAACCGGCCGATCATGCGGATCAGCCGGTCCGCCAGGCGCAGCACCAGGGAGCGCCGACTGGCCCCGATCGGGTCGAGCAGGTACAGGAGCCGCTCTTCGGTCACCGGGGTGGCCAGGGGGATCTCGCCCGGGTCGATCTCAGGCCAGGTCTCTCGCAAGGCCCTGGCCCGCGTCACCACGCCCGAGACCCCGAAGGAGAGGTCGTCGGCGCGCTCGTAGGCGATCACCTGGGGAGGCAGCCCCGGGACGGCCGCGCTCTCGAAGCGCGGGCTGCCATCGGGCTGCGTGAGTTGTCCCGAAAGGGTCGTCAGGAAGCCGGCCACCGCTGGGCCGAACCCGACGCAGACGATGTCGGCTTCCATCTGGCTGCGTTCCATCGTGTCAGGCCGGGTAGTCCGCGGCTTCGGGAATCATCACCCGGGCCAGGGCCTCGGCGGCGTGATCCTTGGCCAGGCGGGCGCCGGTGAGACATCCGTCCAGGCGCGTGCGCAGGCGCACGAAGGCGGCCAGCCCGTCCTCCAGGGCTTCGAGTTCCTCCGTGCCGTCGCACTTCCCGCAGGCCTCATCGTCCCAGACAGATTGCCGGTTGTAGCCGAAGACCAGCTCGGCGCAGATGCGCCCCACTTCCCCGGTCGCCCGGGCCACCTGCACGTGGCACAGATCGGTGAGGAATCCCAGCGTCCCGGCCAGGCCTTCGGCCACGACCGGATTCTGGGGGCCGCGAGCCTCGAGTTCAACGACGTCCATGATCTGGCAGTGCGAGGCCAGAAGCCAGCAGAGCGCATCGGCCAGGGCGAAGCTGACCCCCTGGCGGTTGGATCCGAAGAGCCTGGTCCCGTCGGCATCCTTGGCCTGCTGCAGGTGTTCCAACGTCCACAGCCAGAGCTGCATGGCCCTGGCCAGCGCACAGGCCCCGGTGCCCGGCTTTCGGGCGGCGATCTGGCGCAGTTCGGCGATCATGAGCCGGAATTGCTCGAGGAAGGTCTCCTGGGTCATCGTGACCGAGAGCTGTCGGCGCTGCACGGCCTCCGGCCCTTCATAGGTGGCCTCGAGTTGGGCGTCCATCCATTTCTGGCCCAGGAAGCCGGGGCAGTCCTCGGTGATCCCGTAGCCGCCCATCAGGCTGACGGCCTCGCGCATCACGGTGGCACCGTGGCCGGTGTTCCAGAGCTTGCAGGCGGGGCACAAGACGTTGGCCAGCGCGTCCTTGAGGGCGAAAGCCACCAGCGGGTCGGACTCCAGGGCCTCGTACTGGGCCTGGTCGCGCTCCTCTTCGGGTTGGGCCGAGAGTTTCAGGAAGGTCGTGGCTCGGGCCGAAGCCTGCTTGAGCGCCACCAGCGCCTTGCGGCCGGTCAGGCCCTGCTCGGCGAAGAGGGCGTCCTTCTGGCGGTCCAGGGGGTCCAGCTCGTCGAAGAGCCGGGCCGTGGCGAAGCCCAGCGAGGCCGCCGCCTCCCCGGTGCTCCAGACATCGATGAGGCGGTGGAGCACGTCTTCTTTCTGCTGCAGGCCCTGATCGTAGCGGGGCGAGCCCGGCTCGAGGTCTCCGCCGCGAAAGCGGTTCCGGGCATAGCGCAGGACGGGTTCCACGGCGGAAAGCAGTTTGGCGGCGGTCATCAGGCCCACCGTCACCCGGGTGCGCCGGAAGACGGAGGCGATGATCTCGCTGTGGCTGTACCGGGGGACGATGGTCCCGCCCTCCACGGTGTAGCCTCCGATGATGCGGCTGGCCGGCACGCGCAGGCTGAAGACCGGATCGCGGGTGGAGGAAAGCTGGTGCACGAGCTTGCGCGCCGGCGTCCCGCGGTCGAATTGCCCAGGATCGTCCTTCTCCACGATCACCATGCAGCTTCCCTTGATGCGGGGGTCATCCGAGTCGACCGCTACGGTGGCGAAGTCGGCGAAGGCCATGTTGGTGATGAAGCGCCCGCGCTTGTCCACCTGCAGGATCGGCTCCTGGCCCTCCTGCCACTCAGCCACCCGCAGCTTCCCGCTCAGGATGCCCGTCTCCACTCCCACGAACGGCAGGGGCTCGGTGAGCACGAAGGCTCCGCGGGAGGGAGGGCCGTTCTGGGGCGAGGCCTTGCCCATGTAGGTGGCCTGCTGCTCTGGGGTGCCCCGCTCGTGGATGGGAGCCAGAGCCAGGTGGCCGGCCAGGCTGCAGGTGGCCGCACCACCGTCCACCCAGGACAGTTCGAAGGCCATCAGCGCCAGGGCCAGGTTCTTGGGCCCGGGGATGAACCCGCCGTACTCCGGGTCGAGGGCGGCAGCGGTGATGCCGGCGTCATCGAAGGCCTGCAGAAGGGCGTTCTTGGCCTCGGTCCACTCGTGGCTGTTGCGCTCGCCCGCGGCCACCAGTCGGGCGACCGGCCCTCGGGCCACAGTCCGCGCAGACTGTACCAGCATCTGCAGGTCGTAGCGCTCGGCGAAGCGCCACATGATCTGCCGGACATCGTCGCCGGGCAGGGTGTGGAGCGTGGGCATGGGCATCCTCCGTGACGTTTTTCAACCTCAAAGGTTGGCGGGAATGGGCCTCGACGTGGGGGGACACGCGCTGGGAGGCCGGCGGGGCACGTTCGGCGCGTCAGGGTGATTCCCTTTGGGTGCGGCGTCACGGGTCCACCCGGACACCTCCTGGGGCGCTCGGGGCCGGGGTCTGCGACCAACCGATGCCCCGCCGGCACCCGGGCCTCGCGGGCGGCCTTTCGAAAGCCCCGGGGCGCGTGGCCTGACCGGCGCCCTGGGGGCATTCAGGGCATCATCAGGCCGAATCCCACCACCACTCCGGCCACCACCATCAAGGGCAGGGTGTAGCCGATCAGGTCCCGGGCGGCCAGGCGGGTGATGGCCAGCAGGGGCAGGGCCCAGAAGGGCTGCAGCATGTTGGTCCACTCGTCGCCGTAGGCCACGGCCATCACCGCCCGACCCACCTCGAACTTCATCTGCAGGGCCGCCTCCACGGCGATCGGACCCTGGATGGCCCATTGCCCCCCACCCGAGGGCACGAAGAGGTTGACCAGACCCGCCGAGAGGAAGGCCAGAAGCGGGAAGACCTGCAGACCCGTGGCCTGCATCACCAGACCCGCGCAATCGGTCATCCACCCCGAGGCCAGGGTGATCAGACCCGACCCGGCGACCATGCCCATGATCCCGGCGTAGAAGGGGAACTGCAGGACGATGCCGGCCGCGCCGGTGGTGGCTTGACCCACGGCCGCGGTGTAGGCCCGCAACGAGCCGTGGAAGGCCAGGCCCAGGAACAGGAAGAAGAAGTTGATGCTGTTGAGGTCGATGCCCGCCATGACGCGGGCCATGCCCTCTCCATGAAGGGCCGGACCGGCCAGGCTCCAGACGCTCCAGGCCAGTCCCATTCCGGCGGTGACCCAGGCCAGCACTCGGGATTCCTCAAGCTTCGAGGCGGGCGTGGCCGTCGTCGGGTCTCGTGGGGGAGGAGGCGGCGCCTCGTCTGCCTCGACGAAGTCTCCCACGGGGCGGATCTCCTCCTCCTCCCGGGGGTGCATGGCTTCCAGGACCAGCGGGGTCAGCGCCAGCAAGGCCAGCGTGATCCCCAGGTTGTTGAGGGAGAAGATCGTCTCGGTGACAGGAAGCAGGCCGATCCGCTCTTCGAGGAAGTGGCCCGGGGTGGCCACGTTCAACGGAGCGGAGCCCGAGAGCCCTCCATGCCAGACCATCATCCCGGTATAACCCGCCGCCCCCAGCAGGGGATAGTGGACCTTCAGGCCTTTACGCGAGGCGGCCTGTCCGACCTCCCGGGCCAGCAAGGCACCGAGGATCAGGCCCAGTCCCCAGTTGAGAAGCCCCGCCAGCATGGCGGCCAGACAGACCAGCGCGACGGCTTGCCGGCGCGAGCGGGGGAGGTCGGCCAGGCGGACCAGGAGCGAGTGGATGGGCCGGCTGGCGGCCAGGGCGTGCCCGGTCACCAGGATCAGGCTCATTTGCATCGAGAATTCCAGAAGATTCCAGAACCCATGGTTCCAGTGCGCCACCATCCCGGCAGGGGAGGTCCCGGTCAGGAAGACCCCCAGGAAGAGGGCCACCAGGGTCAGGCCCACGGCAAAGACAAAGGGGTCGGGCACCCAACGTTCGGCCCAGGCCACCAGACGACGACCGATCTGCGTCCACATGGGGCCGGGGGTTCTGTGCGCGTTCAAACGACCCTGCGTGAAGGGCAGGTCTGTCGGCGAAGGGCTCCTTCAGCGTCCGGGTGTCTCGGTCTTCAGCCGGGCTTCCAGCTCGCGGATGCGCCCGATAAGCCGGATCATGGCTTCCCGGTTGGCCCGGTTGGCCTTTTCGTAGGCGGCCTGGTTGGCCGTCATCCTCTCCATGTCCCGCCAGGCCAGGTAGTAGGTGGACAGGTCGCAGCCCACATCCACCAGAGCGCTTCCGGCCACGACCACCCTCTTGAGCTCGTCGTCCAATCCCGAGACGCCGGCCAGTTGCACGAGGCCCTTGCCGACCCACTCCCAGTCCTTCTTCTGTTCCTGGCTCCATTGGATCACGTCGCGGATGGCCAGGGTCTCACCCAGTCGCTGCAGGGCGTCCAGGTCCGTCTGAGGGGCCTTCTTCAGGATCAGGAACTTCTTGGAGTAGTAGAGCACCTCGCTTTCCAAGACACCTTGGAGGTTGCTCCAGGAGCGGGCGTAGCTTCGCTCCACTTGGGACTGCCAGTCCTCGAAGGCCACCACGTCGGTCCACATGGAGCGGCCCAATTGGGCCTGGAGACCGGTGAGGCGGGCCAGGTCGCCCCTCATGTCTTCCAACTCGGCCAGCAGTTGCTCTTGGGTCGGCCCGTTGCCGGAGCGGCTGGGGGTGGAGGTCGGCGCCTGGGAGGGGGCCGGTGGAGCCCCGGACCCCAGGGGCGGGCCCGCGGCGGCCGAGGGAGCGGAGCCTGAGGCCGGGGGTTCCCGGAGAAGGGAGATCCGACCCAGACCCTGCAATTCGACGGCCAGGTTCGAGGATCGGGTGGGATTCTGGCGGTACTGGTCGAGATAGTCCTGCAGGCGTTGGAGGTTTCCCATGGTCCGGGCCTCGGACTCTCGGGCCGTCTGCACGGCTTGGGCATAGGCTTCCGGAGAGGTCTGCTTCAAAGGCTCGGCCTGCAGCAGGGCGGCCTGGGAGGTCTCCAGGGCCTGGAGGTTGGCCTCCACGGCCTGAAGGGCGGCCTGAGAGACGTCCGCCTCTCCGGCCGGTGTCGCCGAGGGGGAGATCACCGCCTCGGGAATCTCGGGCAGGGCGCCGACCATGGCTTGGGCGGACATCTCGGCCAACTCCCGGGCCTCCTCCAGATCCCCCTGGCCCGCTGCCACGGCGGCCTTTTCGGCCAGGGCGGTGCTGGCTGCCAGTTGACGCAGGACGTCGTTGGACACGGTCGGACTCTCGGTGGGTTGCGCCCAGCCATCGTCCTCGGGGGCGAAGTCCACCCCGCCGCTGCGCCAGAACTGCAACTCGTTGTGGGCCAGATCGTGATTCACCAGGAAGGTGGCGCCCCACAGACCGGGCACCGTCTCGGGGACGGGGGGGCCGGAGTAGACCAGGTTCGGAGCCTGCAGCGTCAGGCCCCGTTCGCGGGCGAACCGGACCAGGGCCACGACCTTGGCGACCTCGCGCAGCGCGTGCAGGTTGGGCGACTGGCGGGCCAGGGCCTCGTAGCGCGAGCTGATCTCGCGGGCGTAACCCTCGGAGGCGGAGCTCAGGAACGCCAGGCCGGCCGGGTCGGCTCCGGGGGCCTCCATGACCTGGGACTTCAATCGGATGCCGGCATCTCCGAAGCGCAGGACCGAACCGTCCGGGGATGACTGCATCTGCACCTGGTCGGGGGTCAGCCAGTAGCGCACCCGCAGCATTTCAGGGACGGTGTCGGGGCTCAGACCCTGGCGTTCCCTCTCGTCGAAGAGATAGACCAGGTCGGGACGCAGGTTCTCCGGGCCTCCCTCGGCGCAATAGCCCTTCAGGCGGTAGTCGGCGTTGAGGAAGATGCGGGAGGTGGCTGAGTTGAGTGGACCCGAGAAGGTCTCCACCCGGGCCTGGAGTTCAGGCAGGCGGTACATCTTCCCCAGCAGGTCCTGCGACAGGTTGAAGCCGTGCAGGAGCTTGCGCCCCATGGCCTCGGCCATGAAGGCCTGGCTGGCCCGGTCCATGACGGCCAGGACGGCGGTGTCGTCGGCTCTTCCCGCGCGGAAGCGGGCCAGGATGTCGCGCGTCTCCGCCGGGGGCGCCTGGAGCCGGGTCAGGAGCTCGCCGTAGACCAGACTCAGCATCTGCAGGGTCGGTTGCAGTCGCTGATTGCCCTCGGGGAGGGCCAGGATCTGGTCCACCAGGGGGCGGACCCGGGCCCCCAGGCCCAGGACCTCGCCAATCTCCAGCATGATGTAAGAGGAGTTCTCCTCCTGGAACTGGTTCATCAAGGCCAGGGCCCGACCAACTTCGGGAAGGCCCGCCCCGGCGTAGTACTTGCGCATGTACTCACGCACGGGCGGGGGCGTGGTGGGACCCTTGGGCGAGTTGCGCCACTGTCGGAAGACCTCGAATTCCTGCCGGGTGATGCCGAAGTTCTGCTCCAGGCGGGCGGCAAAGAGCCTCTGGTCGGCCTCGAGGTCGTCCGCGCGCCACAGCAGGTCCATGAAGCGCTGGACCCAGGCCACCCCGTAGGCGGGGTCGTCGCGGATCCGGGGGGCCTCCTGGTCCAGGACCTGCCGCAGGCGCGCATCCTCCTGCGCGTTTCGAACCAGCTCGAGCGAGAGGGATGGGGCGGGATTCTCCAGGGCCTCGCGCAGCAGGACCTGGTAGGGGAGAGGACCGGTCGGCCAGGTGGGGTCGTAGGTCCCCAGCAGCGTCACGCGCCCATCCGGGGCCACCAGGGCCGTCCGCAGGACGTTGAACCTCTCCACTCGCTGGCTGGGGGAATCAGGAGGTTGCCAGGCCACGCGCCCGCCCGCCTCCTTCATCAGGGTCTCGGCAGCCGACCCTTGGGCCTGGGGGCGCGCCAGTTGGACGGTCGTGAGGGCGCCTTCTCGCAAGACGGCCACCTTCAGCGCCTGGCCACCGGAAAGCGCCGCCCATGCCTGGGCCAGTTGTCGGGGACTGGTCAGGTCCTCTCCGCCCACCTGGACCAGCACGTCGCCTGGCACCAGTCCGGCCTTGGCGGCCGGTCCACCTGGGCGAACCTGGGTCACCATCCAGCCGGAGCCGTCCGGGGCGGCCTTCAAGGCCAGGCCTATGGGCACTCCGCGCGGGTTCGAGGTCGGGAACCTCTGACGACGCTCCTGGGCGGAGCCGGTTCGGGTGCGCCCCTGGGCGGTGACATCCGCCACCAGGCCCAGGACGAGCGTCAAGGCCAGGATCAGGACCCCCAGGGCTTGCCAGCGTTTCATGGTCGCCTCCATGCCCCCCCCGGGGGTCACCTCTTGGGATGTGGGATCGACGTGCGCCTACTCGCCGAGGACCTTGACCAGGACCCTCTTGCGCCGTCGGCCGTCGAACTCGCCGTAGAAGATCTGCTCCCAGGGCCCCATGTCCAGCTTGCCGGCGGTCACGGCCACCACGACCTCGCGGCCCATCACCGTGCGCTTGAGGTGGGCGTCGCCGTTGTCCTCACCGGTGCGGTTGTGCTGGTAGCGCGAGAGGGGTTCGTGGGGGGCCAGGCCCTCCAACCAGCGCTCGAAGTCCTGGTGCAGACCTGGCTCGTCGTCGTTGATGAAGACGCTGGCGGTGATGTGCATGGCGTTGACCAGGCACAGGCCTTCCTGGATCCCGCTGCGCCGGATCAGGGCTTCGACCTGGGGGGTGATGTTCAGGAAGCCCCGACGCGTCGGGACCTCGAACCACAAATGCTCGGTCAGGGATTTCATGACGGGGGATTCCATTCGAAAGGCACCGCGCCCTGCAGAAGGGCCCGCCCTGCCGATTCGGAGTGGGACCCGGCCCGTGACCACCGTGTCGCCGCGGCTGGTCTTCCCGACCGGCCGGCGTCAGGGTGAAAATCGCTGGCTCAGGAGGCCTCCAGCCCTCCGGCCCGGATCCATTCGATCAGGCGTCGGGTCCCCTCGGAGCCCGAGACATGCGGCTCGTAGCCCAGATCGCTGCGGGCGGCCGAGATGTCGAACCAATGGGAAGTCGCCAGTTGTGAGGCCACGAAGCGCGTCATTCGGGGTTCGCCGGGAAGGCGCAGCAGGGTGTAGATTCCCTCCATCAAGGATCCCAGGGTTCGGGCCATTCCAAAGGAGAGCGAGCGGCGCACGGGCGCGATGCCCACCGCTTCCAGGACCCCGGCGATCCAGGGCCACAGTGCCACAGGTTCCCCGTCGCTCAGGAAGTAGGCACGACCGCCCGCGGTCTGGATCCGGTCGCCAGCCAGGACGTGGGCCTGGGCTGCGTTGTCCACGAAGGTCAGGTCCACGCGGTTGGTCCCATCCCCCACCTGGAAGAGGCGCCCCTCGCGGGCTCGCTGCAGGACCCGTGGGATCAGGTGGGGATCCCCGGGACCGTAGATCAGGTGGGGACGCAAGGCGATCGTGCGCAGGCCCTTCTGGCCATGGGCCTCCAGGACCATCCTCTCGGCCTGGGCCTTGGTGCGCGCGTAGGCGCACTCGAAGCGTTCAGGGTAGGGGAGGCTTTCGTCCACGCCTTCGATTCGGGTCTGGGGATCGTAGATCACGCTGGGGGTGCTGGTGTAGACCAGGCCAGGCACCCCGACCTTCAGGCAGGCGTCCAGGACGTTGCGGGTCCCCTGGACGTTGATGCGCTGGTATTCGGCTTCCGGACCCCAGACTCCGGCCTTGGAGGCCGTGTGGAAGACCAGGTCCCGACCCCGGCAGGCGTCGAGGGTGGCCTGGAGATCGGAGATGTCGCCCTGCAGGGACTCGGCCCCCAAAGCCTCGACGGCGGGGTGCCGCCGGCGGGCCATGACGCAGACGCGGTCTTTGCGCTCGCGCAAGAGCCGCACCAGGGCCTGGCCCAGGAATCCTCCGCCCCCGATGACCAGGCAACTTCTCATCGAGAGGCCAACTGCTCGGCAGCCCAGACGGCCAGCTCCTCACGGTGGATCTTGGCGTTGTGCCGTGGGTCCACGGGGAAGCCGGGGTGGAAGAGGGCGCGTCGGATGGCCCGGAAGGTCTCGTGTTCGCTGTAGCGAGCCAGGATTTCGCGGATCAGCCGCTCCTCGTGCTCCAACTCCTTCGGGTTGTGGCCGGGTTCCAACTCCACGACCAGGACGGGTTCCTGCTCGCCGGGTACTCCCACGCCCACAAGGGCGGAACGGAACACGGAGGGGTGGTTGTTGGCCATCCCCTCGGCCTGCACCGGGAAGAGGGTGCCCTGTGCGGTCTGGACCCGGTGGGCCTTGCGCCCGCAGAACCAGAGCCGACCCTGCTCGTCGAGATAGCCCAGATCGCCCATGCGATGCCAGACCGAGCCGTCCGTTCCAGAGATCTTGGCGGCTTGGGTCTCTTCGGGAAGGCCGGCATACTCGCGGGTCACCACATCTCCGCGGACCACCACCTCGCCCACCTCGCCCGGGGGCAGGAGGAGATCTTCGTCCCAGGTCGGGATTGGCTGGTCGCTCAGGCGCAGGATGCGCAGCTCGATTCCCGGAGCGGGCAGTCCCACGCACGTTCCCGCCCCTTCGGTGGCGCGCTCGGCGGTTTCCTCCAGGATTTCCTGACCCGTGATGAAGGCCACCGGCAGCGCCTCGGTGGCGCCGTAGGGCGTGAAGACGTCTCCCTGCTCCGGCAGGATCTCGCGCCAGGTGTCGACCAGGCCGGCCGAGATGGGGGCTCCAAAGGTGATCACCCGGCGCAGGTCCTCAAAGACCACCCCGTGCTCCAGGCAGTGGCGTCCGACCCGGGTCCAGATGGCGGGCGAGCCCTGGCAGGTGGTCACCTTGAACCGGAGCATGGCCTCGACCAGGCGTGCCGGGTCGCAGGTGGCGGGGCGGCTGGGGTTCAGCTCGGGGATCACGCTGGTCATGGCCAACGCCGTGTCGAAGAGGGCGAAGAGCGGATACCCCGGCATGTCGATCTCGCCGGGCTGGAAGTCGAACAGGGCCTTCAGCGCTCGCACCTGCGCCTGGAACATCCCGTGCTGATAGACCACTCCCTTGGCGGGGCCGGTACTGCCGGAGGTGAAGAGGATGGCGGCCGTCTCCTCCGGGGGGACCTCGACCACCGGGAAGGGGTCGGAGTTCCCCTCGGCCAGCTTCTCCAGGGTCGGGGCCCCGGGGAACCAGCCTTGCACCGTGAAGGCCCGGCGCACGGTGCGGAAGGATCTGGGGAAGATCCAGCGCATCGCCTGGGCCGCCGGGATCCCCAGGTAGAGGTCGGGCTGGATGTGGCGCACGCAGCGCAGCATCCCTTTCAGCCCCATCCCTGGATCCAGCAGCACCGGACGCACCCCGATCTTGAACAAGGCAAAGGTGGCGGCCACCAGCTCGGGTCCGGAACGGACCATCAGAAGGGCCTTGTCCCCCCGCCGGGCACCCGCGCGGACCAGGGCGTGGGCATAGGCGTCACAGGTCTGGTTCAGTCTTGCGAAGGACCAGGACTGGTAGGACTTACCCCTCAGGAAGACCACAGCGTCGGTGTCCGGGTAGCGCCTGGCCACCTCAGGCAGGTGGATGGCGATGTTGGCGTTGGCTGACGGAGTCTCGGGTCTCATGAGGGCCGGGCCAGGAGGTCGCGCAGGCGCATCAGGATCCGCTCGGAGGCATCCTCCATCGAGTAGTGGCCCACGTCCCCGAAGCGAACGAAGTCTGCTTCCGGGAAGATCGCCTTCCAGCGCTCCAGGAAACGGTCGTCGAAGACCCGGTCCAGCGCTCCCCAGGCCACGCTGATGGGCTTGTCTGCCAGAAGCGGCAGGTTCTGCTCGATCTCGATCAGGGTCTGGTAGGAGGGGTGACGGGGGGTCATCGGGATGTCCTGCACGAAGCGCAGGATGGCCACCCGGTTCGCCCATGAGTCATAGGGCGCCTGGTATCCCGACCAGACCGCCGGGGGCATGGTCCTCTTGGTGCTGGTGAGCAGGGCGCCCAGGACGAAGGCGTTCAGCCCCCGGATCAAGAGCGGGCCCAGGACCGGGCAGCGGGCCAGCAGCAGAATCCGGGGCAGGACGGGCATCCGGAAGGCTGCCGTGTTCAACAGCAGGATCCGCTTGATGCGCTCGGGCCGGCGCACGGCCAGGCCCATGCCGATGGCGCCGCCCCAGTCATGCACCACCAGATTGAAGGGCTCGAGGTCCAGTCGGTCCACGAAGGCTTCCAGGTTGTCGATGTGCTGGGCCAGTCGGTATTCGTAGTCCTGGGGCTTCTCGGAGAATCCACAGCCGATGTGGTCCGGCACGACGACGCGGTGGTCCTTCCGCATGGCCTTGACCAGTTCCCGATAGTAGAAGGACCAGGTGGGGTTCCCATGCAGAGCCAGGATCGGCTCGCCCTCCCCCTCGTCCAGGTAATGCATGCGTGGCCCCGAGGGAAGGTGGATCCAGTTGGATTCAAAGGGGTACAGGGGACACCAGGGGGATTTCCGGCTTGTCTTGTCTACCACACGATCTCCATCATGGCGCAGTTCAGGCCACTTCCGATTCCCATCAGTCCGATCCGGTCTCCGGGAACCACATGGTCTCGCTCGTCTGCCATCGCCAGGGTGAGGGGGACCGAGGCTGGTCCCACGTTGCCCAGGAAGGGGAAGGTCTGGAAAGCCCGGGTGGGGTCCAGACCCAGGGTCTCAAAGAGAAGCTTGTGGTGCCGGGCCCCGACCTGGTGACAGATGAACTGCTTGATGTTGTCCCGGGTCCACCCGAAGGTGCGGGCCGCCAGGGCCCAGGTCCGGTTGGCCAGCTCGACTCCACCCTTCATCAGGCTGGTCTGGTCGGTGATCATCTCACTGACCTTTCCGATGCAGTGCTTGCAGTAACTGGTGTTGGCCAGGGTCACGTGACCCACGATCCGGTGGGTGCTTCGCGAAATCGAGGAGTGGGTCAGCACCGCTGCCACGGCCCCCGACCCCAGGGTCAGGGCGGCAAACTCCTTGGAGAACCTTGGCAGGTCGATGTCCGGGGCCGTCAGACGTTGCAGGGTGGCCTCGGCAATTGCGCGCGAACACTCGGCGTCCACCACCAGACCTGCCTGGATCTGACCCTGGTCGATCATCCGTGACATCAGGGTCATGCCGCTGAGGAAGGCCAGGCAGGCGTTCCCGATGTCCATGTTCATGGCCTCGGGGGGAAGCCCCAGGTCGTGGTGCACCATGCAGGCCACCGAAGGCTCCAGGAACTCCTTGTAGACCGAGGTGCTCAGGATGCAACCGATCTGTTCCGGGGCCACACCGGACCGCTCCAGCGCCTTGCGCGCTGCCCGGGACGCCATGTCCGGGACGAAGGTTCCGGGATCCCAGAACCTGCGCTCCTCTACGCCAGAAAGGGACGCCAACCAGGCGCCGGGGATGCCCAGGCGTTTGAGCGTGGGGGCCAGGCGCTCATAGAGCGATGTGGTCCGCACGACGTGGGGGGGGAGTTCGTAGGCCAAAGCCTCGAGATGGACGTTTGAATGCAGCATCAACTTCGGTCGGGCTCAAGATGGAGCCATGAAAATTCAGGAGAAGCCCGAAAAATCCTTCTCGGGCCTGCTTGGGTGCGGTGGATGGCTGGATTCAGGGGCCCGGTTCGGTTTCCAGGGCCTCACGCAGGGCCTGGGCGGCTCGGTCCAGGTCTTGGGCCAGGGCTCCAGAGTCGGCGCGGGCGAAGTCCAGATCCCTCTCTGCCTGGATCGGAACCACGTGCAGGTGGGTGTGGGGCACTTCCATCCCGGCGATCATCAGGCCGATTCGTCTGGGTTGGAAGGCCCGCATCTGGGCCCGGCCGATCTTCCTGGCGACCTTCATGCACCAGGCGGCGAGGTCCGCTTCCAGATCGACCCAGTGGTCCACCTCCTGGCGAGGTACCACCAGGGTGTGGCCGGGTTGGAGAGGCGCGATCGAGAGGAAGGCTGCGCAGCGGTCGTCCTGGTAGACGAAGCGGCCCGGAAGCTCCCCTTGCAGGATCTTCGTAAAAACGGTGCTCATCTTCAACCTCCTACAGGGTTCGAGTCCATTCAGCCAGGCTCTCGGCGTAGTCTTCGTCGCCTGCGTGCTCGGCCTGGAAGGCCAGCAGCTCATCCAAACCCTGGAAGCCGACCTGTTCGGCGGCCTCGCGAAGGGCCCGAAGAGCCTCCTCTTCTTCCTCTTCCCAGTCTTCGTCCTCAATCAGGTCCGAGAAGAGGTTTGTCAGGAGGCCTTTCTCGCTCGTGGCCAGCAGTTGCCAGTTCTCGGGGTCGTTGGCATCGAAGCCCAGATACTCCAGATTCCCGTCGCCCCGTCGCACGGCGGTGACCCACCAGTCGAATTGCCAGAGCGGTTCGGCGGGGATTCCCTCCGGGAACCGCAGGGTGTCGGGGGCAACGATCTCGCCGCAGCGGAAGAAGAAGAGATCCTCGCCGTGTGGCTGGCCCGCCAGCCACACGATCGATTCCGGCAGACCCAGATCCCGCAGCCTTTGCATCCGTTCGTCCATGTCGGACCTCCTCATCGGGCCCTCCCTTCGCAGCCTGTGCCCGGTTGCCTGCCAGGGGGAACCTGGTCGGTCTCGGGAGAAATTCCCGATCATGAAGACAGGCCTCCACCAGTTCGAGGGGACTCCGGTCGAGCTGATCGCTCGTCTGGAGCTGGCACAACATGAGGATGGAAAGGCCGAACGCCGGGGGACGGCCTTCGGTTGCGGCGCTGGGATCCTCTTCTTCCTGGGGGTCGGGCTGCTGGGTCTGTCCACGGACATCTCCTGGCTGGCCTGGCCCGGTGCGTTCTGCCTGGTCGGAGCGGTGGTCTGCGTCCCGTTCTTCTTCCGGGCGGACTCCCATGACCTCGAGGATTCGAGGTATCTCGAACCCCTGCGCTTCCTGCGCGTCTTGAGAACGGACCTGCCTGCGGATCGTCCCATTCGTCTGAAGGTCGACTTTCGGGACTACCCCTGGCGGGAACTCCAGGTGTCCCGGACGCCCGAGGGTGGGGGGCGCACGCGACTGACCTATCGGCAGCCCTGGTTGGAGTTCCAGGGGCGTCTGGCCGACGGAGCCAGGTTGTGCCTGGAGGTCGTGCGCAAGGCCGAGCGCCTGGAGTCCTACAAGACCCGCCGGGGCAAGACCCGGCGCCGCTGGAGGGACAAGGTGGAGGACCGGATCACCCTGCAACTGCAGGTTCCGGGTCTGGACCTGGGAAATCTGGTGGCCAACCTCAGTCCGGCCCTGCCCAGCGGGATGACCGGGCGCGACATGAAGATCCAGGGGGACACGGTCCGCATGGTGGTGGGAACGCCTCAGACCCGGCGTTCGATGAACCAGAACCTGGGGCCCCAGGACCTGGCCAGCGGGGATCGGCTCCTGGCCCTGCTGCTCTGGGTCTACCAGGGGGTGCAGCGGCTGCGTTCCTCGGCCAGTCAGGCCGGCTGAGGAACGCTCAGGCGCCGAAAGCCCGGGTCAAGGCACCACCCGCGCGGCCTCCCAGTTCGGTCCCCAGGGCATAGCCTCCCAGGGCTCCGATGACCAGTCCCACGGCCCCTCCAACCGGGCCACCCAGGTGGTAGCCCGCCAGAACGCCTCCATAGGGCCCGGCAATCGAACCGGCCACGCCGCCCAGCGCTCCACCGGTGGCCACGCCCAGGGCGCGGACGCGCTTGGGGTCGGCGTCGGGGAAATCCTCCTTGAGCGGGTGGAAGGGCTCCAGGATTCCGACTTTGGATCCGGCCGCCCGGACGACCTTCTCGATGGGATCGCTCAGCGTGCGGACCCCTGCATCGGCGTCCAGGGTGGTCAGTTCACCCCTGGTCACGGCACGGTTCAGGGCCCTCTGGGCGCTGTGGACGGCCATTCCGGGAATGCCCAGAAGGCCGCTGCCGAACAGGACTCCGGCGGTGAGGTTCAGGACTCCCTGATAGTGGTGAAGGGGGTCCCGGGTCTGGGAAGCCTTGCGCAACTGGTCCATGCCGTGGACTGCCTGGATGCCGCCCGCCAGCGAATGCACGACCTGCAGCCCATTCCGGGTGGCGTGGTTCTCTGCCAGGTTCTCGCCCAACCAGCGGCCCGTCTCGCGGAACTCCTGGCGGTCGATCAGGCGCTCGACGAAGTTGGGCTCTTCGGACTTGCGGATGGCCTCGAACTTCTCGGGAACCTCTTCTTGGGTCCGCTTGGGATCGACGTGGTAGTTTGCGTAGGTCTCGGCGTAGTCCTCGTGGCGGTTGGTCTTGGCGTACTCGCTGATGTGCGGGCCCTCGCCGAACGGCTTTTTGCTGGACTCTTCGCCGACCAGGTTGAACCAGGCGCTCTCATAGTCCTTGGTGTGGCCGATCTCGTGGATCAGCACCTTCCGGAAGTCGGCGGGGTTCTGCAACTCCTTGCGCGAGAGTTCGATGTAGTTGGTCACGTTGAAGTCCCAGGCCCGCCCCCGGGTGACCCATCCCGGGTTGTTGTTGGCGATCTCGGGCACCATCGTGATCGACTTGACCGAGTTGACGTCCTTGAGGGGCAAGGCGTCCAGCACGTCGTAGATCTGGCTCTGCTCGGTGGCGCTGGCGTTCAGGATGGTCGGGTAGATGAAGCTGGGGAAGGCCTTCAGGCTGCGGGTCAGGGCCAGGGTCTGGTTGACCGCGCTCTCGGCGGCCGGGTGTTCTTCGAGGAAGTCCGTCGCGGCGCGAACGCCGTCCAGGGACTTTCTCCCCAACTTGTGCAGCAGGCCCGCGGAGTCGCTCTTGTGGTCCAGCCCGTCCACCGGTTCAGAATCACTTCCTTTGGGGGAGGGAGCATCCTGAGCCGTGCGGATGGGGGCCTCGTGGGCCAATCGGTACAGGTCGGAGCCGGACTGGATCTTCATGCCCTTATCGTAGTCGGGTCCGACGAATATGATGTACCGGAAATGTTACCAGCAGGTTCAGGGCCAGAACCTGCCCAGGACGGGGTCGGCCTCGGTGCCGGAGAGGATTCGGACGGGGGTGCCCAGGTTCACGCGCTCGAAGAGGTCCTCGACATCCGGAACCGTCATCCGCAGGCAACCGTGTGAGGCCCGGCTGCCGATGGTCCACTCTGCCGGGGTGCCATGGATCCCCACCAGGCCGTGGTCCAGGCCGATCCAGCGGGTTCCCAGGGGGTTCCCGGGCCCTGGCGGGGTGACCTGGGCTTCCCGGGCCCAGGGAGAGTCCGGGGGAATCCAGGTGGGGTCCTGGGCCAGGTCGGCGACGACGAACGATCCGGTCGGGGTGGGGTGGTCGGGGGTCCCGTGGGCGATGGGATAGGTGCGTTCCTCGCCTTTCCAGTCCACCAGCACCAGCGAGAACTCCGCCAGGTTCACGTAGATGCGGGAACTCAAGGCCGCAATGGTGTAGGAGCCGGCGATTCCGTCCACCCTCAGTCCCAGCTCTTCCTGCAGGGCCCGCACGGCCTGGCGGGTCGGCTCGCCGAAGTGCCCGGCCACGTCCGCGGTGTGCAGGAAGCCCTGGTCGGCCAGGCGTCGCTGCAACTGCTCGACGTCCCGGCCGCGGGCTCCCAGGGTCAGGGTGGCTCGACCGAACTCCTCGGTGGTGTCCACGAGGAACTCCAGTTGGCTCCGGGACCGGCCCCCGGCGCGGTTGAGGGCCGTGACCTCCACCTTGCGCAGGCCGTCGGGGAGCCCATCCAGGCGGATCTCGGCCGGTTTCCCGGGAGCCGGCAGTGGCACCCGGCGGGCTTTTCCGGAATCCACGCGCACCTCAATCCCAGCCAGTCCGCTTTCGCGGTCGGTGGTCTGGATCCGCAGGATCGGCGAGCCGGTTCGGATCAGCCGTTCCCCGTTCTCTTCTGGGGGGCGGTCCCGAAGCGAGGCGACGATCTGGGGAGGGGTCTGGTCGCACGAAATCTCCAGGTCTCCGGGCGTGCGATTCCCGGCCTCGTCGCGCGCTTCCCAGCGGATCGTGTTGGGACCGTGCCGGATCGGCAACTCCAGCGAGAAGACGCCGTCGGCATCGGGTCGGGTCTGGACCACGGCTTCACCTGCTCGGGCTTCCACGAGGGAACCCGCTTCCGCCTTCCCACGGAGGACCAACCGGTCTCCTCCCAGATGAGCCCCTGGGCTGGGCGAGAGGATCTTCAGGGCGGGCGGATGCGTGTCCACGACGAAGGCCCAGTTTCGCTTCAGGTCCTTTCCGTGGAGGGTCAGTTCGTGCGGCCCGTCGGCCAGGGGCCCCGTGTTTGCAGTCCTGCGCCTGAGCAGCCAGGCACCGTCCAGGACCAGGTCCCGTCCGTCGATTTGCGCCTGGACCCCGGTCAGCGGCGGGGTCCCGAAGTCCAGGTGCAAGACCGGCGAGGCCTGAGAAATCCGGAGTCGCTGGCCGCCGGGCTGCAGAGGGAACGCCTGGTTTCCAAGCCGGACGCTCTTCAGGTGGACGCCCGTCCCGGAAACCAGTGCGGGGAGGACCACAAGCAGAAGCAAGGCCAGCCCTGGGGCCCACCAGCGCCAGAAGCGCCTCGGCGACTGCTCGGGGGGTGGGGGAGCGGAGGAAGACATGGGGGTCGGGCCCATCCTACCGATCGGGAAGCTCAGGATAAACCTTTTTCCTCACGATTCTGGCGAGCCGGGAGGGGACGGCGTCCCTGGAAACCTTCCTCGACCCCATGCCACCACGAGACCTTGTCCTCGCCCAGGAGGTAGCACAGGTACGCGGGTTGGCGTTCGATCACGGTGGGAAAGTCCACGATGCCCCTCTTGAGGTCTTTGAGGACGGCGCCTTCGGCCTGGATCTTCGAGGCCAGATCCTTCATCCGGGTGTCCAGGGCCGAGAGCCCCGCCAGTCCCGTCTCCAGCCGCTGGCGCAGGTCCAGACCGGGGTGGGTTCCCTCCGAGTGGACCTCGCGGTGGATCCGGTGCAGTTCGCGGATCAGGGAATCCAGACGGCGGCGCAAACCGACCAGTTCCACCAGGATCGGGCGGATTCGGGCCAGGACCCTGTTCGCCTCTTCCACCGTGAACAACCGCTGCAGCACCGGAAACACCTCAACAGGGGTCTTCGCCCAGGTCCCCGGCACCCCTGCGTGTCGGCGGAACTCTCGGGCGCTTCCGATCAGCGACCGTTCTGTCGGCGCTCTCGGAGCCAGAAGTACAGGCCCGTATAGACCTTGGCGTCGACAAGGATTCCCGCGCTCTTGCGGTCGGTCAACCAGCGGTCGATGTCGTCGGTGGGGACCAGATGGACCTGGATGTCTTCGGTGGCGTCGCCGCCTCCCTCCGAGACCCGGCTCAGCCCGTGGGCATGAAGGAAGGTCAGGATCTCCGAGGTGGCGCCCGCAGTGGCCGGCCCCACCGTCAACAAGGTGAAGTCCCGGGCGAGAAAGCCCGTCTCCTCTTCCAACTCGCGACGGGCGGCTTCCTCCAGGCTCTCTTCTTCAGCTCCCGGCACGTCGCCCACCAGGCCTGCAGGCAGCTCGATCACCCGACAGCCGACGGGGGGGCGGTACTGTTCGACCAGGACCAGGTGACCGTCGTGCTCGGCCAGGATGGCCACGATGGCCTTCACCCCCGGTCGCTCGACGAACTCCCAGTCCTCGGCGCGGACCAGGCGCAGGTATCGGCCGGTTCCCAAGACTTCCTTGACGCTCATCGAGGCCGACGGTTCCCCTCCGACCGGTTCGGTTCCTTCAGGTGCCCGCGGGACGGGCAGGCCCTGCGCCCACCTGCGCGAAGGCCCGGTCGCCCCTGGCGATCCCTCGGGACGCGGCGGCAATTCAGACGAGGTCAGCCTTCCATGAAGAACAAGGTCTGCGCTGGAGCGCATGAAGCCCTCCGGGACGTCCAGGACGGCGCGTCCATCATGTTCAGCGGTTTCGGGTTGTGCGGCATCCCCGAGAACTGCATCGACGAGTTGTATCGTCGCAACGTCCGCGATCTGACCGTGATGAGCAACAACTGCGGGAACCAGGGCAAGGGCCTGGTTAATCTGCTGGAACGCCACCAGGTTCGACGTTTCGTCGGCTCCTACGTGGGGGGCAATCCCGATCTGGAGAGGCAGATCCTGAACCGCGAGGTGGAGATCGACCTGAACCCGCAGGGCACCTTTGCCGAACGCATGCGGGCCGCAGGCTCGGGGATCCCGGCCTTCTTCACCCCGACCGGGGTGGGCACGACCGTCGCCGAGGGCAAGCCCGTCATGGAGTTCGGAGGGCGCTCCTGCATCCTGGAGACGGCTCTGTCGGCCGATTTCGCCATGATCAAGGCCTGGAAGGGAGACCGCGAAGGCAATCTCATCTATCGCGAGTCGGCCCGGAACTTCGCCCCCCTGATGGCCATGGCCGCCCGCTGCACCATCGTCGAGGTTGAGGAGTTGTTGGAACCCGGGGAGATCGACCCGGACGCGGTCCACACCCCGGGAATCTTCGTGCAGCGCATCTTCAAAGGCGTCGATTACCGCCTCGACGTCGAGAAGAGGATCACCCGACCCGCCGGCTCCCCCACCTTCGGGACGGATGTGTGTCCGCCGGGTGAAGAGGGCGTCGTGGGTTGGACCCGCCGGCAGATGGCCTGGAGGGCGGCTCGTGAGCTGGGGTCCGACACCTACGTGAACCTGGGGATCGGCCTGCCCACCCTGGTGGCGGAGTACCTGCAGCCCGAGCGCCGCGTCCGGCTGCATTCCGAGAACGGCATCCTGGGGTTGGGACCCCACCCCACCGAAGAGGAGGTCTCTCCCTACCTGGTCAACGCCGGGAAGGAGACGGTGACCGTCCAGCCGGGGGCCTCCTTCTTCGATTCCTCGCTCTCCTTCGCCATGATCCGCGGAGGACACGTGGATTGGGCGGTGTTGGGGGCCCTGGAGGTCTCGGCCACGGGGGATTTGGCCAACTGGATGGTGCCAGGGCGGAAGGTCAACGGGATGGGCGGAGCCATGGATCTGGCTGCGGGCGCCCGCAAGGTGATGGCCCTGATGACCCATGTTGCCAAGGACGGCACCCCCAAGATCAACCGGGTTTGTGCCCTGCCCCTGACGGCCGTCGGGGTGGTGAACCTGATTGTCACGGATCTGGCGGTGATCGAGGTCGACCCCGAGGGCCTGGTCCTGCGTGAGACGGCTCCGGGCGTCTCGGTCGAACAGGTCCTGGCCAGGACGGGGGCACCTCTCCGGGTCACCCTGGATCCCTGACCCCTCGATTCGCGGACCCCCTCCCGGCGGGCTCTCAGGCCATTCAAACACCTCTGCGGCGGAATGCGGAAGATTCTTGTCCGGAGAGGTTTGGCCCGCCGGAGAGTCGGATATGTTGGTCAGGACGGCTCTTCGGAAGCGGCGCCCTTGCCTCGCGCAGGGGCGCGTTTTCGTGGCCTGCCCGGCCCGGGGAGGATTCCCCCGCGGGGTGGGAGGGTCCGTCCTGAGAGCCTGGAATGCCCCGGCTCACAGTTTTCTGGGCAAGGAGGAACGATGAGCACGCTCGAGGCTCTGGAACTTGCGGTCCGATTCCCGGTCCCGAACCGTTCGACCTGGGAGCAGGCCGCTCAGGCGGAACTCAAGGCGACACCCCTGGCCGAACTGACCCGTCGCTCGTTGGAAGGCGTCGAGATCCGTCCGCTCTATCTGCGGGAGGAACTTCAGGACCGGCCCAGCGGAATTCCTTGGATTCAAAGCGCCTGGAAACCCGTCAACCCGGTTCCTGGCAGCGCCCAGGGTGAGCCCGGCGCCCCTCTGGTGGCGGTTCCCCTGGACCTGGCCCAGGATTCTGCACGGGTTGTTGGCCAGGGGCTGACCAGCGGTGAGACCGCCCTGGACCTGCGCCTGAGCACGACGCAGACCACTGCGCTCAATGCCGTCCTGGAGGGGGTCGAGGTTCCGGTCTTCTTGAGTGGCCTGGAGGATCCCCTGGCGGCCCTGGAGGCCGTCCCGGAGTTCCCACGTTCCGGCGCCCTCTTCTGCGATCCGTTGAGCTTCCTGGCCCGGACCGGGGCCCTGACCGATTCGCTGGAAACCCGCCTGGACCGGGTCGCTGAAGCGGTCCGTCGGACCGAGGCGATGCCGGATCTGGCCGTCCTGGGCGTCGACGCAGGCCTCTGGCACGAGGGTGGGGCCGATGTGGCTCAGCAGACCGGTTGGGCCCTGGCCACCGGTCTGGACCTGGTGCGCGCGCTGGTTTCGCGCGGCCTGGGACTCCAACAGGTGCTGGACCGGATGGCCTTCGCGTTCACCCTCTCGCCGCGTCTCTTCCCCGAGATGGCGCGCTTGCGGGCTTTTCGACGGCTCTGGGCGAGGGTGGCGGGCCTTCTGGGCGGCGAAGGGCGGGTGCGCCTGGTGGTTCGGACGGGCCGGCTGCACCGCTCGGCCTGGGACCCCTACACCAACCTGATCCGTTCCACCGTGGAGGCCTTTGCGGGCATCTGCGGAGGAGCCGACGCCGTCTGCATCGAGCCGATGGACGCGGCAGCGGGCGGAGGGATACGTGCTTCGAGGCGTCACGCTTCGAGCCAGGCGCTGGTGCTGCTGGAGGAAGCGTCGCTGCATCGGGTCGTGGATCCCGGAGCGGGCTCCTCCTATCTCGAGATCCTCACCGACCAGATCGCCGAGAAGGCCTGGAGTTGCCTCCAGGCCATCGAGAAGGCCGGCGGGATGACCGCTGCGCTGCGGGAGGGCCTGCCCCAGAAGGAGGCCGCCGCCACCGCCGAACGTCGTCTCAAGGCCCTGGCCACCGGGCGTGGTTCGTTGGTGGGTGTCAGCCAGTACGCCGTGCGGGCCGAGCCGCCGGCCGCCGCCAAGCCAGCCGGGCCCCTGAAGGCCCCTGCCGGTGCGGCGGAGACGGTCCTCCCGGTCCATCCTCAGCGCCTGGCCGCGGCCTTCGAAGCCCTGCGTCTGCGGACCTGGGCCCTGGAAGAGCGACGAGGTCGGCCCGTCCGGGCGTTGATGGCGCCGTTGGGTGGTTCGGCCACCAGTCGTGTGCGCGCCCAGTTCTGCGTCACCTTCCTGGGAGCCGCCGGCTTCATGACCGAGAGCCCGGTCGGCTTCTCCTCGGTGGCCGAGGCCCTGGCGGAGGCGAGGCGCTCGGAGGTCGACGTCCTGGTCCTGTGTGCCGAGGATCCGGAATACGCCGGACTTCTGGACGAACTTCGCGGCTTGCCCGGCGAGCGACCCATCGTGGCCGTGGCTGGACTCCCCGCCGACGCCGACGGGTTGCGGGAACGTGGCGCCGACCTCTTCATCCACCGTGACGCAGACCGCGTCGAGACCGCGGGCGGCATCCTCGCCCGCCTGGAGGCTCTGTAGATGAACAACGTGGATTTCACCCAGGTCTCGCATCGAGACGACGTGGAGGCGTTGGACCTCGCCCAGGAGGTCCAGGGTCACCCGTGGCAGACTCCAGAGGGTGTTCCCGTCAAGCGGCGCTATTCCGCCGGGGATCTGGCCCGACTCGACCACGTCGACTACCTCTCGGGCCTGCCTCCCTTCCTGCGCGGGCCCTACTGCACGATGTATGCCGTGCGTCCCTGGACCATCCGCCAGTATGCCGGTTTTTCGACCGCTGAGGAGTCCAACGCCTTCTACCGCCGGAATCTGGCCTTGGGCCAGAAGGGCCTCTCGATCGCCTTCGACCTGGCCACCCACCGCGGGTACGACTCGGACCATCCGAGGGTGGTGGGAGACGTCGGCAAGGCCGGGGTGGCCGTGGACTCGATCAAGGACATGCGGGTCCTGTTCGGGGGGATCCCCCTGGACCAGATGTCGGTTTCGATGACCATGAACGGGGCCGTCCTGCCGATCATGGCGCTGTATATCCTGGCTGCCGAAGAGCAGGGGGTACCCCGCGAGAAGCTGATCGGGACCATCCAGAACGACATCCTCAAGGAGTTCATGGTCCGCAACACCTACATCTACCCGCCGGCTCCGTCCATGCGGATCGTGGCGGACATCTTCGCCTACACCTCCAGGCACATGCCCCGCTTCAACTCCATCTCGATTTCGGGCTACCACATGCAGGAGGCAGGAGCCACGCTGGATCTGGAGCTGGCCTACACCCTGGCCGACGGGCTGGAGTACGTGCGGGCTGGTCTGGCCACGGGACTCTCGGTGGATGAGTTTGCCCCGCGTCTCTCCTTCTTCTTCTGCATCGGCATGAACTATTGGATGGAGGTGGCCAAGCTGCGCGCGGCCCGGCTCCTGTGGGCCCGCCTGATCCAACCCTTCAACCCCAAGAACCCCAAGTCGCTGGCCCTGCGCACCCACTGCCAGACCTCGGGTTGGTCCTTGACCGAGCAGGATCCGGTGAACAACGTGACCCGCACGGCCGTGGAGGCCCTGGCTGCGGCCCTGGGGCACACCCAGTCGCTGCACACCAACTCGCTGGACGAGGCCATCGCCCTGCCCACCGACTTTTCGGCTCGCATCGCCCGCAACACCCAGATGGTGCTGCAGGAGGAGTGTGAGATCACGTCCGTGGTGGACCCCTGGGGCGGATCCCAGGCGCTGGAGTCCCTCACCGCCGGCCTGGTGGAACGGGCCTGGCAGCACATCCAGGAGGTCGAGGCCCTGGGCGGGATGGCCAAGGCCATCGAGGAAGGCCTTCCCCAGCGCCGGATCGAGGAGGCCTCGGCGCGCAAGCAGGCCAGGATCGACGCCTCGCGGGATCGCATCGTGGGGGTCAACTGCTGGCGGGTGGCGGAGGACTCTGAGCCCATGGACATCCTCGAGGTGGACAACACCGCTGTCCGAGACCGCCAGCTCCAGAGGCTGAGCGAGCTTCGCGCCGAGCGCGACGCCAACGCCGTGGAGTCCGCCCTGGCGGCGCTGTCGGCCGGAGCCGAAGGGTCCGGGAATCTCTTGGAACTGACCCTGGAGGCCGTTCGCGTGGGGGCCACGGTGGGTGAGTGCTCGATGGCCCTGGAGAAGGTCTTCGGGCGGCACTCCAGCCAGACCCAGGGCCTGCGCGGCGTCTATGCCGGCGAGGCAGGCGAACAGCAGGCCATCCAGAAGGTGCTGGAGCAGACGCGCCGCTTCCTGGAGGAGGAAGGGCGTCGGCCTCGGATGCTGGTGGCCAAGATGGGGCAGGACGGTCACGACCGCGGGGCCAAGGTCATCGCCGCGGCCTTTGCGGACATGGGCTTCGACGTGGATGTGGCTCCGCTCTTCGGGACACCCGAGGAGGTTGCCCGTCAGGCGGTGGATTCCGACGTCCACCTGGTCGGGGTCTCCTCGCTGGCCGGCGGACACAAGACCCTGGTCCCTCAACTGATCGAGGAGTTGGCTCGCCTGGGACGTCCCGACATCCTGGTGGTGGCGGGTGGAGTCATCCCTCGGCAGGACTACCCGGCCCTGCACGAGGCGGGATGCCTGGAGGTCTTCGGGCCGGGCACGGTGATCCCCCAGGCCGCCGAGAGGATCCTCCAGAAACTCCAGGGAGCCGCCCCCGCGGCCCACTGAACCGACTCCGACCGCGGAGTTCACAAGGAGCGCAAGCGCATGAGCCGACTTGTGGAAGTCACCGATCTGATCCTGCGGGATGCCCACCAGAGCCTGCTGGCCACCCGGATGGCCACCGAGGACATGGTGGGAGCCTGCGCAGACCTCAACCAGGCAGGCTACTGGTCCTTGGAATGCTGGGGCGGAGCCACCTATGACTCCTGCATCCGCTTCCTGAATGAGGACCCCTGGGAACGCCTGCGAACCTTCCGCAGGTTGATGCCCGATTCGCAGTTGCAGATGCTGCTGCGCGGGCAGAAC